>JAHRVG010000077.1 GCA_019090795.1 Paracoccaceae bacterium | reverse complement strand
CAACGGAGGCTTATGTCGCGATGGTGGAGGAGAACGAAATCCGCGCCAACCTGAGCCACTATGAACGGGGGCGGCTGGCGGCGGTTGCGGCGGGGCAGGGCGTGTTTGAATCTGTGCAGGCGGCTGTTAACGAATTATTTGCTTCTGCCTCAAAGGCGAAGCGATCCAAGATCCGCAGCTTTGCAATGATTCATGAATCACTTGGGGATTTACTGGCCTTTCCTACTGATCTGTCTGAACGCGCGGGTTTGCAGTTGGCTGCGAGTTTGCGCGCAATGGGGGCAGAGCCGTTTCGGCAAGCCTTGGCGCAGAGTGTGTCGGGCTCTGCTGCAGAGGAGACGCAGGTTCTGGATGCAGTGATGGCGACCGAGAAAGCTGAGAAAGACCCGGCGCGGGGCGGGCGACCTGCGACCGTTGCGGCTGGGCAAAAATTAGAAGCACTGGGTTTGGCATCTGGTGGGGTGGTGAAGGCTGATCTGTTCGAGAACGGGCTGACAATCCGTCTGACGGGACAAGGGCTGTCACCCTATGAGGCCCGTCAAATTCTGGAACGGGTCCGAAGTATGGCGAACCGAAAGTAGGTTTCGCACGCGAAACTTACTTGGAAACTGATGGACCTTCTTGATAAATTACTAAGACATGATAACTGCACCTTATCATGAGTTAACGGGGTAGAAGTCATATTGACTGAGTGGGTTTCAAAAATACCTTTTTATGGTTCTTAGAGAATTACACCCACATATTGGTGCAGCTATTCTGGATTGACGGGATCGCGTAGGGGGTAGTCCAGAGATGCGAAGGTTACCAACGCACAATGGCTGCAATGAATTTTCTTGCAATGCGAAGGATGGTCTTTCAGTGTTTGGGGTGCCCTAGGGCTGTTCAAAATTGAGAGTTAAGCAGATGCCAATCAAGAACCGATACTCGGAAATGCACGCGGAAATTATCGGTTGGCGACAGGATTTCCATCGCCATCCGGAGCTGATGTTCGAGGTTCACCGCACGGCTGCTCGGGTGGCTGAACTGCTGCGGCAGTTTGGCTGTGACGGAGTGGTCGAGGGGGTCGGGCGTACCGGTGTTGTTGGGGTGATCAACGGAAGAGTAACCAAGAGCGGTAAAGTGGTAGGGTTGCGAGCGGATATGGATGCGTTGCCGGTCACTGAGATTACAGAGCTGGACTATGCGTCGCAGACCAAAGGCGTGATGCATGCTTGTGGCCATGACGGGCATACCGCAATGTTGCTGGGGGCGGCTAAATATCTGACCGAGACACGAAATTTTGACGGAACAGCAGTGGTGGTGTTCCAACCCGCCGAGGAATGCGGAGGCGGTGGGTTAGAGATGTGTCGAGACGGGCTGATGGATCGGTTCGGCATTCAGGAAATCTATGGATTGCACAACATGCCCGGTCTGCCAGTGGGTCATTTTGCGACCCGACCGGGGGCGTTTATGGCCTCAGCTGATGAGTTCGAAATTTTAGTGCATGGCAAGGGCGGCCATGCTGCGATGCCACATGAGGCTGTGGATACCACCCTGGTTGCGGCGCAGATTTTGATCTCGTTGCAAACTGTGGTGTCGCGCAGTGTGGACCCGATCAAACAGGTCGTTCTGACTGTGGGAACATTTGTGACCGATAGCGGGGCCAGCAATGTGATCGCTAACGAGGTGCGTATGGCGGGGACAGTGCGTACGCTCGCGGCTGAAAACCGGGGGCTGGCGGAGAAACGCATACGAGAGATTGTGGCGGGGACAGCCATGGCTTACGGGGCCACTGCAGAGGTGATCTGGCGCGGGGGGTATCCGGTGACGGTGAATACACCGGAGAACGCTGGCTATGCGGCAGAGGTTGCGCGCGCGATTGCCGGAACTGTGATTGATGATGCGGACCCAGTAATGCCCGCCGAAGATTTCAGTTATATGCTGGAAGAAAGGCCCGGCGCGTATATTTTCCTTGGCAATGGGGACACGCCGATGTGCCATCATCCTGCCTATAATTTTGATGACGAGGCGATTCCCTATGGCTCCAGTTGGCTCTCGGGTATGATTGAGGCGCGGATGCCTGTTTAAAGCTTTCCGAGGTTACCCTAGATTTCGAAATCCTGTTCCAATGCGTTAATGTCGCCGTGCTCGTCCGACACTTTGGATTTGAACGGGGCGCGGGTGCCGCGATAAAGAATGCCGGTGTTCATGCCGTCATCTGTCATAATCCGGCGCGCCGCCTGGGCCGGATCGCTTGTTTCCTCGACCGAGGCACTGTGTACCTGCTTTTTCCATTCCTTTTCATCAGGGCGAAAGGTGACGCAGGGGCTGAGGATTTCGACGAAGGAAAATCCGGGATGCTTAACGGCTTCAATAATGGTTTGGGTGGTGGATTTGATGTTGCCGGAAAACTCACGGGCGACGAAATTGGCACCGGAGGCCAGCGCGATCACCAGCGGTTGGAACGGGTTCAGGCCAGAGCCACCCGGGGAAAGGGCGCTGTCCCAATCCGGTTCGGTGGTGGGGGAGGGCTGACCTTTGGTCATGCCGTAAACGCGGTTATCCATCACGATATAGGTCATGTCGATGTTGCGCCGACAGGCGTGCAAAAAGTGGTTGCCGCCGATGGAAAACCCATCGCCGTCGCCGCTCATCACCATCACCGTCAGGTCGTCGCGCGCTACCTTGAGCCCCGCAGCCAGTGCTAGGGAACGCCCGTGCACCCCGTGGAAACCATAACAGTTGGTATAGGCGGGGATGCGAGAAGAACAACCGATACCCGAAATTACGGCGATGTCTTCGGGTGGGCGCCCAAGGGCAGCGAGGGCTTTGGTGATTGACAGCAGGACGTGGAAATCACCGCAGCCGGGGCACCAGACGGGTTTGATATCAGAGGTGAAATCTTTGTTGGTGAAGCTGTTTGACGGTATGTTCATGACTGGGCCCAATCGCGGATTTGAGAGGTGATTTCGGTGGCACTAATAAGATGCGGGCCGGGGCGGTGGAACTGTCGGATTTCGCCCGGCAGGTCACAGTTGGCGCGCAGGTAGCTGTGGAACTGGCCCGCATGGGTTTGTTCCACGATGAGGATACGTTTTGCGCCTTGCAGCGCCTCTAGCAGGGCGTCTTTGGGGAAGGGAGAGATCAGGCGCATGGCGACGAGTTTGACGTCGATGCCTTCGGAATTCAGCGTGCGGATGGCTTCTTTTGCCGGTGCAGTGATTGATCCCCATGTCAGGATGACGAGTTCTTCGCCGACCCCGGAAACTTCGCCCCAGTGGATGCCATAATCGAAATCGGCAACTTTGCGGTGGCGTTTGTCCATCTGGTTCTGCTGGTCGGAACGCTGGGTTGAGGGGGTGCCGCGCACAGAGTGGGTGAGACCGTCAGCGGTATATTGCCCCCCTGGCGTGCCGGGGATGGCCATCGGGGAAACCCCGTCGGCGGTGATGGCGTAGCGCATGTAAGGTTCATCGGATTGTTGTTTGTAAACCTTGCGATTGGCGAGGAAGGACAGATTGACGGGGCGTTTCATCAGCACGCGGGCTTGGCCTAAGGACTGATCGGATAGGACGATGACGGGAACCTGCATTGCCTCGGCCAGATGCACGGCCCATTGGCCGGTATAGAGGCAATCGGCAACGGAGAGCGGGGCGCAAACTACGTGTGGTGCATCGCCGTGGAAACCATAGACAGCGATGTTCAGGTCGGATTGTTCGGATTTGGTGGCGATGCCGGTTGAGGGGCCACAGCGCATTACATCGACGACCACAACCGGCACCTCGGCTGCGGCGGCGAGGCCGAGGGATTCCATCATCAAGGACAAGCCAGGGCCAGAGGTTGCGGTGATCGAGGGCCGACCACCGTAGGATGCGCCAATGGCCATGTTGATCGAGGAGAGTTCATCCTCGGCTTGTACCAATGCGCCACCGATTTTGGCCAGCGCGGGGGAAAGCCATTCCAGAACCTCGGTCGCGGGGGTGATAGGATAGGCGGCGGCATAGCGCACGCCGCCCCGAATTGCGCCCAAGCCAACGGCCTCGTTTCCGGTAATCAGCCAGCGGCCTTTGTTTTTCATGTCCGCCGCACCAATTTCAAAGTTGCGGGCGATTTCGGCAGCGGCTTTCAAGCCTGCCTCCAAACAGAGGCGGCTGGACTCTACAGCTGCGTCACCCTTGCGGGCCAGCTTGGCGTTTATAATTTCCATCAAAAAGTCTTCCGACAGACCGATAAACCCGGCAGCTAATCCGGCGGCAACCATGTTCTCGCGCCCGCCGGGAACGGATTTAGCCAACTTCTTGATCTCGACCTCGATCACTTCGGCACCATAAGCGGTGATCGCATCGGGTACGTCGCCAGCGGAGGGGTCGGCAATGACTAGGCCGGTTTTCTTGAGCGGCATTTCAGCGGCGAAGCGGGAGGCGTTTTTCCAGTCAATCGCGATCAGCAGATCAAAGCCCTCGCTCATACATTCTACCGGATGATTGGCGAGGCGCAGTAGGGCAGCGGCCTCTCCGCCACGAATCTGCGGGCCAACGGAGCGGTTCATCATACCGTACCAGCCGGATTTTCCAGCGGCCTCAAGCAGAATGCCGCCTGCGGTCATGGCACCAGCGCCCCCCGCGCCGGCGATTGAAATGGAGACGCTTTTCTTGGCTATCGGAGGTGTTGTCATGGTGATGGCTATCCTGATTGCAAGCGGTTGCGGGGGCTTTTGGTTTTCGTGCTTGACCCAATTAAAGTATTCGAGTACTTATTTACTGTAATAGGGAATATCGCCGCTGTCAACACAGCCAACCACAAGGAGAAAGACCCGCATGGCACAAGATGGAAAACAGGAGATATGTTTCCGGGGCCGTGTGTACGCATGAGCGGACCCCTGGGCATAAGCCTTGATCGTGATGGTGCGCTGCTGCGGCTGGTGCTGAACCGGCCCAGGGCCAATATCGTGGATGCGGAAATGATAGCCGCGCTAGATGAAGCCTTTGGGGATCATGCAGCCAACAAGGATTTGACCGCGGTGCTGCTAGAGGCCGAGGGGCCGCATTTCAGCTTTGGGGCCAGTGTTGAAGAACATTTACCGGATAGTTGTGCGGAAATGTTGGCTGCGCTGCATGCACTGGTGAAAACCATGCTGAAATATCCGTTGCCGGTGTTGGTTGCGATCAACGGTCAATGTCTGGGTGGCGGGCTGGAGGTGGCGATGGCGGGGCATTGTTTGTTTGCAGCCCCAACCGCCAATCTGGGCCAGCCGGAAATGATGCTGGGGGTGTTCGCGCCCGCTGCGTCTTGCCTGTTGCCCGAACGGGTCGGCCAAGCCCGCGCAGAGGATTTGCTTTATTCTGGCCGCAGTGTTTCCGGCACGCAAGCGTTGGCAATGGGGCTGGTGGACACGTTGGCGGATGATCCGACAGCAGCGGCACTGGCGTATTTTGATAAACATCTGGGACGTAAAAGTGCCGGTTCCCTGCGGTTTGCGGTGCGCGCTGCGCGGATGGGATTTACTGAACGCATGGTCGCCAAATTGCAGGCGGTCGAAGACCTCTATCTGAACGAATTAATGTCAACGCATGATGCGGTTGAAGGGCTTGAGGCCTTTCTCGCGAAGCGCAAAGCCAAGTGGGAGAACACATGACAAATCCAACCACAAGCGAGATCGTTGCCCGGTGTCAGGAACTTTATGAAGACCTGAATTTCACCACTGCACGCGAATGGAAAGCTGCCGAAGCGGGGCGCAAAGTGATTGGTTATCTGCCGGTTTATATCCCGCGCGAAATTATCCACGCGGCGGGCATGTTGCCTCTGGGGATCATGGGTGGCGGCGATAATCTGGAAGTTATTCACGGTGATGCTTACTATCAAAGCTACATTTGCCGCATTCCGCGGTCTACCGTGGAGCTGGGTGTCACGGGGCGTTTGGATTTTGTGGATGGCATGCTGTTTCCGTCGATCTGCGACGTGATCCGCAACCTGTCGGGCATGTGGAAAATGCTGTTTCCAGAGGTCTATTCCAAATATTTCGATGTGCCGCAAACCTATCAGGATGAGATTGGCGGTACGTTTTACATGGGTGAGATGAACGAGTTTCGCGCTGATCTGGAAAAGATATCGGGCAGAAAAATCACCGACGAGGCATTGCGCAACTCGATTGAGGTTTACAACGAGAACCGCCAGTTGGTGAATGAGCTGTATACGTTGCGGGCGCAAAAACCGTGGCTGGCTCCGGCCTCCGAGGCTTATCTGGTGGTGCGTGCCGGGCTGGTTCTGCCGGTTGAGGAACACTCCGTTTTGCTGCGCCAGTATATTGATGCGGCCCAGTCGGAAAGCCGTCCGATCAAGGATAACAGCCGTGTGGTTGTGACTGGGATGTTCTGCGAACAACCGCCGCTGAATCTGATTAAATCACTAGAATTGTCAGGCTGTTTTGTCGTCGACGATGATTTCATGCTGGTGTCGCGCTGGTTGATTGGCGACGTGCCGCTGGAGGGTGATCCGATCTACAATCTGTCGCAAGCCTTCCTGCATCACTCGATGTCGACTGCCGCGAAGTACGAGCCGAATGAAGAGGAAAAAGGCCAGTTTCTGGTGCGCGCGGTGAAGGAGACCGGCGCGGAGGGTGTGATCTTTGCCTCTACCAGCTTTTGCGATCCGGCGCTGCTGGATCGTCCGATGCTGCAAAACGTCCTGAAGGCGGCAGGCATTCCGTTCATCGCCTTCAAATACGCCGAAAACTCCGGCCAGATGCAGCCAATTCGCGAGCAGGCAGGAACCTTTGTTGATTCAATCAAATTATGGAGCGCCGCATGAGAAAGCCCCTTTTAAAAGCCAGTCCTGCCGACGTTGAAAAAGATGCGTCGATGATCAAGCAAAAGCAGATGATGACGGCGCATTATGACCGCCTGACCAATGCAAAGGAGAACGGGGATAAGGTTGCCTCGACCTTTGTGCCGGGCAATCTGAACGAGCTGCTGATGTGTTTTGATCTGGTGAATAACCTGCCAGAAGTGAACGCGATTCAAAGCGGGCTGCGCAAGCAATCCGGCGCCTATATCATGGAGGCGGAACGGGCTGGCCACTCGGAGGATGTCTGCACATACGTGAAATCTGACATTGGTATGATGATGAAAGGCAACATCGGGCCGAACGGTAAAAAGCTGCCGGATCCGGATGTTTTGCTGCTGTCCTACACCGGCTGTTTCACCTTTTTGAAGTGGTTCGAACTGCTGCGCGAGCAGTATAAATGCCCGACGATTTTCTTGCAGACGCCCTATGTGGCTGATGGTAAGGTGACGCCGAATATGATTCAATACATGGTCAAGCAACTGAAAGAAAACGTTATTCCGGTGCTTGAGGAAGTCAGCGGCGTGAAGTTTGATATTGATCGCCTGCGGGAGTATCTGGGCAAATCGGCCAAGGCCGAGGATGATCTGGTTTACATCCTGCAAAGCGGCAAACATGTGCGCTCTCCGATTGATGCCTATTTTGGCGGTATCTATTATATCGGTCCGATTTTCGGCGCATTTCGCGGCACGGATGATGCGATTGATTACTATCGTTTTCTGCGCGATGAGGTGGATGACCGCATGCTCAAGGGTCTTGGGCCCGTGACGCCAGACGGCCCCATGGGTGAGGAGAAATACCGACTGGTTGTGGAGGGCCCGCCAAATTACACCAGTTTCCGCCAGTTCTGGAAAATGTTCTATGAAGAAGGTGCGACCGTAGTGGCGTCCAGCTATACCAAGGTGGGGGGCACCTATGATTACGGTTTTCGCCATGATCCTGACCGACCGCTTGAAACCCTCGCGGAATATTGCCTCGGGGTTTACACTAACCGCAGCCTACCATCGCGCATTGACATGCTGTCCGACTATATCAACGAATATCAGGCGGATGGCTTGCTGATCAACTCGATCAAAAGCTGTAACAGCTTTTCGGCGGGGCAATTGCTGATTATGCGAGAGGTCGAAAAACGCACGGGCAAACCGGCGGCGTTCATTGAAACCGATCTGGTGGATCCGCGTTATTTCTCGGCTGCCAACGTCAAGAACCGGTTGGAAAGCTACTTTCAAATGGTTGAACAGAAACGCAGCGGTGCGGGGGCAGCAGCATGAAAACTTTTGTCGGAATTGATCTGGGGTCCACCACCACCAAAGCCGTGTTGATGGACGAGAACGAGGAAATTCTGGGACGCGGGATTACCAACTCGCGCTCCAACTATGACACCGCTTGTCGGGTGGCGCAGCAAGAGGCGATGGTCGACGCGCGTTTCAACCTGTTTCGGCGTGAATTCGACGGGGATGAAAATACCGCCGAGGCAGAGGCGTTTCTGGGGGATCTGGAGCGCTCTTTCCGGCTGGAGCAGTTTTTGGAACAGCTGGGAGATTTGGAAGAAACCTGCATTTCGCAAGTCAAAGGCGAACGGTTCGAGAAGATCGAAGACGGGGTTAAGCAGGCCTTGGCCGAGGTGTTCAAGCGTCTGCGCGGAGAAGCGCCGCCAATGTTTGCACCGGAATCAGACCGCAAGTCGGATTTCTTCCGCGATATCGCCGGATCACGCTATCTGTCGATTTCCGAAGAAGTGGCGCGCGAGGCGGAGCTGCCCTATGACATGCTGCTGAATGTCTATGACAAATCCATTATCGCGGTTGAAAATCGCCCGCCCAAGGGCACGCTGAGTGAAAATTTCAAGCGCGCGCTGGACCGGATCAGCAAGGGAGAGGCCAGTGATTTTTCAGGGCGTGTGGATCGTGCTTTGGGAATTGAACTGGAGGAAACCTATCTGGTGGGTACCGGTTATGGCCGCGTGACGCTGCCGTTTTCAAAAGAACATATTCGCAGCGAAATTCTGTGCCACGGGCTGGGGGCGCATATGATGTATCCCCACACGCGCACGGTTTTGGATATTGGCGGACAGGACACCAAAGGCATTCAGGTAGATGCCAGCGGTATCGTGGAAAACTTCCAAATGAACGACCGTTGTGCGGCGGGCTGTGGCCGTTATCTGGGTTATATTGCGGACGAGATGAACATGGGTCTGCATGAGCTGGGACCGTTGGCGATGAAATCGGCCAAGCCGGCGCGGATCAATTCGACCTGCACCGTGTTTGCGGGTGCCGAGCTGCGCGACCGTCTGGCGTTGGGTGAAAAACGCGAGGATATTCTGGCGGGTTTGCACCGCGCCATTATCCTGCGCGCCATGTCGATCCTGTCGCGATCCGGCGGGGTTGAGGACCAGTTCACCTTTACCGGCGGTGTGGCCAAAAACGAGGCCGCAGTGCGCGAGTTGAAAAAGCTGGTGTTTGAAAACTACGGCGAGGTGCAGATCAACATTGATCCGGATTCAATTTACACCGGTGCGCTTGGGGGGGCCGAGTTTGCCCGCCGCGCTGCGTCCGGTCGCATGGAAGGAATAGACGCATGACCCTGGCTGCAGGAATTGATGTGGGAACCGGGGCCGTCAAGGCTGCGATTTTCCGGGTAGAGGATGGGCGCGAGGAGTGGCTGGCAAAATCCATCATGCGCATTCGCCAACGTGATCCGATGCAATTGGCACGCGAAGCCTTTGACCAAACGCTGGAGGAGGCGGGAATCAAGGAAAGTGACCTTGATTACATTGCGACCACAGGCGAGGGCGAGAGCATCCCGTTTCATACAGGGCATTTTTATTCGATGACCAGCCATGCGCGGGGGGCACGATTTCTTGACCCGGAATGCCGCGCGATTATGGATTGCGGCGCGCTGCACGGGCGCGCGATTATTACCAATGATCCGGGCAAGGTGACGAATTACAAAATGACCAGCCAGTGCGCCTCGGGTTCGGGCCAGTTTCTGGAAAACATCGCACGGTATTTGGGCATTGCGCAGGATGAAATCGGCAAGCTGTCGGTCTCGGCGGATAATCCGGAAAACGTATCCAGCATCTGTGCCGTTCTGGCGGAAACCGATGTAATCAATATGGTGTCGCGGGGGATTACCTCGCCCAATATCCTCAAGGGGATTCACCTGTCGATGGCCAGTCGCCTTGCGCGGTTGCTGAAATCCATTGGCGTCAAGAATGAGCTGGTGATGATGACAGGCGGTCTGGCGCAGGACGAAGGGCTGGTTGAAGCGATGCGTGAAGAACTGGCCAAAATGCGCGGGGTGACAGCGGAAGTTACCAGCCACACGGATTCGATTTTTGCCGGTGCCATCGGGGCCGCGCTCTGGGGCGCGTTCCGTCATGACAAGTTGGCGGCATCGGGTATGCACCTCAAGGCATCTTAAGAAAAGGAGTTAACAATGGCATCTATTGGTTTGTTTTACGGCACGGATGAGGGTCACACTGAGGACGTTTCCGAACGGATACAGAAATTGTTTCCCGACGGGGAGGTTGAGGTTATCAACATCGCCGAGGCCTCAAATGAGGATTTTGAGGAGTTCGAGATCCTGATTTTGGGTACGCCGACACTGGATAATGGCGGCAAACAGCCGGATTGGGAAGAATTCTGGCCCAATCTTTATTCCATCGACTTTTCGCAAAAGGTTGTGGCGCTGTTCGGGCTGGGGGATCAGGTGGGTTACGGGGATTATTTCCTTGATTCCATGGGCGATCTGGCCGAGGCGGTTTCCGGCCAAGGCGCTACTGTAATCGGGGAGTGGCCGATTGAGGGCTATGATTTCGGGGCCAGTCGGGCGTTAACGGCGAGCGCGGATCATTTTGTGGGCCTTGCGATTGACGAGGACACGCAAGACGACGAAACAGACGCCCGTTGTGAGGCTTGGGTCAAGCAGGTTCAAGCGGCGCTTGGGTAGCTATGGGTGGTGTTCCCTTGCGCCCTGAACGTGAACAGCCCTGCTTGTTTGTAGGGCTGTCTCTGTTTTGTTCAAGGTAGCACTTTATTTGTCGGTGTCGCTTTACTTATCTTGGGGTTAGCTTTTATCCTAGTGACGTGTTGGTTTGGATTGAGTCCGTGTTGCGGGCGGTAGATATTTTCACAAGCCTCAGGCCAGAGAACACAACATTTAGAGAAGAAAATATGATATCTGATGAACCCCTGATCGAAAAACTGCAAATTGTTATCCGGTTTGCGGTGCGCATTATGGCCATTCTAATGGTTATTGTGATTGTCATGGGTGTCGTTGACGTTGGCTGGACTTTGTATCAGAAAATGCTTAGCCCTCCGCGTTACATATTGACAATCAATGATATGCTGGCGACTTTTGGTGCCTTTATGGCCGTGTTGATTGCGATCGAGATTTTTATCAACATAACAGTGTATCTGCGCGACGATGTTATCCATGTTAAAATCGTGCTTGCCACTGCATTGATGGCCATTGCGCGAAAGGTGATTATCCTTGATTTGAGAGAAACCGAACCGGAGTATCTTTGGGGCATTGCTTCAGTGGTTTTTGCCTTATCAATCAGCTATTGGCTGGTGTTCAGAATGCCGGATTTTAACATGGATAAAAATTTTGAAGAGGGCACTAAAGAAAAGGCGGAGAAACCACCTAACGATTTTTAGTCTCTTATTGTGCGGCCAGGGTTTTACGTCTTACAAACGGTGCTTCAGGGTAATCTGTTGTGCCGGTTTAAACCCTGTTTTACTGAGGTAATGGATAATTCCGGTGTCATCCCACTCCACCTCTGTGCGCAGGGTTTCCACTTGCAGCACCGAGAGGTTCGCCACCAACTGTACCATTAGAGCTTGGCCGACACCATGGCCCTGATACCCCGGATCGACACCGATTGTGTCCATCACCGCCTCTTGGCCCGCGTGGCCGAATTCACCATAATCCACCCGCGCCATGATAAAGCCGACCGGGTAACCATCCAATTCCGCGACCAGTGAAACGCGGATGCCCGAGGCGTGCAGTACTTCGTATTGTTTGCGTTCGAAATAGGCGGCGCGTTTGGTTCCGAAATTTTTGCGATCAATGGAAATCAGCGAGCGGAGGTCGTTCTCCTTCATCGTGCGGACCGGCACCTTGTCGTGGGACAGGGCGTCCGGATCATCGCTATCGGGCGAGGAGAAATCAATTTCCAGCGGTTGGTCGTCTTCGCCCATCACCGCATCAGCAGTACCGATCACCTCGGTCGAGCGCTCAAGCACCATGCGGCTATCGAGGGTAAAACCTGCATTGGCCAGAAAGCCCAGCATGGTCTGGTTTGACCAATCGACCTGGCTGGTGATCTGGGAGACCGATTTTGCGGTTAGAATGCTTTCGATTCCGGCCAGCAGTTGACGGCCCGCGCCCTGACCTTGAAACGCCGGATTGACCCCGATAGCATCAAGTGCTGCGCTGGCACCGAGCTTGCCAAACTCGCCTTCGACCAGTTTGGCAAAAGCGAAACCGGCGAGCGTGTCGTCAATGTGCAGGCCGACATAGACGTAATCTTTTGGGCGGTCGGTTGCTGCCGCCAGCCGTTTTTCGAAATAGCCACGCCGCGAGGTTCCGGTATGGGCGCGGTCGATGATGATGACCGCCTCTAGGTCGTTGGCAGTCAGGGCTTTAAGATTGGTCGTCATCGGTTTCTCCTATGCGGATGCAAATGCTTGCGACAGTTCCATGTCGATTTGCGGGTCCAGTAAGTCTTCGAGAAGCGGCAAAAGGGCCATTTCCTCTTTCTGAATATGGGCGAGCATGCGCTCGGTCATTTCGCCGGTCAGGTTTCGGAATTCGGCCCAACTAGCGTCGGTAAACCCGTCGATAAGGGCCGCGCTGGCGAGGGTTTCGACCTGCTCGCCCAAAGGCAGGATGCTGGCATGTTCTTCTCGCAGGTGGGCACCAATGGCCACGTCGCCGGCCTCTTCCAGGATGGGAAACAGCATGGTTTCCTCAAAATTGAAGTGCCCGCGGGTTTCATGGGCGATCATTGCAGCGGTCTTTTGCAGGGTTTTGCTGACCTGCGGATCACTAACATCAGGGGTATTTCGCCGTGCCTTGGCCACCATCCCCTCTAATAGTTCGATCAGGGCGATGGTTTCGCTGTGGTCTTCGTGAATTAACTGGGCAATTCGGCTTGAAAAATCCATTGGTTTCCCCAAAGTTTGTCTATTAACCTAATTAAGTACTGTAATACCTAAATAAGGCAACGGCAAGGGCAATTGACGTGCCGAGACGTGGGGTTGCAATTGTATGTTGGGCTAACAATACAATTCAAGGCTTGTCGATCCGGGCCATGAGCCTAAGCTCTCAAGGAGAACAATGATTGCGAGAGGAATGGCGCATGGGAAAAAGTGTATTTATTATCAACGGTCACCAGAAATGGGATATGTCGCCGGGTCGCCTGAACCGAACTCTGGTAGAGCGGGCGGACGAGGTTTTATTGGCAAAGGGATATGAGGTGCGCCTAACCCACATTGAAGACGATTGGGACGTTGAAGCCGAAATTGACAATATGGTCTGGGCTGATTTTGTGATATTCCAATTTCCGGTCTATTGGTTCGGGGTTCCGTGGGGTCTGAAGAAATACATCGACGAGGTGTATATGCTTGGTCGGGGTGAAATATTCCTTGATGATGGCCGCACCCGCAAAGATCCAAGCCGGAAATATGGCACTGGCGGGCTTTTGCAGGGGCGCAGTTATATGGTCTCGACCACGTGGAATGCCCCGGAAGTGGCAATGAGCGACCCTGAGCAATTGTTTGAGGGCAAGGGAGTGGATGGTGTTTTTCTGGGCTTTCACAAGGCACAGGAATTTGTTGGCATGACCAAGCTGCCAAGTTTCACCTGTTTTGATGTGCTAAAAAATCCGGATATCGAGGGTGATTTTGAACGTTGGGACGCCCACCTTGAGGCCAATTTCTAAAGTTTCCGGATGACAAGTGCTGCGAAGGTGGCAAAGGCTATTGCGCCGATCAGCCCTATGGCTGCACCTGTGGCGATCAACAGGGTGATGTCGGTGACAATGCCGGTGGCGACAAGCACCAGCGCGGCGCCATGGCAGAACATGTGGATATCCAGCGGTCGTTGCGCTGTCAGTTCTGAGAGCAACGGGGTGCGGCCATCCTTGGGGTTGGCATGCATCGAGGCAAGGAATGGCATGATCCTTTGCAGAACGCCGAGCAGGAAAGTAAGCAACCATCCGGCCAGCAGCAGGAACCCGAACAGGGTCGCGCCATTGGGGATAGGGGCGCCCAGCAGGGTTGCGAGGGCGACGAGCAGGCTGATAGCCAGCAGTGCCCATGAGGCGCGGATCACGATGAACGCAGGGCCAAGGCGTTTGCGCATGCGGGTTTTGAAGGCGGTTCGCATTTGCCAAAGATAGGCGGCCGCGGAAATGTGGGCACAGAGCAGAGCAGCGAATTGCAGGATTGTGATCTCAAGGAGCAGGGCAGGGGTCGCGAAGGCGAGGGCGAGGGCGGAGAATACCAGCCCCATCCAACCGATGCGTGGCGGCAGGGCGCGCGACAGGGCGAACATTGGGATCAGCACATAGCTGAAACCAAACACCAACACCCCCATGAAACCAAAGGCGGCAAATGACATGTGGGTTGCGGCGGCGGCGCGGTGGTCGGGCAGGAAGCCGGTGTCCAGATCGAAGATCAGCAATAGGGCAAGGACAGTGAGCGCGAGCACGGAAATCATCGCGATCCAGCCGTGGGCGGTGACAAGTGGCAGGCTGCTGGCGCGGCGCAGGTTGTCTGCGGTGAGCAGGGCGAAACCCAACAATCCAGAGCTGGTGGCGATGCCGCCAACGGTGAGTGCGGCCATGGATGTTGTGGCCATGCCAAATGTCAGGATCAGGGTGCCGGGCATGAACAGCCAAAACGTCAGATAGGTGGGCCAGTTGTGCACCAGCGGTTGACGGGTGGCGATTGGTAATAGCTGAAATGCTGCACCCATTGCGGTCATGGCAAAGGTGCCTAGTGTCGCGAGGTGGATGGCGGCCAACACCCAGCCCGTGCCACCGTTGAATGTGGCCAGATCATCGGCACCCATCAATAGGGCGATCCAGAACAGGATGTGGAAAACGCTGGCACTGGCGAAAAAGCGGAAAGGGATTGAGGAGGGCAGCAGGCGGTCTTTGGCACCGGAGAGCATCAGCATGCTCATGTCTTTTGCCTTAGGATCAGGCGCACTTCTTCGGGTTCGCCGGGGATGATTTCATAACTCCAGCCCATTTCCGTAAGCTCGGGGTAGAAATAGATTGGTTCGCAGAAATGATGCACGATGACGGGGCCGACCTCTTCGGGTTTTTCGATGTGGAATAGAATTGCCACCATTGGTTCGGGCGGGCCAAGGCCGCGCACGTCGATGTGCAAAATGCCATCGTCGCGCCAATATTTACCCGGCGGTTCTTCAGTCATTCGTCAGCCCTTGCGCCAAACGCGCAGCCAGCGCGCCAATGGATTGTTTGCGATACAAAGGAGCGGTGATGGTCGAGCGCTGCGGCGAGGCGGCCTTTTGCACCGCTTTGTTGAGGGCCGAAAAATAGGTTTCCGCGCTGTCGTTTGTGGTGAATGGCGCGGGGTCGTCCAGTAAGACAGGGCGGGAATTTGTGCCGGTTAAGGCGATGCGAAAGCGGGTTTCACGGGCGGATTTCTTGGCCGCGATGGCCACGCCTGCAAGGGGGAAGTCGAGGGCACCACGGATACGAATTTTGCCGTAGACGGATTTTGCCGAGCCGGGCGGCAGGTGGATTTTGGTGACGATTTCATTGTCAGCCAAAGTCAGGTAATCGGTCCCGTCGCCGCTATAAAGTTCGGCAAGCGGGATGCGGCGGATACCTTGGGGGCTTGCGATGTCGACTTCGGCACCCAGTACCAAAAAGGCAGGGGCCAAGTCGCCGGTGAACGCCGCACGACAGCGGTTTCCAGAGGGCGCAACGTGGCAGGTTTCGCCGCGATATTTCAGGCAGAAATCGTTGGATTTTCGCCACCAATGGCTTTGATTATAATACTGGCAGCGGGTGTCTAGGCAGAGGTTGCCACCCACTGTTGCGGCAAAGCGGTGGCCGGGGCCAGCGATGGCGAGGGCCGCTTGGGCAATGGCGGAATGGGGGGTATTCTGGGCCAGTTCCGACAGGGTCACACCGGCACCGATATGCAGGCCCTCTGTGTCATTGGTGATCTGCTGCATCTCTTTGATAGCGGTCAGATCCACCAAAGCTTTCGGTGTGGCGAGACCCCGCCGCATGTTGACGATCAGGTCGGTGCCACCTGCGCAGAGCTTGGCGTTTTCTGTGTCATGCAATATGGCAACGGCGGCCTGAATTGTGTCGGGACGCAGGAGTTGAAAATTGGGGAGTGTGTCGCTCATGATGCCTCCTTGCGGCGGGCGGCGCGGCGGGATTTATTGAGGGCGACGAGCAGCCTGTCCGGTGTGAGGGGGAGAAAATTCACGTCGGTTTGGATGGCATTTGCTACCGCATTTGCAAGGGCGGGGGGGAAGCCGGAAAGCGCGCCTTCGCCAGCTTCTTTGGCCCCGAATGGGCCTAAAGGGTCTATGCTCTCAACAATGTGGACCTCGATGTCGGGAGATTCAACGATTGTCGGTACGCGATAATCAAGGAAATTCCCGTGAACCGGCAGGCCGTTTTTATAATGGGTTTCCTCTGATAATCCTTGCCCCATACCCATCCAGACAGAGCCTTCAATTTGGCCTTCAACCGCCAGCGGGTTGATGGCAAAGCCGCAATCGAGCGCGACCCAAACTTTGTCGACTGCGATCTGTCCAGTATCTGGATCAACAGCAACTTCAACAACTTGCGCGGCATAACTAAAGCCCATGGTCGACCCTACAGCGCCACCGCGATGTTTACCGCCCTGGGCCTCTACGGGTGTGGTAAATGTACCTTTGACGTTGATGGTGCCCTCGCTGGCCAAGGCGGCGATGGCTACGTCCTGAAACGGCAGGGCGGATTGGCTACTACCGGCAACGAAGAAGCTTTCGCCTTCGCATTCAACCTCATCGGGTGACACATCGAGTTTCGTAGCAGCGGCGGCGACCAGTTTTTCGCGCATGGCTTTGGCGGCCTCGATTGCGGCGTTGCCAACCATAAAGGTGACGCGTGAGGAATAGGAGCCATTGTCCTTGGGTGTCACCGCGCTGTCATTGGTCAAAACCCGAACACGTCCCAGATCAACGCCGAGGATTTCAGCGGCGGCCATGGCAACAATTGTTGTCGAGCCTTGGCCGATGTCGGAGGCACCGGTAAAGGCGGTAATACCGCCATCGAAATCAAGTTTCATCGACACAACCGCATGGGGTTCGCCGGTCCAGTGTACCGGCTTGGCAGCTCCACTGACGTAATGCGAACAAGCCATTCCCAGGCCGCGCCCCTCGGGCATTTGGCCGATGCGTTCATTCCATCCGCTGGCGGCTTTGACCTTTTCCAGACATTCCGGCAGCCCGTAGGAATTGATCATCAACCCGTTGGCGGTGAACATCGGGGCGGCCAGCATATTGGCCTTGCGTACCTCAAACGGGTCGAGGTTCAGCTGGCGTGCCATACGATCAAGCAGGCATTCAAAGGCGTGGCGTACATCCACCGTGCCATGGCCCCGCATTGCACCACAGGGCGGGTGGTTGGTGTAGACACGATAGCCGTCGTATTTAATCGTAGGCACATCATAAATACCGTGCAGCAATGCGCCTGCATAAAGGATGGTGACGAGGCCATAGCCTGCGTAGGCACCGCCGCTCATCACCACCTCGCACGCGGCGGCGGTAATTTTTCCGGATTTGCTCAGGCCGATTTTCATTTTGACTTCGGTGTCGGGGCGACCGCGATGGGTGATGAAGGTTTCTTCGCGGGTCAGCTGCATCATCACCTTGCCGCCTGCTTTGCGGGCCAATAAGGCGGCGATGATTTCAAAGTTCAGGGTTTCGGTGCGCGAGCCAAAGCCGCCCCCAACAAAGGGTTTAACAACGCGAATGTGCGAGGTGTCCATTTCAAGGCACCGCGCCAAGGTCAGGTGGACGTAAAACGGTACTTGGCTGACGGAATGCAAGGTCAGGTGGTCGCGTGAAACGTCGTATTCGGCCAGCGCGGCGTGGGGTTCCATTTGCGCATGATTGATTTCGGCGCAGTGGAAAACCTCTTGTGATACCAGATCAGCAGAGGCAAAGCCGTCTTCGACATTGCCAAATTCATGGTGAACTTCCCGCTCCAGATTGCCGGGCTTGTTGTCGTGCAGTAATTCGGCCCCCACCGCACGGGATTCTTTTGGGGTGTAAACCGCAGGCAGTTCCTCGATTTCCAGCTCGATCAACTCCAGGGCGGCCTCAGCGGTGCGGGCATCCACGGCGGCAACAGCAGCAACCGCTTCACCGCGATAGCGCACCCTGTCGCGGGCGATGGGGTATTCGTTCATGGCGATGGGAATTACGCCATAGGTGAAGGCGCAGTCTTCACCTGTCACAATGGCTGTTACACCTTCCAGTGCTTCAGCCTTGGAGGTATCAATCCGAATGATCCGCCCATGGCTGACAGGCGAGCGCAGAATACGACCTGTCAGGTTGTCGGGCGCAATCAGGTCAGCGGTGAAAACCGCCTTGCCGGTGACTTTTTCGATGCCGTCCACCAGTGGAACGGGTTGGCCGACGACAGTGCCTTTTATCGGTTCAATCATGGATTTGCCTCTGCTGCAGTGCGCACGGATTTGATGATTTTGACATAACCGGTGCAGCGGCAGAGGTTGCCGCCCAGTGCCTGTTTAATCTCGTCCTCACTGGGGTCGGGGTTGTGGCGGAGTAAGGCCTCGGCGGTCAGGATCATGCCCGGTGTGCAAAATCCACATTGTGTGCCAAGGTTTTCGTGAAACGCCTGTTGCAATGGGGTTAGGATGCCGTTTCGGGCCTGACCCTCAATGGTTTCGATAGATGCGCCGTGGCATGTTGAGGCAAGCGTTATGCAAGAAGGCCGTGCCTGCCCGTCAATTATAACGGTACAAGCACCACACTCGCCTCCATCGCAACCGGTTTTTGTCCCTGTTAATCCCCTAGTATTGCGCAGATAGTCGATCAGCAGCATGTTATCTGAAACTGCGTCTTCAAATTGTTTACCATTGATCGAAAGGCTGATAATCTGCTTCATAGGCTGGCCTTTTCTGCGGGTGGTTGTTGTAAATGCTAATTAAAGTACCATTATACCTATTTAAATACTAGAGTAGAATGAGTGCAGTTTGAAAACGGTACGGGGACGAATATGAGTAGTGCGGAGCCAGAGCAAAGCGAGATCGAAATCCGCCGCATTCAAAGCGGTGATATTCCAGCTATTATCGCGTTGGATGAACGGGTTACCGAGATAGCCAAGCCGGAATACTGGCAGGATATTTATGAAAGATATTCCACCCGCCGCTTGGACGAGCGGTTTTTTCTGGTAGCTTGCAGTGCGGGCGAAGCAGAATGCAAAGTGTTGGGTTATATCGTCGGAGCTGTGCGCGGTTGGGAATTCGGCAGCGCACCGAGCGGCTGGGTTTTTGGATTTGCCGTGGAAGCAGACACTCGTCAGCAGGGTATTGGTGAGAAGCTGTTTATGGCGATTTCGGCGGAATTTACGGCCGCTGACATAACAACCATTCGCACAATGGTGCCACGTCAAAACGCGTTGCATATGGCTTTTTTTCGCAGCGAAGGCATGGTAGCAGGGCCTTACATACAGTTGGAAATGGAGCTGTGATGGCGGGTTTGTGGTTGAATAACAGGGGAATACGGTAAATGCAGAAGTCTAGCCGTCTGGCAATTTTTGCCCTGATAGAACTGGCATCTGACCCAGAGAAGCAGGTTTCTGTCGCTGAAATAGGTGAGAAGTTTCGCGTCTCTACGCACCATCTGGCCAAAGTCATGCACACGCTAGGGCGTGCCGGATTGGTAAAATCGGTGCGTGGCGTCGGGGGGGGCTATTGTTTTAGCGGCAACGCGCGCCGCGTGACGTTGCTGGATGTGATTGCGCTGTTTGAGGATGTTTCCGGCGATTGCAAGCTGAACGATGAGGGTAAGGCGACGGATGTGGAATGGGCAGTGTTCGACATCATGTGTGAGATCGACGACATTGCCAAAGCAACGCTGGGCGCAACGACGATTTCGACGATGCTGATGCAGATCGAGCGCCGCAAGGGGCGGGCTGCGGCGGAATAGCCCTAGAGCCTGGAGTGTGGAAAAAACAGACCTTATTGCGGCTGCGCAATCTTTTGATGAGATAGGGACGGGCTGGAGAGTAAGACATTTCTGCCAGTGATGGAGCAGAACCCGTCTTCTTCTAATCGCTTGATCAATCTGGACAGGGTTTCAGGTTGAACCCCCAACAAATCTGCCAAATCTGATCTTGAAAGCGGCAGTCGCATTAGATGCCCAGCCTCGACAGGCCTCCCGTGCTTTTCCATTAAAAATAGCATAAGGTCTTTCAGGCGTTGTTTATTCGAGGTGGTGGCAGTTGCGATGATTTGCGCATGATTTCTGTCAATTTCGTCAATACAACGTGCGGCAAGTTGCGCCAACACCTCCGGGTTGGCCCGCATGATTTGGTTGGCCCCGCGGCGTGCTACGGTGCAGATACGCGATGGCAGTAATGCGATAGCCTCGGTTTGGTGTGGGCGATTTCCCAGAAAAGCGCGAAATCCGATGATCTCACCAGGATAGGCCAATCGCAACAGGGTTGAGGATCCATCCATGTGATGGGTGCGCAGCGCGATTAATCCCTTTGATACACAAAAGACACCGCTGCCCTCGCTACCTTGCAGGTAAAGTGATTGCCCATTTTGCAAATTCTTGCGGGTAAAGCCGCGCATAAGAACTGAAACGGAGTCGCCTGCAACCGGCTGCCAGATGCTTTCGCCGTAAAAGGCGCAATTCCCGCAAGGGTGCTGATTTTTATTGTTGCGTTGCATCCTGACCTTTCACCACCTTGGCTGTGCCCTGTAAGGGCCAAGCTAGTGGCTTTGCCGCCAAAGCGTAAGCCCATTGTGGCCCAGGAAGTTGACGATAATAAGGTCGCGGTATGATTCTTGGGGTGAAATTTGACGATCGTCAATGACAACAAGGGGTTGCACCTGAAAACCTGTGGAAAATCAGGTGGGTATCAACTCGGTTCCCTGGGATTGTGGAGAGTTTATGTGTTTGACGAAAGTCCCAAGGTACCAAAGAAATTGCCCCCCAAACCGTTATCCCGACAAGGGCGGGTTTCGATCTGGACCTATTTTCGCCTTTTCAAAAAGGATATTCTGTCTGCCCAGCCAGCCCATCTTTACCGAGCTTGGATGGCAGAAATGCGGACCCCGTTTTTTCGCTCCTACTTGTGTAATGATCCTGATCTGGTCGATCTGATTCTTAAGCAACGCCCCCATGATTTTCCGAAATCCGACCGAATGCGGGTCGGGCTAAAACCCCTGTTGGGGGAGTCTATATTTATCTCGAACGGTGATCTGTGGGCCCGTCAGCGCCGGATCATTGACCCGGCCTTTGAGGGGGGGCGCTTGCGCAGCATTTTTCCCGCAATGTGGGATAGCGGCACCGCTGCGGTGGCGCGTTTGCATTCGCTTGCCGATGGCCACCCCGTTGAAATTGAGGCCGAGACCAGTCATGTCGCGATGGATGTTATTTTCCGTACGCTATTTTCCGTGCCCGTTGAAAGTGACATTGCGTCTGCTGCTTTTGCCTGTTTTCGCGAACACCAAAAGGCACAACCTGTCGCCAATATTACGGCGGTACTGCCGTTGCCAAAATGGTTCCCAAAGTTTCATTCACGTAAAACACTGGAGACGGCGCGAACGATCCGCAATCTGATTGGCCAGCTTACGGATGCGCGGGCCAAAGCCATCGCCGAGGGCACCGCGCCGCAGGATCTTGCCACCAAGATCATGACCACACCGGACCCTGAAACTGGTAAACTGTTCGAGCGTGACGAAATGGTCGATCAGGTTGCGATATTTTTTCTGGCCGGGCATGAAACATCGGCAGCCGTGCTGGCGTGGGCACTTTATTTGCTGGCACTATATCCCAAGTGGCAGGACAAGCTGGCACAAGAGGCGCAGGCTGCTTTTGAGCCGGACAAAATCTATTTCTCGACCCTGTCCAAATTGCGCCTGTCGCGGGCGGTATTTCGCGAGACCATGCGCCTCTATCCCCCGGTGCCGATGTTCGTGCGCGAGGCAGCTTGTCCGGAACGGTTCCGCGATCGCGATGTTAAAAAAGACTCGCAAGTGATCGTTAGCCCCTGGCACCTGCACCGTCATGAGCGGTTGTGGGAGCGTCCGGATGAATTTGATCCCGCGCGGTTTGAAACGCCCAATGGCAAGGCGTGCCTGCGTTCGGCCTATATTCCGTTTTCCGCCGGTGCGCGGGTCTGCCCGGGATCGGCATTTGCAATGGCCGAAGGGGTTTTGCTGCTGTCCATGCTGGTGCGGGCTTATCGGTTTGAGCGGGTCGAGGGGCGGGATCCAATGCCCGTTGCCCATCTGACCGTGCGCGCCCGTGATGGCATTCATCTGCGCATCACCCCGCGTGTTCCCTCCGACAAGGATGCTGTATTATGACTTCATTACCTGCCGGTTCCACTCAAGAATACGCGCCGCTACGCGCGTGGCCCTACTGGTTGACCCTCACGTTTGTTCCTCTTGTGATTCTGGCGG
This sequence comes from Paracoccaceae bacterium, assembly GCA_019090795.1. Taxonomy (GTDB): domain Bacteria; phylum Pseudomonadota; class Alphaproteobacteria; order Rhodobacterales; family Rhodobacteraceae; genus Amylibacter. Next base: position 9,738 of record JAHRVG010000077.1, on the reverse strand, counting down.
TGGTGCAGGGTGGTTGGACGATCTTGTTGATCCCACTTTACGGCTGGGTGTTGATGCCCTTGCTGGACACGGTACTGGGGCGCAACCTGCGCAATCCAGACCCTGACACCCCTGTTGAGCAGCTATTCTGGTTTCGCCTGCTGACATGGATCTGGTTCCCGATCCAGTTTTGTCTGGTTTTTGGCACCCTGTGGTATCTGACCCATGTTGGGGGGCGTTCACAGCCCGAGATTTTTGGCATCATGTTTGGCATTGGTGTCACCACCGGAACTGTCGGCATCGTTTACGCGCATGAACTGATGCATAAACCAAACCGTTACGAGCGCAATCTGGGTGATTTGTTGTTGGCGCTGGTCCTTTACGGGCATTTTCGTACCGAACATATGCTGGTGCATCACCCCCATGTCGGCACCCCGCGCGACACGGTGACTGCGCGCTATAACGAGGGCTTCCTACGGGCGTTTCCGCGGGTATTGTGGCAAGGGCCGGGGTCTGCGTGGCGGGCGGAAAAGGCAATGCTGGCGCGGCGTGATAGATCGCCGTGGCATCTTGCCAATCCAATCTGGAAATATCTTGCCTTGCAGGCCATCTTCCTAGGGATTGCCTTTGCCATTGGCGGCTGGGTAGGCATTGGGTTGTTTGCCTTTCAGGCGATTGTCGCTATCTGGCAGCTGGAATTGACCAATTATGTGGAACACTATGGCCTGACCCGCAAATATCTGGGCGAGGGAAAATATGAGCCTGTCAGACCGCATCATTCTTGGGATTCCGCCCATCGGGTTTCAGGTCTGTTGTTGATAAACTTACAGCGCCATGCAGATCACCATGTGCACCCGATGCGCCGCTATCCGTTGTTGCAGGTTTATGATGAAACCGAGGTGCCACAGCTTCCGACAGGGTATCCTCCGATGACTGCACTGGCGATGGTTCCGCCCCTGTGGCGCCGTATGTTCAACCCGAAAGTTCGCGCATGGCGGCGGCAGTTTTATCCAGAAATTACCGATTGGGGCCCTTATAAAACGTGGGAATATCCGGCGCCTAAGGGGGCAGGTTAACGGCTAGCTACCAGACCAATCCGCCCCGCGCGCACCACTGAGAAAACCATCAGACAGGCGCATCCCGGTCCCCAGATCGCGGGCGTTGGCGGCAAAAGTATCCGCATCAAGCGCGCCGCCCATGCGTTGGTGAAAAAGATGGCATAGGCGGGTAAAATCCTCCGATTGCGGTGAAAGGCGCAAAGCGGACACACCCGCTGTAGTCAAAGCCTTGACCTGATGGGTGGCACAAGCATAGGAATCAGACAATGTTTGCACACCATTCATCGCCAGAAAGGGCTGATCCTCAAGGGTGTGCACCTCAAGCCCGTCGGGATCTTGATCGCAGGCAAACTGGCAGTTGTCCTTGGTCCGGTTGTGCAGACGCGCATGATAACAGCGCCCGGACATCGCAAGGGGAATACGCCCGTATCCCCAAACCTCGATCGCAACATCCAGATCTTTGGCGGCGGCGGCCAGTACTTGGATGGATTTAAGGGGCAGTTCGGGGGGTAAGCAAATGCGGGTTGCACCGTGCGCGGCAAGCCATTTCAAGGTGCTTTCGTTATAGACATTCACCAGCGGGCCGACAGAAAATGCCGTGTCTTGTGGTAAATAGGCAAGTGCGGTCAGATCGTTCACTTCGATACCCACACCCATCTCAAACAATTGCTCTGTCAGTTTGCGTTCGCGTTTCAGGGTGACAAGCGCAAGACTGGTCAGGGAAACCTGCTTTCCGGCCGCCAGCAGCGTAGAAATTGCCTCTGGAATACGGTCCTGATAAAACGGCAGGCGTTTGGAGCATACCACCTCCCCAAGAACCACGCGATCCACTGGTGCATCGGCAAGATCGTTATAGAGTGCCGCCCATTGATCGGATTTCCAGAAAAATTGATTGGGACCGACGGTGAGTTCCATTCCTACTATCTCCATGTCTTTTTATAGGCACCGGTTGTCACTGCCTGACCTTCCGATAGGCGTGCCAACATTCCTTGGGGCATCGGCAATCCGGCGTCGAGAGCATCGACTGCGGCCCGGAAATTGCGCACGACTTGGGCAACATAGGATCGTGACCGTTGCCGCCCTTCGATCTTGAGTGCGGTGACGCCAGCTTTTTGCAGTTGAGGGATCAGTTGTTCGGCATTCAGGCTTACCGGGTCTTCGAACAGATGGCCGGATTTTTCGCCAGCGCTAAAACATCCTTTGCACAATGTCGGGTAGGGAGCTGGTTCGTCTTTGCCGACACGGTGGATTGCATAACCGCCAAGGCGCGCGTCCAGTGTGCCGTTGCTCTCGTGATATTCTACATGGCTGGCCGGAGAACAGACACCATTCATATTGGGTGATCTGCCGGTGGCATAGGAGGACAAAGAACAGCGCCCCTCGGCCATGACACACAGGCCGCCGAAAACAAACACTTCGGTTTCAACCTCGGTTTGTGCATTGATCGCAACGATTTCAGCCACCGATAGAACACGGGGTAGAACAACCCGTTTTACGCCAAAACTCTGGGCATAAAAGTTGATCACATCCGCATTGGCGGCAGCCGCCTGAACCGACAGGTGGCGGCGCAATTGCGGATGATGACGCGCGGCATAATCCAGCAAACCCGGATCGGCCAGAATAACCGCATCAGCGCCCGCAGATGCGGCGTCTGATACGGCACTGTGCCAGATATGTTCAGATCCGGCACGCGGATAAGTGTTAATTGCAACCAGAACTTTTGAACCGTGGCCATGGGCAAAGGCCACGCCTTCGCGCATTTCGGTACGATCAAAATTCAACCCTGGAAAGTTGCGGGCGTTGGTTTCATCAGCAAAACCGCAATAGATGGTGTGGGCACCGGCCCTTACTGCCGCGCGTAATGCCGCCGGTGTGCCTGCTGGACAGACGATTTCCATTACCACAGTGTGGCCTCCTCGGGGCGCGATAGAAACACGCCGCTCCGGCCTTGGATAAAGGCAAACAGCCGTTGCAACGGCTGTGCAAACGGGCCTGACATTGCCGCGATTTCTTCTGAAATATCAAGTTCGGCATCATCGACTGCATTGCGCAATGCCAAGGCGGCTGCTGTGTCTCCCTCGATCACCAAATCACGGGAAAAGAACAACGCATCGCCGTCAAAAGCGCCATGTACCAATCCCAGTAGCGCCGCGAGCGGGCCTGCGATCCGCGCATCACCCTCCGCTGATCCACGGATTGCGAATACCCGTGGTGTGCCGCCTTTTGGTTCAAGGCAAATGACAAACGGCAAATCGGTTGGATCAAGAATGTACCGCGCGTGATCGTGCTCTCCTAGACGGCGGAAAAGGCCAGGGTGCTTATTGGCGACCCTTTTTGAATAGGCGGTCAGCGATAGGGATAGCGGCAAAAGGGGCAATGGCGCAAATATGCGCGCAAGCACCGGAGGAAATATCGGAATCAACGGCATATCCTGAGGCAAAGGGTGTCCTTTCGCGGCAGTCGAATTGGCAGGAGCGTATTTTTCTCTTTATCCGAGGGTGAGCCACCATAACTTGACGATCGTCAAGTTGGCGTCGTTTCTTAGCTGTTAGGCGCAAGATTACTTATCAAAGGAACACTATCATTCGCGATTACCCTCCATACCCGAGCTTGCGCAGCTTTCTGAACTGGTGCGACGATACTGGTCAGTTCAAAACCTTGTCTGAACCGGTTTCCCTTCGCTATCAGATGACCGCTGCGCACCGTGCCGTTCTGGAAAAGGGCGGGCCGGTTTTGCGGTTTGATCACCCCCTGCGCGCGGATGGCAGCCGCGCTGACATGCCAGTGATTGTGAACCTTTTTGGCAGCAAAGGGCGTGTTGCAGCCGGGCTTGGGGTTGGTGTTGACCATCTTGGTGACCTGGGGGATTTTCTTGCAGCGCTGAGAACCCCAAGCGCACCGGATGGGTTGCGCGATGCCTTGTCGCGGTGGCCGATGTTGAAAGCAGCACTTTTAACACGACCCAAAATTTGCAGCAAAGCACCTGTGCAAGAGGTTGTTAGCCAAGGGGACGAGGTTGATCTGGCAACTATTCCGGTTCAGACCCATTGGCGCGGAGATGTAGGGCCGTTGATTACCTGGCCTGTGGTGTTGACGCGCCCTTTCGGATCTAAAATTCAAGAGGTTGGGCATTACAATGCCGGTGTTTACCGTGCGCAGGTTCTGGGGCGCGACAAGTTGATCATGCGGTGGTTGCCCCATCGCGGAGGTGCTGCGCATCATCGCAGTTGGGCCAGCAACGGGGAACCAACCCCCGTCGCCATCGTTATAGGTGCAGATCCGGCGACCTTGTTGTCGGCGGCGCTGCCGTTGCCTGAAACCGTATCCGAACTGACATTCTCTGGTGCAATTCGCGGTGCGCGCCCGCGCCTTGTTCCCGCCAAAACAGTGCCTTTGCTGGTTCCGGCAGAAGCCGAGATCGTGATTGAGGGGTGGGTCTCACCTGATAAAATGGCACCGGAAGGGCCGTTTGGCGACCACACTGGGTATTACAATACCGCCGAGCCGTTTCCCGTGGTGCAGGTGACAGCCATTACCCATCAGCGCGATCCGCTGTATCTGTCAACCTATACTGGTCGCCCACCGGATGAACCGGCGATTATTGGTGAAGTATTCAACAAACTTGCTTTGCCAACCATCCGGGCGCAGATTCCGGAAATCCGTGATCTTTGGCTTCCCCCTGCAGCCTGTTCCTATCGCATGGCCGTTGTCAGCATCAATAAGCGTTATCCCGGTCAGGCAAGGCGGGTGATGATGGCGCTTTGGGGCATGCTACCGCAGTTTAGCTATACCAAGATAATTGTGGTGGTCGATGATGATATTGACCCGTCAAACTGGGATGATATTGCATGGGCTTTGGCCACGCGAATGGACCCGGGACGTGATGTTATGGTTTTGGAGAATACGCCGATGGACTATCTTGATTTTGCCTCACCCCAACCGGGGCTTGCTGGAAAAATAGGGATTGACGCAACAAACAAAATCGAAAGCGAAACATCCCGAGACTGGGGGGATGTCATGGCAACAAACCCTGAAGATGCAAGTTTTGCTGTCGATCTAATCACGCGAAACCTACCGGATTTGTTCAAATAGGCGCGCAGCACTTTGTGTTTGGCAGCGGGCATTCTTGCAAACCGTACGATAGTAAATGCCAAAAATAATTTCCCCCACTGGCACCGTTATGCCGTTAGAGTACCCGATAGGGGTATCCCAGCCTTTAGGGAGAAGCGTTGTCATGACGATCTTTCTTTGCTACGATCCACCTAACTAGTAAAGCAGTACATAAATACGACTTTAAGGGCATTGTCAGGGGAGAAACAACGAAATGGATACACCTAGGCCGTATAATGCCGTCAGTGATTTCGTGGATCGCAACGTTGAACAGGGGTTGGGCGACAAGCTGGCGTTTATTGAGGGGAAGAACACGCTGACCTATGGTGCGTTACAGACCGCCACTTACAAAATGGCCAATCTGTTGCGTAGCATGGGGATCAAGCGGGAAGCTCGCGTGGCGATACTGATGCACGATACGGTGGATTGGCCGGTGGTCTATTGGGGCGCTCTGCGCGCTGGTGTGGTGCCGGTCTGCCTGAACACGCTGCTGACGGCGGACCAGTATGAATACATGTTCACGGACAGCCGGGTAGAGGCGTTGTTTGTATCTGCAGGCCTGTTACCGGTGATAGAGCCGCTGATCCCGCAGATGGGTTCATTGCACCAGGTTGTTGTTGTTGATGGGGACGGGCAGGACTACCCCGATCTACAAACCTTGTTGGAAGCGGCGGATGACACCGCCGAAACTGCCGATACCTGTAGCGACGAAACCGCTTTCTGGCTGTATTCCTCTGGATCTACGGGTGCCCCAAAGGGTGTGCGGCATGTGCATTCCAGCCCGATGTATGTGGCAGAGCATTTTGGCAAACAAGTGCTGGAATTGCAGCCGGGTGATATATGCTTTTCAGCCGCGAAACTGTTCTTTGCTTATGGGTACGGTGCGGCAATGGCCATTCCGATGGCGGTTGGCGCTACCGCGGTTTTATTCGCTGGTAGACCTACGCCGCAGACGGTTCTTGACGTTATGAACACTTATAACCCGACCCTGTTCTTTGGTGTTCCAACGCTTTATGCGGCAATGCTGGCGGATAACAGTTGCACACCGCAGAACGGATCAAGCCGACTGCGACTGTGCATTTCTGCGGGCGAAGCTTTGCCTGAAGATGTGGGCAAAAACTGGGCAAAGCGGATGAATGTCGATATTTTGGATGGCATCGGTTCGACCGAAATGCTGCATGTTTTCCTGTCAAATTGGCCGGATGACGTGAATTATGGCACCTCTGGCAAGGAAATTCCCGGGTACAAACTTCGGTTGGTGGATGAAGATGGCAGTGAGGTGGGTGTGGACGAGATCGGCGAGCTGCTGGTTTCAGGCGGTTCCGCTGCTGACGGGTATTGGAATCAGCGGGCCAAATCGCGGGCGACTTTTGCAGGCGAGTGGACCCATACAGGTGACAAATATACCCGCAATGAGCAGGGATATTACACTTATTGTGGACGCACCGATGATATGTTCAAAGTATCAGGGCGTTGGGTTTCCCCGTTTGAGGTGGAGCAGGCGCTGGTTGCTCATCCCAGTGTTCTGGAGGTTGCCGTTGTTGCCCATGAGGATGATGAAAACCTGACAAAACCCAAAGCCTTTGTGGTGCTGAATTCCGGCGTGTCACAGGAAGGTTTGTTTGAGTTGCTCAAGGAGCATGTGAAAGAATCTGTCGGCCCGTGGAAGTATCCGCGCTGGATTGATTTCGTGGATGATCTACCGAAAACGGCAACCGGGAAAATCCAGCGGTTTAAACTGCGGGTGTAGGCGTCTAATCGGGCCTGCATGCAGCCTAGGCGATGTCATCCTTTGGAAAATTCCGCATTGTTCACACACGCCACATGCAACCGAGCACGTTCGGCACATGGCCCCTCTCATGGTTTGCAGGCCAGCTGTCCCCGGACAACGGACAAGGAGCTGGATCACAGCTATTGGGCTGTTCGTTTTGGCCGGAACGCTGGTTGTCTCGCCACTTGAATCCAATCGAAAATCCCAAAGATACTATGATAGAGCATTTTACAATGCGCGACACTTGATTCAGAGATTCTTTGAGAAGATCAAGTATTGCGGGGTGGTCGCCACCTAAAGTGGGGGCTACTAATTTCTTAAAACAACTTTAGGAAATGTTAAGTTAAAGTAGTAATTCTGAATTCCCTTTTCAGGGTAAATATGACGATAAAAGCTCTACTTTAGTGCCATTTTTTTCACATATGAACACATATATAGTAAAGGCATGACCGCAGGCACCTATATTTAGTGTAACAACATTAACAATTTTACACTTCTCTAAACATCGTCTAAGAACTATTAATGGTTGTGTTGTCATTGAGTAAGCGGTTTTAATGTTAAGGAACACTGGAATATCTTGGAGAAACCATGCAAAATACGAAGCTGCTCGAGAGTATTTGGAAGGGTGATATTTTTGCTGCTAACAGCAGGAAGTGTCAGGAAGTTACGCGCCTATTGGGATTGATACTGCCATTGCGCACAGTTCCGCTGAGTGCGAAATCGGGTGTAAGTCGCAGCTGTATTGTCTCGGAGCACATAGAGCTTTTGCCCGAGATTCATTTGGGTGATGTGTTGGCTGAGGAGCTCTGTGCGGATGTTCCTTTCGGGGCGATGATTGTTATCTTCAAAGAGCATGGCTGGATGGAGTCAAGTAGCCAAGCAAATGTGTCTTTTGAACTTGGGTTGCTAATCGGAGATACACTTTTAAATCTTATCAAAGATTGCGTGTTTCCCATTCAGTGTGAACCCGAAGTTCTTTTGGTAATGGTAAATTCCTATTGCCGCCTGATTGAGAGCCCGGAATTTCAAAAGCAGAAAGTGTGCTGCCAAAGTTTCCGTGAAGGTGTGTTTTTGTCGTTGAAGGAGTATTGGGACGGGCAGCCTCAATACAATTTGGCGGATCATAAACGGAAAGATGATAAGAGCCGCGTGAGCAGGCACATGAAGCACATGGGTTCCCATGTCGGTAAACAATTGTTCGGGCAAAAAAGCATCAATTTGACTAAACTGCACAGTAATGTCTTTAACGGTAACGACTGGAAAAAGAGTATTTCCGAAGCTGTGATGGGTGAGATACATAGGGATACTGTGCGGGTTAACAATTACTATGATTAGAATTTGTTAATTATAGTTAAAATTACATAAACCAAAGATTACTTTCCATTTTACGTGTGGCGTGTATTTCTATTCTTACTATACATGAAATGTAAGGTGGTTTTAGGCTATGTCCTTGTCATATCACGCTGCACTGCAAGAACCTGTGTTGGACGCCAATCAAGAACGTGTTGCTCTGAAGAGTTGGCAACAGGAGGGCGACAGAAAATCTCTGGAGGTTCTGGTACGCTCTCATGCGCGGCTGGTCTGGGCACAAGCCCTCGTCTGGTCAAATAACCCCGTGCATTTAGAGGATTTGGTGGCAGAGGGTATCATAGGGTTGATGCGGGCGGCCGATAGCTTTGATCTATCGTTTAAAGTCCGCTTTTCATCTTACGCCAAATGGTGGGTAACGGCGGGAATATCTTCCGCGCTGGTGCGGGTCAAAGTGGTTATTGATATTCCTTCCCGGATTTATGTGGATGCTTGCGGAGGCAGGTTGCAAGGTGAAAAGTTAAGCAATGCCCAAAGGGCGATAAAGGGGGGAGTACCCTTGGATGCGGCCTCTTATGGTGCCGGGAATAATGGCATAAAAACATTGCGGTGTGCTGACTTGAACCCGGAAGAGCAAGTGTTGGCAAAGTCTTCTTCAAGGGCGCTGTCGCGCGCGCTCTATAGTGCGATGGATATTTTGTCCCCCACCGAACAACAAATCATTAGGCGGCTGAAACTGAAACCGGAGCCGGATTGTGCGCGTGATCTGGCCAATGAAATGAAAATGAGCCAGACTCGGCTGCGCCAAATAGAAAGACATGCTGTTATGCGGTTGCGAAGAGAGTTGCCCAAATGCGGTTTCCACCTAGAAATGCTAGATTGAAGGTTTCCTTTCGATGGAACAAAGTATGAATATTTTTACGTCCATTTTGAAAGTGGGGCAATCTGGCAAAGGTAGTTCCGCGCCAGTTCAAGCGACGCTGCATGCAGTTAAACCTAGCACAGAGTTTGGCGAACTGGTTCTGGGCACCCCTCGAACAAAGCTTCTAGCGGCCCAAAACGTACAAGAGGGCCCAAAAGAAGCCACGGACGCTAGCCCACAACAATCTGGGGCGGAAATTGGCGAGTCACTGTTGACCCAGACTATTGTACCCAAGTTGAACAGGCTCGAAATTCTAACGGGCCCACAGGCGCAGTTTTTTACCCAGCCCCTAAACCAAGGGGGGAAAGCAACATTTTTTTCGCAGACTGTCTGGGTTCCGGAGGTGTCGGAACCCTTTACAAGCAATATTCAGATACAATCCAGTGCTGTGGCATCCGGAAATGCAACATTGACACAAAGCATTAATACCCAAACTGCGCCGCAAACCACGCCAGCGGCAACTGACCTCCGGCCCGCGCCGCAAAATCAGGTTGCCGGTCAGAAATCCGGTGCTTTGGCCCCCGCGCTTTTATCAGGGAATACGCCCCAAATTACAGCGGCAACCCCTGTACAATCCAGTGCTGTGGCAT
>JAHRVG010000076.1 GCA_019090795.1 Paracoccaceae bacterium | reverse complement strand
AGATGTGTATAAGAGACAGCACCCATCGGCAGCGGTTGATTGATCTGCATAAACAACGGTTTGGCAATGCGATCCCGCTGATCCGGCGCGAGCATGTGCGCGGGTTCTATGCCCGAAAACCCGATTGGCTGGTGCGCCCGCTGGGGGTTGAAAAAACGCGCAAGACTGCCGCCGCAATGGAGGTGCAGGCCCATCGCTTTTACATTGAGGCGGCCAAACGCACCTCGGATGCCGATACACGTCGTTTGCTGGGGGATCTGGCGGCGGCAGAAGCGGCGCATGAGGCGCTGGCGAACCGGTTGGAGGATGATTTGCAGGCGGACGGGGTTGCGCAAAGCGAGATCGGCACCGAGAAACGCCAGTTTATCCTGACTTATGTGCAGCCCGGCCTGGCCGGTTTGATGGATGGTTCTGTTTCTACCCTCGCGCCAATTTTTGCCGCAGCTTTTGCCACGGGCGACACTTGGTCCACCTTCCTGATTGGCCTGTCGGCCTCTGTGGGGGCCGGTATTTCAATGGGATTTACCGAGGTTGCCTCTGATGACGGGGTGATATCGGGGCGGGGTTCGCCGATTAAACGCGGCTTTGCGGCGGGGATCATGACCACGATTGGGGGGCTCGGGCATACGTTGCCCTATCTGATCCCCGATTTCAATCTGGCCACAACGATTGCGATTATGATTGTATTTGTCGAGCTTTGGGCGATCACTTGGATTCAGAACCGTTACATGGAAACCCCGATGATGCGCGCTGCGTTTCAGGTGGTTCTGGGGGGCGCATTGGTATTTGCCGCGGGGGTACTGATCGGGAATTGGTGAGCGGACGCCGCGGGTAAAAACATCTCTCGACCGATGCATGTGGTTCTGTCATTGTGCAACCTGCGAAAGTATTAGTTGGCGGTGGAGTCGCGCGTGGAACATCAACAGGAACCGGTCGATTTATTTGTCATTGGTGGCGGTATTAACGGCGTTGGTATCGCGCGCGATGCCGTTGGTCGCGGGCTGTCGGTGACGCTAGCGGAAATGGGTGATCTGGCCTCTGCGACCTCTTCTGCTTCGACCAAAATGTTCCATGGCGGGCTGCGTTATCTGGAGTATTTTGAAGTTGGATTAGTGCGTAAGGCATTGATTGAACGTGAAGTTTTACTATCTGCCATGCCCCATATCAGTTGGCCGATGCGCTTTGTTCTGCCCTATCATAAGGATCAGCGATTCGAGGGTGAAACCCCCACGTCCAAGCTGATGAACATCGTCATGCCATGGATGCGCGGGCGCAGACCAGCCTGGTTGATCCGGCTGGGATTGTTTATGTATGACAATCTGGGGGGGCGTAAAATCTTGCCTGCCACGCGCACGGTTGATCTGAAATCCGATCCAGTTGGGGCACCTTTGAAGGAAAAATACGCCAAGGCGTTTGAGTATTCCGATTGCTGGGTCGAGGACTCGCGGTTGGTGGTGCTGAATGCACGTGATGCGGAATTGCGGGGGGCACAGATATGGATCCGTACCAAGGTAACTCGGGCGGAGCGTGTCGGTGATTTATGGGAAATCACAACCGAGTCGGCAGTGGGCGAAAAGATCACCAAGGCGCGGATGATTGTGAACAGCGGTGGCCCATGGGTTGGTGACATCATCCGTAAAGTGGCGCATTTCAACAGCACCGCCGGGGTGCGGTTGGTGCGCGGCAGCCATATTGTGACGGGCAAATTGTTTGACCACGACAAGGGCTATTTTTTTCAGGGTACCGACGGGCGGATCATTTTTGCGATTCCCTATGAAAGCGATTTCACGCTGATTGGCACCACCGACAAGGATCATGGCGATGCGGACATCACGCCCGAATGCACCGATGAGGAGCGAGACTACCTTTGTCGCTTTGCCTCTGAATATTTCAAGCGTCCGGTGAGCGCGGACGACGTCGTCTGGAGCTATTCCGGCGTGCGGCCTTTGTACGATGATGGCGCGTCTTCGGCGAGCGCGGCGACACGGGATTATGTGCTGACGGTGAATCAAACGGGGGGCGCGCCGATCCTGAATGTTTTTGGCGGCAAAATCACCACCTATCGCAAACTGGCAGAACATGCGCTTGCAGAAATCGCGCCGTTTTTTCCGGGTCTAACGGGGGATTGGACTGCTGGTGTAGCTTTGCCGGGCGGAGATTTTCCCGTTGACGGGGTAGCGGTGCTGATTTCAGATTTGCAAATTTCCTATCCTTTCCTGAATGATTTTACTGTTAAACGGTTGGTGCGGGCCTATGGCACCAATGCGCGTAAAATGTTGGGTGACGCCGAAACAAGCGCCGATCTGGGGCAGGATTTTGGCGTTGGCTTAATGCAGAACGAGGTCCGCTGGTTGATGCAAAACGAATACGCGCAGCGGGCCGAGGATGTGGTCTGGCGGCGCAACAAACTGGGCCTGCGCATGACCAAGCGGCAGATTGCGGTACTTGATGATTGGATGCAGGCACAGGCCGAATAAAAACTGTTGCCTGCTCCCCTAGATTTCCACAGAAAAATCGCTAGACTGCAAGGAATTCCACGCAGGCCCGAATAACGAGGCCGCGGGAATGGGCAACCGAGTGGTAAAGAGGCGTTTAGTTTAATATGACAGAAATGGTATTTGGCACCGTGGCTTCGCGCTCCGGTGAGCCGGTCTTGCCCAAGTGGTGGCGGACCGTGGATCGCTGGGCGTTGTCGGCAATTTTCCTGTTGTTTCTAGTGGGCATTTTGCTGGGGTTGGCCGCCTCCGTGCCGCTGGCTGAACGCAACGGATTGCCGCAATTTTATTATGTTTACAAACAGTTATTCTTTGGCGGGATTTCTCTGGTAGTGATGTTGCTGGTCTCGATGCAATCGTCAAAAACTGTGCGTCGCCTTGGTGTTTTTGTTTTTGTCTGCTGCTTTGTCGCAATCCTTGCACTGCCAGTTTTTGGCACTGATTTTGGCAAGGGCGCTACGCGCTGGTTCTCATTTGGCTTCGCCTCGGTGCAACCTTCAGAGTTTCTTAAGCCGGGCTTTGTTGTGTTTTCCGCCTGGCTTATGGCCGCGAGTTTTGAGGTCGGTGGCCCGCCTGGCAAGCGTCTGTCATTCGTAGTTACCGTGATTATCGCGTTCATTTTGGTGATGCAGCCTGACTTTGGTCAGGCGGCGCTGATCCTTGCCAGCTGGGGTTTGATGTATTTTGTCGCTGGCGCGCCGCTGGTACTGTTGTTGACCATGGCGGGTGGGGTGATTTCTGTAGGCTTTGTCGCCTATAATAACTCTGAACATTTTGCGCGCCGCATTGACGGGTTCCTGAACCCGGAGGTCGATCCCCGTACTCAGCTTGGCTATGCCACTAATGCCATTCAGGAGGGCGGTTTTTTTGGTGTGGGTGTGGGTGAGGGCACCGTGAAATGGTCGCTACCCGATGCCCATACCGATTTTATCATTGCTGTAGCAGCAGAAGAATACGGATTAATTCTGGTGCTGTTCATTATCGCCTTGTTTACCATCATTTGCGTACGCAGTTTTTTCCGTCTTATCAATGAGCGCGACCCCTTTATTCGGCTTGCGGGCACAGGCCTGTCAGCGTTATTTGCCATGCAGGCACTGATCAATATGGGCGTCGCAGTGCGCCTTTTGCCCGCCAAAGGTATGACCTTGCCCTTTGTCAGTTACGGCGGTTCTTCGCTGGTTGCGGCGGGGATCGGGTTGGGGATGCTTTTGTCCTTTACACGCACCCGCCGCCAGACAGATATGAGTGATGTTTTCGGCATTGATCGAACGCCTCCTAGGATTATCCGCGGCCAAGGTAAAATGGATGAGTAAATTATTGGTTATCGCCGCCGGTGGCACCGGCGGGCATATGTTCCCGGCGCAATCTTTGGCCGAGGAAATGCTGCGCCGTGGCTGGCGGGTGCACCTGAGCACGGATCCGCGTGGCGGGCGCTATACAGGCGGATTTCCGGCAGAGGTTGCAGTGGATGTAGTGAGCTCGGGCACCTTTGCGCGCGGAGGGTTGCTTGCAAAAATTTCGGTGCCGTTTCGCATTTTCAGCGGCGCGTTGGCGGCGTGGTGGCAGATGCGCAAAGACCCGCCAGCGGTGGTGGCCGGTTTTGGCGGGTATCCCGCTTTGCCTGCGATGATTGCCGCGATACTGGCGCGCAGGCCGCGCCTGATCCACGAACAGAACGGGGTTTTGGGGCGGGTAAACCAAGTGTTTTCCAATCGGGTTTCAATGGTGGCTTGCGGCACCTGGCCTACCGATTTACCCGAGGGTGTAGAGGGTGTGTTCACTGGCAATCCGGTTCGCTCTAACGTGTTGGCTCGCGCTGGTGCAGGCTATATCTGTCTCTTATACACATCTGACGCTGCCGACG
>JAHRVG010000075.1 GCA_019090795.1 Paracoccaceae bacterium | reverse complement strand
TAAGTCATTGAAGCCCCTATAGCTCAGCTGGTAGAGCAACTGATTTGTAATCAGTAGGTCCGCGGTTCGAGTCCGTGTGGGGGCACCATTTCACTTATTTTCAGGCGGAACTCCGCCCCTAAGGGGTTGTTTTCGTTTGTTTTAGATTGATCTCGCTGAATCGGTGTTTTTCGATTCTGGACAAATTCTGGACAAACGGGATTCGGCTATGTGGGGTCTACATCTGAAGAAAAAGGGTCGTTGGTGGCATTATTATCGGTCTGTGCCGAGAACTTACCACGATGTTGATGCGCGGAGGCTGATCAGTTTTTCATTGAAGACCAGTGACTTTGCTGAAGCGAAGCTAAAAGCTGCGCGGTTTTCGATACAGTTGGATGAGGAGTGGCAGGCAGCCAAGATGCGTGGCGTGTCGCTGGTTTCTCAAGATGCAACTGAGAAATACAAAGCCGCTGCGGAGATCCAGAAGTCGTTTGGTTTTTTGCCGAAGGTTTGTGATGAAATGTTGGAGACTGAGTTGGTTGAACGGCTGAGGGCACTTTTGCAAAAAGAAAGCTCTGTTCCTGAACAGAAGGCCGTATTGGGGTTGATCGAGCCCCCCAAAATGACGTTAAGCGATGCTTTTGACCGATTTTGGGAATATATCCGCGACGAATGGCGCAGTGTGAGCCGCGACCAGCAGCGCGTTAAACGCAATATCTATCTGAAATCCATTCGCAATTTTGAAGAAGCGGTTGGGGCGGTGTCATTTCATGATTTGGATCGCAAACATGCGATTGCATTTCGAAGCTGGTGGGTGGCTCGGGTCGAAGCCAAAGGATTGAAACCCTATACTGGCAATCGCGAAATCAATTCGTTGCGCCGGATGATCACGGTGAACCTGGACATTGATGGATCGTCCAAAACCAATCCTTTCACCAGTATCCGCCTGAAGGAAGAAGCCGAAGTTTCGCGGATTCCGTTGGAGGTGGAGCAAATCCACCTTCTGATCAAACCTGAAGCACTTCCTGATCTACACCCCGATTTTAAATTGCTTTTTCGCATGCTGGTGAACACCGGTATGCGGCCCGTTGAGGCGATTGGTTTGGAATTAGAGGACGTAATGTTGGGACACGATATTCCACATGTTCATGTGCGAAAGAATGCAACACGTGGCCTCAAAACGACGCATTCCGAGCGCTTACTGCCTTTGTTGGGCACCTCATTGCACGCAGCAGAGGAATTGGTTGCTATGGGTGGCTGGGGCAAACGATTGGGTAAAAACATGTATGCCACCACGATAATCAACAAACAGCTGCGGGCCAGCGGTATTGTGACCGATAAACGCCAAAGCCTCTATTCCTTGCGACATTGGTTTCAGGATCAACTGACCAAACGCGATGTGATTGATCGGGCGCAAGCCCAGTTGATGGGGCACAAGTTTCATCGGCCAAAATATGGCTATGGCAAGGATTTGAGCGAGTTGCAGGATATCATAGCCCAGTTTGCAATCGAAGCGCAGTGAGGCGATCACGCGAAGTATACAGTTCTGATTGCGCGTTACAAATCGCTTGCAGGCGGGTGTGGAGGTGCAAGATCATCTCTTCTTCTTGCATTGTGGCATCAACCATCAATCCCGCCAGCAAGCGCTCCATTTGGGTGAATTCTGATTGGGTCAATAGAGCCATGGGAGTCAGATATTTGATTGATCGACATCTGATCAGGGGCGGGGTTCCGTTACCTGCGATTGTGCAAAAACAGCCGCTCTGACATTTTTGGTTATTGTGGAGGTGAAAGGCCCTCCAAATCTACCATGCCTGGGTTCTGTCAACGGTTTGCCGCTACGCGTTTGCCCGCTTTGACATTCCCCCTTGGTGGCATGGCGTGTGGCGGGCATCTTATCCCCTAACCACAATAGTCATGGAAAACATAAGCGACGATCAGCAATGCGAATCCACAGAGTTTGCGACCAGCACCCCGGAGACAGAGGCTACCGAGTATCAAACTTACCAATCAGATTGGCTGGGTATTAAGCTGGAAATCCGTCATTGCCCAAGCTGGCTGAGCAGCCACGGCGAAATGACCACGCAGCACATCGAAATCCGCAGTGAAGGCAAAGTTGCCTTGCCAATCACCGAAACCGGCTATCGGTCGCATTTCATGAATGGAGCGGAAGCATTGGCCCAGTTCAATTATGATCCGGTGGAATTTGTTTTGTGGTGGTTAGAGGATGCCGCCAAAGATCCGAAGTGGAAACGACACGAAGAAGCTGCCCGGCAATATTCTCTATTCTGATGCCAATTATTTGCTCAGCACCGCCCGGTGCCAGGCTTCAAAGTCTGCCAGCGTCGCCGAATTCATTCCCCGCGCGCGTCGTTCTTCGATCAGATCATTCAACTGTGCCTCAGTCATGATGGTGATCATTGAATTGGCGGAAAAACTGTAGGCTTGCGACATCATGTTAGTTTGAGTTCATACCCACTCTAGTCTTGCTTTTTCCAAAAGCGAGACTGTTAAGGTGCTGTTTCTTAACGTTAACTTCATGTACCATGGTGTCTGTCCGGTGTATCGCTGGGTTGCTTGCCCCAATAAAGGTTGCTCTAATCTGCTAAAATACCTTCGCTTTTGGAAAAAGCGGGACTGCAGGCCAAATCTTAGATGATGACGACTCGAATTGGTCCCGGTGTGGCGTGGAACAAGGGGCTGGTGGTTGGCCAAAAACGCGCCTTTTCGTTGGAGGAGATTGCGCAGATCGAGGCGCATCTGCTGCAAATCCAGAGCTGGCACGACCTGGCTTTGTTGTCGTTCGGGTTGGACACGATGTTTCGAGCCAGCGACTTGCTAAGCACGCGAGTTTGGCAAGTCCAATATCCGAGCGGACCTATCCGCAAGCTGATAGCGCGGCGGCAAAAGAAAACCCGCCATATCGTAAATCCGGTACTGACGGAGCAGACACGGGATTACCTTCGGCATTGGTTGGAGATGGGCGGCAAGCAGTCTCAAGACTTTGTATTCACCCGGAACAAACTCCGGGATGCGCACCACATCAGCCGGTCGCATTACGCCGACATCGTAAAATCCTGGGCGAAGATACTGGGGCACAATCCGCAGAATTACTCCAGCCATTCGGTGCGGCGCAGCAAACCGGCGCATATGTACTGGGCGGGCGAGGACATCGCCTTGATCTCACGCCTGCTGGGGCACAAGAGCATCGCAAGCACCATCGAGTATCTGGGCATCACGCAAGCCAAGGCCGAAACGGCGGCATTGCGGCACCCGATGATGCGAGGGGCGATCAATCCTGGCCGGGGATAGGCGGCTTGTTGCGGTTTGGTGGTAAAAAACACGAGAACTGCTTAGCCGTCCGACTGGTTAAAAGTGTCTGGTGTCAAACACTTTTTTGTCAAGAAAGTTTGACGAAAAATCGAAATTGGGTAGAAAATAAGGATAACTACCTTTCTTCACTCAAAATGAACAAACTTGGACAACTGGCTGGCGTAGTGTCTGTAATGGGGGCTTTGGCCGCACCTCTAGAGGCTCAGGAAAATACTAGCGGAGTAGTTCTAGCAGCCGCAGAAGGCACAAACACCCAAGTCACTGATTGTGTTGGTTTCGTGCGAGAGCAGCGCGACTTGGCACAAGATACGGGTATTGCGATGAGCCGTGCGGATCAACGATCTTTACTGCACGAATGTCGAAATGGCGAGTTAGAAGCTCGCATTGCCGAGCAAGAACTGATTTTGGCCGCATTGGACGAGCAAATCCGTCAGTATGACCTACGATTGGATGAGCAAGCGCGGATTATTGATGCCAACAACCGAGAGATTGCGCGGATTATTACCATCAATGGTCAGTTGATTATTCGTCGCACAGAAGTTCAGGCAGATACTGCAGCGGTGAACGCAAACACAGAGGAGATGTTACGTGAGGCCGAACGCATCTTGCAATCTTTGGCGACTTCGTAGGTTTCGTAGGTATTTGAAAAAATTAACAAATTCTGCTATAATAGGTAGAATTATTTTTGCATGTCCATCAATACTCCCGGCGGCAACGATGCCCTCCCTCCACGACCGCCTAGCGGGAATAGTGAGGGTGGTGACGTGCGTCCGGGGTATCCACCACCGGGACAAGCCGAACGTTTAGCCGCTTTACAAGCGGGTGAAGCAGCAGCACAAACCGGTGATCCCAATGCAGCTTTGGATGCCGAATTAGCGGCATTAGACGTTGGAGCCGAAACCCCTGACGACCGGGCAGTTCGGCTAGGTGAATTTGTTGACCGGCACTTTGAGGGAGAGTTCTCAGATGAAGGTGTGCTTTTGGCGGTGCAAGAATGCACGTTGTTTGAAAACGATTGCCGAGAGTTATTTGAAGAACCTGATTTAGTTCTTATGGACGAAGATGCCGCAGACCCCGGGTTGCGACAGCGGGTGGAAAACTTTGCAACAGTCGCCACCAATGACGAAGCTATTATCGCTGGTACTGGTGAGGCTGAAGAACGAGAAACGACAGTTGTGGCAAATGATACAGAGGTCATTCCAGCCACCGAAACCAAACTAGCGGCTGTTCAAGCAACAGAAACTCGCGAAAGGGCTGGCCTTGCCGCTGATGAAGAGAACAACTCATCAGCTCGAACTAGAAATATTGAAGTCGCCCGCGACCTCCAAACAGTAGAAGAACTAAACACTGAATTTGAGCGCATAAAGGCTGCTAACGGTGGTAGTACTATTGCCGCGTTAGAAACGTTGCTCGATGCAGAAAATGGGCTTCAATCCCCCGAGATGCAAACCATCGTACAACGCGCGATTGGCACAGCTCAGGCATTGGTATCAGCCCTTCCCGGCAGAGAAGCCGATATTAGCCGTTTGCTTGACCAGTCTGGCCTAAATTTAGGTGCGGCCAGCCAAGCCGAAGTATTTGCCAGCCTGTTTACGGCGGCTGAGGCTTCGGATGAATTTAGCGAAGAAGAAGTGGCCGCGTTGCGCCGTGTGGTAAATGACCATGAGGATATAGATGACGGTTCGGATATACATAATGCTTTTGCCGAAGGGCGAGAAACCGTAACTGATGCAAACGGTAACGAAACTACCGTGCCCTATGACGAGGAACATCAATTGGATTGGGGCGGCGGTGTATCGGTGTACCCAGATGGTGACTCGATACGGGGAACGGCCAACTTTGATGGACTCAGTTTTCCTTTTGAAGCTCCGGCCAGTCTCTCCGGGGCTAAACTGACGGAACGTCTGAACTATTCAATGTTCAATGCGGTCAACGAAGCAGCGGGGGTGACTGGGGGAACCAACCAAGGTTTCGAGGTAACGCAGGGTGTACAGGCGCTCGATCTGAGTGATGAGCTGTTTGAAGGTCAAGCGGTGCGAGAAGCCAAACTCGGGATCGAAAATATGATCGACCGGTACGACGCTGGTGCTGGATTGCTGGATCGTCAAAATATCCAACAAATTGCATGGGGGCATCAATGGCTCATGCCCAATATAGATGTAATTGGTGACGCTGGATTTGGTGACAACAGCGAACGTGCCAGAGCAGAAGCCCTTGGCGGACGTGGCCATGACGGCCTGATCTGGAGCGCAGACGATGTGCTGAATGAGGCCAACTACGTTGTCGCATGCCAGTTTATCCGCGATCGGGCACGAACCGGTATGGCCGAGCCAGATTATGATGCGCTCATTGCCCACATCAATCGGGTGAACGGTGAAAGGCCGGAGGATGATGAGGATTTGGCGGCTTAGTGTGCGAAAGGAAGATAACCGGAACTGTCAGCTGACAAACACCCTAAATCTCAGAAATTGTGTGGCTCTCCGCCAGAAGCCCCAATCTGATTTGGTGAACAGCGTATTTCAGGGATAATGATCATGTAACCCAAACCATGATGTCGCAACCCGTTAAACACGTTTCTTCTGATGAACTTCTTGCCGCCGCACAAAGCCCGATTTTCCGCCTTTTGTCGGGTTTAAGCACGGACGATCCCGCACAAATCTCTCGGCCCGAGGATATTGAAAGGGCTTTGAGTTGGACCCGTTCCTATAAACCAGATGATCCGCAATATGCTGAAAAACTGGCCGTAGAAACGGACTATCGCCATTTAGGGTTCTTTGACGAACAAGGGCAGCCCATTGACGCGCTGGTTGCGGTTGGGCGTAAATTCATCAGGGAACACCCAACAGACACGCCCAGTTGCGCGCGTTTATGGCGACATATACAAGCCCATTTGGGTAAGGTGCAGCCAGAAGACCTTGAGGCGGATTTTGGACCATATTGCGCGTATATCGCCACCCTCATAGATGGCGGCATCGATACTGTGGAAATCAGTGAGGCCGTTCTGAAGGTTGAACAGGATGGTATGGATGTGCCGACAGTCCCTTTGTGTCAGGCGGATCGCCTGCGCTTGATATTGGCAACATTCCCCGCTGCACGCCGTGATGAAATGATTGAAACCCTAAAGGCCCGGGAACTTGACTGGTTTCCGCCCGATAGCGTGGCGCGCACCATGCGCCAAATATTCAAAGACAAGAACTATGGTCTGGGCGAAGAAGAAGCCAATGCCTGGCTGGAAAGCATGGGAAGCCCCAGCCTGGCGCGCCAGATCAAGGGTATGTTCGGAGACAGAAATAAGGCCCAAACCCTGCAGGATTTGGGGCTGTTGGACGAGAACTGGCAATGGTCGGAGGTCGGGTTTCAGCGTGAACAAGCCTTGTTGCGGGACGTGCGGGGGAAAGAAATTTCGCCCTCGCTGGAGTGGCTCAGATGGGAGTTGCATTGTCGGCATCACAGGAAAGATCCGTTTCCACTTTCCTGGGCGTTGATGAATGATTTTATGTCCGAACCCATTTTGTATCGCGCCCGCCGCTTGGCGAGTGTGGCTTTGTCCGGTGGCTTGTTGGGAGAAAAGATTGAAATTGGTGAGACCATCACCCCCGAACAGTTTTCTATGCTTCGTAAATTAGGGGCGTGGATCCACACCAAGCCTGCCTATCATGAAGAGCAGAACTTGTGGTGGCTGGGTTTCATTGCCAAGCAAGACAACCTGAGTTGGAAGAACTGGGAGCAGATTTGCAGCTTTGTGTATGGCAAGCTTGATCAAACCCCGGACTATGAATTGCTGCAAGACTGGAAGGACGGCGTGGTGACGTTTGAAGGCCGGGGGCGGCATCAGGAAAATTCGGAAGAACCCTTCAAAGGAAAGACCAAAGTCGGGCGCAATGATCCGTGCCCTTGCAATTCAGGCAAGAAGTACAAGAAATGTTGCGGGCGCTAATATACGAGAGACGAAGAGCGCCCTTCCATTTTTATTCTCAGCGTGTTCGGGAAGGGTAGCTACCGATCAATCTAATCCGTTCAAAAATGCCGGGGAATTTGATATGCTTATAACATGAAGGATATTGAAAACCTAGCCACGGCCATAGACCTTGCCCTTGATGGCGGTGACGTCAAGAAACTGGCGGCGTGTGTTTGTGAAATTGATGAACTCCTGAAAGACACAGAGCGGGAAGATATCTCGCTTCTGTGGTATTTTCGGGCAAATGCGTTCTCGGCACTCAGGCCGTTACGTCCCAATTTCGCAGAAGAGCAATTTGCCTGGCAACAACCGGACCTCAGCGAAGAAATTTTGTCTTTGAGGCACGCCCTCGACAACGTTAGGTTTGGCCAATTGGACGTGACACGGCGGTGCCAAATCCTCACCAACCTTGGAAATGCGTTGAACACGGTTGGCCGCCCCATCGCGGCAATTGCTGCGTGGGACGAGGCGATTCATATTGAACCCAATTTTGCGATGGCCGCCGCCAACCGAGCATATGGTCTGGTGAACTACAGCGCGGCTTTCTACGATCCTGGGCATCAGTGCATTTTCCTAGCCGAAGCAGCGAAGGGCTACCGCGTGGCGCTAGGCGCTGATGCCGTATGGGACAGCGAATATCCCGCGACGGTTGCCGAGGCCTTTCAGGCCAAGCTTGCAGAAGTTGAGGCCTATTCGGATGCACATTGTAAGCTTGTGGATTTCGACCCTCACAAATTTGATCTAGGCGATACTGCAGAAGCACGGAGTTTCAATCAATGGCGTCTCGACGAAAGGCTGTTCCTCAATCCGTTGAATGATCTTGGTGCGTGGCCGGTAGCAGCACAAGACGTTTTTCATCTTCCCAAGCATTTCTATGACCATGATGAAGAGGTCAGGTTTCCGAGGTATTTTGATCTGATCAGGCAGGAATACGTTGCCGCCTGTGCACTTTTGTACGAAGGCTTGAACACCTACCAAGTACACTGTGCTGACCAAACGCTCCTGACGTTCGATTATGCAGATTATTCGGTCTCAAGCGTACAAATAGAAAAACAAAAGGCGGCATTCAGGTTGGCCTACTCACTTCTCGACAAATGCGCTGCCTTCATCAACGACTATTTTCAGATTGGTCATGATCCACGTTCCTTGAACGCGTCGTTTCGCAAGGTTTGGCTCAGGTCAGGGAGGAAATCACTAAGCGAGTCTCTGCCTCTGCAAAACTGGCGCTTGCGTGGCCTCTATGCGGCGTCGCTTGATTTGTTTGATGCGGACATGAAGGAACTTGCTTCGCCGCTTGCGGTAACGGCCAACAACCTCAGAAATGCAGTAGAACACCGTTTTTTGTCTGTCTACGAGTTCGCAAAGCCAGAAAGGGCCCCGGCCTTGAGCGAGGTGGTGAGTATGGACGAATTGGAGGAACTCTCTTTGCATATGTTGAGGCTCGCGCGAGAAGCAATTATCGGTGTTTCCTTAGCAATGCACCACCAAGAAGCCCATCTGAAACCGGACAACAATGGCGCATTTACTGTCCCGATACCTATCGTTCCGAAACGCCGTTGAGCCTCTTATTTGTCCCGCTGGAACCGGTGATGCGCTTCTATGGCCAGCCGGATTTCGGTGCGGGCGATACCCACGTAACGGTTGGCGGGTGAGCTTTCTGTGTTTTCCAGAATTGTCTCGGCCTTTTTCAGCGCGTCCCACGGGTTCGCTTTCTCCAGATGGTGGCGCAGTTGGCACATGGCGCGGCCAGCGTCGTCGAGATCATCCAGCACAGATTGAGTGTCGGGATCCGGCGTGCCTTTGATCCATTGGCTGATTTCTTCTTCGGCGCGGTAGAGAGCGCCTTCGATCTCGCCCAGCATTTGCCATTCGCGGGGTTGCCCGCTGGTTTCCGGAACGGAGTCGAATTGCTGGACGGCCTTCTGGATTTCGCCTGAAAAAACCTCCGTATCTGGCTTGCCCTTTTCCCAGCTGGGTCGGGAAATAGTCAGCATGACGCGGGTATGGAAATTCTCCCGCAGAGGCGCAATCTGGTAATGGTAGTCCCGGTCGCCATGCAGATCTGCATCTTTGGTCAGATAGGTTGAGCCACCGCGATCCTTTAGCACGGCGAGGATGGCCGCCGCAAAGTCCGCTGCCTCAAAACGGGGCAGATCCCAGGCCAGACGTCTTGCCATGGCGATGTGGCGCACGAGGCCGTGTGGGCCGTCGGGATAGCCGTCATGGTGTTGATAAATATCGAAGCTATCGTGCTTGTCTGCCACCGTAATCGTTGAGCGAGTGGACATCAGTATTCCGAGGCTAAGAGGATAGTCAGGACGCGGGTGGTGACGCTTGGGTCCGCCGGATTGGGCGAGCCGTATTCCAGGTTCTGGTCGTATGCATCGACTTTGAACATCAGTCTTTGGCCATCCAGATCAAACATGCCAAATTCATGGGTTTGATAGGGGTCGTTGTCCGGCGTAAAATCGTCAAACCCCCGTACCGCCTTGAACACGCGGGAGATTGTGTCGTCTGTCAGGGCCTGCACGCCTTGTGTCATGACCACGCGCCCACCCGAAAAGGTCTGGCGCAGGTGGTCGTTCAGCGTGCGGATGGCCCGTGTCTCGACATCCAGCGTTTCGGTCTCCAGATCGTCAGCTGTCTCGGGAAATTGGTCGGGGATCTCGGGCATGGTTTGGGGTAAATATCAGAAGCACCGTATTTGGCTTTGCTCTGTTGGTCGAGTTTTGCACAACCGCCGGGGTTTGGGAGATTGAAGGGTTCTGCTTGGTATTGGGTCGGAGTAAGAAACGACCAAGCCTGCCACGCCCCGGTCTGGCGAAAAGGATTTGCCCCTTCGGGTTCCTCCTTGACGCCCGCCCTCTGGGGGCGCGGCGCGTGGTCGGTGTCTTATCCAATAACCCAAAACAAGACATGACAACCCTTACATCCCGGCCCCGAACTGGCAGTTTTGCCAAAGCCCGCACGCAACGTGCACAGCGCCCTGGACGCGCCCCGTTTGAATTTTACCCTACCCCGCCCGAAGCCACCCGCGCCCTACTTTCTGTCGAGAGCTTTGACGGCCCAATCTGGGAACCAGCCTGCGGAGACGGAGCCATATCGCGCGAACTGACCGCCGCTGGCTACAGTGTCACCTCCACCGATCTGATTGATCGGGGCTTTGGAACTGGTGGTCAGAACTTCCTCAAGTCGGACAAACCACTGGCCAAACACATCATCACTAACCCGCCCTACGGCACGCACGGTTTGGGCGATGCTTTTGTTCGCCGCGCCCTGATCCACTGTAAAAAACCGGTGGATCTGTGGCTATGTTGCTCAATCTTCGCTCGCTGGCCAACCCTGACCGACATGCCAAGTTCACCAAAACTCCACCCGCAGCGATCTACATTCTGGACGATCTGACCTGCTGGCCGATGGGCAAACCAACCTCAACCACTGCCCGTATTGCACGACAGCAATATTACTGGGCCGTCTGGAAACCTGGACACACCGGTGCGCCAAAACTTGGTTGGCTTTCCACTGCGCAGTTCAGAGATCGGCTTTAGCCCGGTCTTTTCCTATTTCCAATTTATCAATTTACCATGACAAATCACATGACCGACGCCGAAACAATCCACGCCCTTCAAACAAGTCTCCTGATGGAGATTGCCAAACATTCTTCCTCGCCCTCAGAGCGCTTTGTCGCCTTGGTGGCGTTCAGCGCGGAACACCCGGTTAAAGCGCTTCAGCAAATGCAAGAGGGCAAACATGATAGCCTGCCTGCACCTGGAAACTGCTGGCTATTCCAATCCGCGATCAAAGTATCGGAGGCAATATATGCCTGAGATTCAAATGAGCGGGGGCGAAAGCTGCCGCTTTTCTTGTCTGGCAATTTCCAGCCAATATGGGCAGCGACGCCACGAATACCGGTTTAAAGTAACCTGCATATCATGATCTGTTTGGTCGAAATAAGAAACGCCCGAAGCTACCACGCCCTGGGGCCTGTCAACGGTTTGCCGCTGCGCGTTTGCCCGCTTTGACAGCCCCCTTTTGGGGCGTGGCGCATGGTCGGTGTCTTATCCTTTAACCCAAACGAGACATGACAAATCACAGCAACAATTCCAACAGCCCCCTAAACATCTTGCTGAACAAACTTGCAATTGAGTACCTCGAAATCGAAACCATGGAAATTCGTAATTCTGACCGCCTTGATTTCTACGATGTATCGGTTTGGTCGGTAAAATCCGCACTTGAAGCAGCTTACTATGCTGGGAAAGCCTCTTCTACATCGGGAGCACGATTAGCTGACTAAGCGCCTTGTCCGGGAGTTTTAAGGTAGTGGGCGCTTCGCCCACTGCCATGTTGCTCGATCAGATCAAGGGTCACCAACCGGGCAAAATCCTTTTTGCGTGCTGCCAGCGAGCGGTTTGAAACCGTGCTATATTCTCGCTGGGTAATGGAGCCATGTTGTTCAATATAGGACAGAATGATTCGGTGGTGGGGTTCCAGGCGCACCGGTCGGTCCGGCAAAGATTTTTGCACCCGTTTCAGCTCGTCCAGAATACCCTCAGCAAAATATTCCAGCCAGTTGGAAAACTCTGCACCGCCTTGCAGGTCGTAATAATCACCGGCCTCGCCAACCATCTGGAAATAGCGGGTCACGTTGCGGTTATAATAGGCCTCAAAGGAAAAAATCGAGAAGAAATCCAACCCGGTCATGCCAAGGATACCGGTCGTCATCAAGCGGGTTGAGCGGCCATTTCCGTCCATAAATGGATGGATGATCACCGCCTGTTTGTGAAACAGGCCTGCCAGCAGAATAGGATCAAGTTCCGTCAGGTTAGCACGGAGGAATGAGAACAAAACCTCGCACAGATCGGGCACGTCGCCATGATCCGGTGGCAAAAACATAACTTTGTCAGCCACCAGTGGATCACGGATAATCACCGGTTTCTGGCGGATATGGCCGACATCATAAGGATTTTCCATCAGCCCATCGACCACCATACCTTGAATTTTGGCGTAGGTTTTCGTTGACACCTCAAACGTACCGTCGGCAACTTGCGCCTGCACCCATTCCAGCGCGCGGTTATAATTCAGCACTTCACGCTCGGTATCGCGTGCCTGTGCCGGAGCAGATTGAAGCAGACGTTTCACGTCTGTGAGCGGAAGGGGATTGCCCTCGATAGAGGTCGAAGCGAAGGTCGACAAAGAGCGCGCTTCCAGAGCGAGTCGTGCCAAAGCAGGGGCGCTCAGATGAGCTGCATTGATTGTGCCCAGAGTTTGGCCGATTTCTCGGATGCTGCGCAAAAGCCGGTTACGAATGATATATTTTGGTGTCCACATGTAGCCGAATAGTAGCCGTTTCGTAGCCGATTAGCAAATTAGTTTCCGCCTATTTACGACCCAATAGTAACGCCGGTCCAAACAGGGCGGCGATCTCCAGTGATATCGCCAACAGCAAAGGCAGCAAAATCTGGCGGCTGGCTCCAAACAAGCCCAGCCCTTCAAAAGTTGTGACCAGGCGGGCCAGCAATGCGGAATTCCCTTGCTCCGAGTCGGCCAGTGCGACAACCCGGTCAAGAATAGCCTTGGCCTCGTCGATTGTCGCCTGAAACCTGATCTCCAGTTCTTCTGCGACCGGACCGCAGCCGCCACGCCTGCACTCAAGCTGCCAAGAGGCCTCTTCCTGTGCCGCGCGATCCAGCAGGCGGGCATGTTCAAGCTGCAAAGCAGAGCGGGTCTCAGTTCGGATATCTGCGTCGCTGTTCATCTCGGCTCCCAGTAGAAATGAGGCCGACAGGATTGCGGTCGAGGACAGAATTGAAACCGGAGACAGCAGCAGCGCAACGGAAATGGCAACGCTTGCAAGAAAGGCTTTTCCGCGCCCGAAATACGAAAACCCTGCCGCCATCAGGAATGGGCGCATCAGGTCGAGCGCCATCAGGGCAAACACAAATGCCACCCGAAACTGTGGAGCTTCCCCGCCCAACTCCCAGGCAAAGCTGGCATTTAGCGAAATCAAAGCGGCAATAATTCCGAGACAGGCCAGATGACGCAATGAAAGTTGGAACAGGTCAGAAATTGTATCCCAAAGCGTTGGCGCAGAGATCGGTAAGGCGACTGCTTCCGGCAGGTTCAGCAACGGCAAAGTTTGGTGCGGCAGGCGCATCCGGCCCAGATCTGTCAGCGACCAGAGACCATTTGCATCATTGTAATCAATCACCCCCTGCCGTTTGAGGAATTGCATCAGGCGGCGCACCAGATCGCCATCACTGGCCTCCGGCAGACCAGCTTGTGACAGCGCAGCGGCAAATTCGGTCTTGCTATAGCCCGCCTGAGGCAATGCAATCAGCGTGGTTTCGACAACGGCTTGCGGGATGGTAACCCCCTTGATTTGGGTTTCTAAGGTCTGTGGCATTGCTTGTGTCTCCTGCTACAAAAGCTTTTGCTGGCGGAGCCAGGCAATTTGCTGGGTTGAAAAATCGGCGAGATCCTTGATTTCGGGCGGGATGTGAACGGGGCCCTTGGCGGTCCGGGCCACGGGTGCGTTCCAATCGAAATTGTGGGCGTTAAGACCAATGTCCGACAGGAGTTTGGTGGCACGCACCGCCCCCTCGCGCCCGGCTTTGTCACGGTCGAACACCAGACGGATTTCCTGCACGTTGTGATGACGCGCCAGGTCGGCTAACTTATGGGCTTGGGTTTGTGAAAGTGACGCACCAAAGCTGCCCACGACGTTACGCAATCCGGCCTCGTAAGCCTTGGCCACGTCAAACGGGCCTTCGGTCAACACGATGAAACCGGTCTTGGCCGTCTGCTCAAAGGCATCTTCATGCAGCCACGGTATTTCCTGGCCGTAGAGTTCCGCCGACTTGTGAAACCCGGGGTAAAACAGGTATTTCGCATCCGCATCGTCGGCAATTGCTCGACCCACATGTGACAGGATCACCCGACCCTTTTGGCCATCGGATTTGCTAGTTACACGCGCATCGGCCACCTGAAACACAATCCGGCCCTTGAGAGGCGAGCGCCCTTGCGCCAGATATCCGATTGCCAACGCCGCGCAGGTTTCCTCAGAAATCCCACGTTCTTCTAACTTGGGATGTGGAACACACATGGTGATCAGGTCTTGGCGAATGGGAGTATTCGCCGGTGTTTCATCCTCTGGTTTTTCTGTCACTGCGCTTGTCACAGCCTTTGTGACAGACCGGCGCACCTTGTCACGCTGCCCTGTGACGGGCTGTGACAGATCAATCGACGCATGCGCCCAGCCGTGTTCCAGAATAGATGGCCCGGCCTCAAAACAATTGCAGCCTTCCAATCTCTGGATCAGTTCAATCGCACCGCCGCCCTCACCAATCGAGAAATCAAACCACAGTCCGCCCGGACCCATATGAAAGCTGGGCGTCTTTTCCTCATGAAACGGCGAAAATGCCCACAAGTCGTTTGGCTTGCTCTTTCCTTCAGCCTTGCGCAGCCCCAACCCGCCAAACATCGCCTGCCAATCCACAGAAGCGCGGATTTCGTCCAGGTGTTCCGGCGTCAGCCGAACGGTATCGGGGGCAAGCTTGTTCATGTGAGTTGATTGGCATAGGTCGCTCTACCCCTGGCAGGGACGGAGTTCCGCTTAGATCATCCCTGAGGGTACATGTGTCCAAAACCTTGCCAAATCTTATGGCGCTTTGTGCAGAGTGGGGGAGTGGTCAAAATTTGAGCGGGCACAGCCCGAACCCGCCGCGATACCTGACAGAGCCAGACCTTCTCCTCATAGCGGAGCGCAGCGCTAAACAGCAGAGCTGAAACAGGGGGCATTGCCCCCGCAAGTTTGCATGTCTGCACAAACACCCCGGTCGCAGAGCGAACCGAGGCTGATTTGATGCGACATGCAACTTGCCAAGGGAGGGCCCTTGGAACCCCGAAATTGAGCGGTGAAAATGCAACGTAGCCGAGGAAAGATGGCAGGAATGGCCTACTGCACACGTCAGATGTGGCCCACCAAAGGCGCTTTATAGCAGGTGGATTCGCAGAGGCCGCTAGGGCGATTGCCACACTGAACCAGCAATATGTTGGCAGGCATCTCGTTGACCAAAGACCGAAGCATGAGCCCGGTGAAGGTCTCAAACTTTAGGACCCAACAAGTCGTAGCAGTCAAAAAAATGCGGCCTACTTTGTAAAATACGCCGACAACGAAAACTTTCGCCGAAATCTGGTCGCCATATAACCATTGACAGATTTGGCACCATTATCGATGCTCTTGGCAAGTTGGCCCTTGTAGGCAGCCGGTTGAAAGTCGACGAGCAGTAAGAAGTGGAGTATTGACGTGCAAATCGCTGGCGGCCTCTATACTGAAACCTGCGTTACCCCAAGTTGGTACGAGGAATTGGGTTCTGGAGGCCGCGCAGCAGTAGCTATTTCTAAGCTTTCGCCCGGAAGTGTGCTTCACACATATGCAAGGCATGACAAGCAGGCTGGCGTCGAGAGGCTGCAATTGCTTGGAGTGAAAGTCCATCAAATTGCAGTCAAAAATGGAGTTGCATTTGCCTATTTCCACCCTCTCTCAAATCCTTACATCGCTCCATCGCCAGATCACATCCTTCAGAATGATCCAATCCATGTGTTTGGAAAGGCTGTCTTGCGGTTCGGCTTCATGGAGGGAGAAGCAATAGTCAAAGCTGAAAGGGCAGTATACGACCCACAAACCCCCAACACCCCCCCTTCTTTCTTCAAGAACGGTTCAACAGCAAACGAGCTTGCTCTGGTCGTAAACGAAGCGGAGGCGATCGCGATAGCCCCTAATTTTGACGCTGTTGCGGCATGTAGAGAAATTATTTCTGAGCATCGCACTGATGTGGTCGTCCTTAAACAAGGGACACGAGGTGCCATTGTATTTGAAGCCAGCGGTTCAGAACGTTTTATTCCAGCTTACCGGTCAGAAACGGTGTTCAAAATCGGAACCGGAGATGTCTTCAGCGCAATTTTCGCCTATTATTGGGCCGAAGAAAAGAGGGGGGTGTTTGAGGCGGCAAATTTGGCATCAAAGTATGTTTCTCGTTACACTGAGACAAGGTGCTTAACACCGAGTATTTGCGACGATCACGAACTGGTGCCCGTTGGGCAGACACAATTGCACTCTCTACGGCTAGAAGGAAAAATCAATACAATTGGCCGACGTTATACCTTGGAGGAGGCATGTTTTCGACTGAGAGAGTTGGGCACAAAGGTCGTTTGTCCGTTGATTGACGCTACTCAAAGTCGCGACGACAACTGGAAGTCACTTCTCGTGCTTTCAGATCATCTAGACCAACTTACGAGACGTAGATGCATCGCCGCTACGAGGGAGGGCCGGTTCGTAACATTATTTTTAGAGACCGGAGATGAAAATTTGAAGATGGAGCTTTTGGCGGAAAGAATTAACGTCATATCTGATTTTACAACCGCTTTGTACCACGCCAGCTGGTCCGCACTCAGCGCATAAGTAACTATTTTCTCGCTTGACGAGAAAAATGTTTTCTTTGGAATAAATGATGTTAGGTTCGCCTCTAGATGGTTTCGGGGGCACATTTGGCCGATATTTGTTTGATCTATTCCAGCACTGATTTATTGCTAGCCGAGAAGCTTGTAAAACTTCTGAAGCAAAGTTGGACCGTCTGGTGGGATGACGATGCGGCAGGTAGGTTTCAAAATGTGATACCTCCTGAAATAAAGAAAGCAAAATGTGTTTTGCCCATCTGGTCAGGGGCAGCCAAATCTAGCGATAGAGTTTATAGTGAACTCGAAATAGCAGACAAAGTTGGCGCTGTTCTTATCCCGGCTCGTATAGAAGAGTGTGAGGCCCCAGATTACCACGCAGAGTGGAGCTCTGTCGATTTAATAGGGTGGAATGGCGAGGTCGATCATGCTGGGTTTCGCCAGTTATTAAGGAAGATTTCAAACGTCGTTGCTCCCCGAAACCCTCCAGAACGAACTAGCCGCTTGGAAAACGGAAAAGTCCGACTTCCGGTATTGTTCCATTCGACTTCTTCTCACGAAACCCGATTGGATCCATTTGAAGCGGTTAAGCTGTTGACCCTTTTTGGGGCTGGAGCATCTGCCCCAGAAGAGGAGACAGGATGCCAAACAATTCTGGTATCTGCGTACGATCTTGTCGACAAGAATTGTCCAAGATCCAAAGATAAGGGCGAACTGCGAAAGCTGAGAAGGTGGATCGAGAAATTCTCCAAGCGTGGAGGGTTTGTCATGGTCGATTCCGGTAACTACGAAGCTGTCAGGCTTGATAACAATACTTGGTGTAGATCTGACTATTATGAAGCATTGTCGAGCATTCCCCACGATTGGGTGCTTTCGTTTGATTATTCGGAGCCTACTGCGCATGAACCACCTCGCCGACGAGGGCCGCTAATAACGGCCGCAAAAATTATCAGTCAGTTAAAGCTTGACCAAAAGCTAACACCAGCACCTATCATTCCTATAGTACACTCGCCCAAAGCTGACGGCGGTTACGGTCATAACCTTGATGGTCTGCCGAAAATTGTCAGGAAAATTGCCGAAGAGCTTCAACCTCCGATGATTGCTTTACCAGAGAGAGAACTCGGCCCCGGCATATTTGAGTGTGCAACTACTGTGCGAAAAATCCGTCAAGAGCTACAAAATCTCGCATTTTATCAGCCGATTCATATTTTGGGCACGGGTAACCCTCGCAGTATTGTGGTGTACACAGCTGCGGGAGCCGACAGTTTCGACGGCCTTGAGTGGTGTCGGTACGTTGTAAATGGCGCAGATCGAACGCTTCATCATACGCAGCATTTTGACTTCTTTGAATATCAGAACCGATTGGCAGATTCTATGATTACGCAAGATGCAATGGATGATCCAGATATCGGGATTTCAGGTAAGGTTGGTTTGCACAATCTTGATTTCTATGCAAGCTTTTTGGCGACGCTTCGTCGACGTGTCGACGAAAGAAAATTACATGTTTTTGCAGAAAAGACACTAGGAAGAGGCGATATGGACCAACTCGAACCTAGCATTCCTTGGCTTTTCGATGAGTAGCATGGCCCCAGACAAGATCATTGCAGCAATTCTAGCAGTCCACTCCGATATTGAAAAGCGGGTTGTGGCCCGCAATTCACAGTTGGATGAAGCAGGACTGTGGTATGAGCTTTCTTGTTGTGTTTTGAGTAGCCAAGTTCGGTATGACTTAGCCGTTTCTGCTGCCGATAGCATCGCTGAATCCGGTGTCTTGCTGGATGGGAATAGACATGAGGGTGAGTTGTGCGAAAAGCTAACAGAGCTTTTGAACGAACCTCTTCAGGTAGGTAATCAATTGAAGCGATACCGTTTCCCGAACAAGCGAGCAGAGCAACTTTCGAAACTTGCGGTTCGTGTCTATTTTGAAGGCACAAATCTAAGCGGCCTCTTAAGTTCTTTCGGCGAAGCAAATGACGCCCGAAACTGGCTGGTCACGAATGCTCCAGGCATAGGGCCAAAACAGGCAAGCATGTTTCTCCGCAACATATACCATAGCTTTGACCTCGCGATCATCGATAGACATGTGCTAGATTACATGAAAGTTATGGACCTCTACGACGATCAAAATGGCTCAATATCCAGTTTGCGAAACTACCAAAAGCATGAGGCCGTAATGTCCGCACACGCCTCTGAAATGGGCGTTAAGGTAGGACTACTAGATTGGGCAATTTGGATAGTGATGCGCGTATTGAAAAGCATAGAGAAGGAGCGAGTAGCCGTATGAGTATCGTTAGTTTGGTATCTGGTGGATTGGATTCCACACTCATGGCGAAGCTTGCGGATGAAGAAGGTGTTCGCCAATTTCCGCTGTTTGTGGATTATGGCCAGCGGTCACGTTATCTTGAGCTGCAAGCATGTACTAGGGCCATGTCCCATCTGAGCCTTGCAGAGCCTTCTGTGGCCGGCCTTGGGGGGTATGGAGAGCTAATTCGCTCCGGCTTGACCGACAGCAGTTTACACGTCTCGGAGGACGCGTTCACGCCGGGAAGGAATATGTTGTTTTTGCTTACGGCTGCAGCCTATGCATACCAAGTCGAAGCCGATGGAATTTCAATTGGTCTTCTACATGAAGACACAAGTCTTTTCCCAGATCAAACCGCAAAATTTCTCAGCGACGCAGAGAGCATAATACGAACTTGTATGGGGCGCGACATCAAGGTTCTAGCCCCGCTTTCTGTGTTTCACAAAGTCGAAGTCGTCGAATTGGCCAGACAGAAGGGCATAAGAGATACATATTCGTGCCATGTTGGAAATTTGGAGCCGTGTGGTGAGTGTATCGCCTGCAATGAGTTTAAATTCGAAGGAGACCATGATGGGCGGGGGTAGTGGTGGCGGCTGGAACACGTTGGGAAATATAAGCGCTCTCGAGGAGAAAGCGAAACGCTCATTGCAGGGGGGGAAACGGAACGTTTTTATTAGTTTTGCCTCTGAAGATATGAACGAGGTGAATCTGCTTAGAGCAAACGCTAAGAATGACAACAGTGATTTAGAGTTCAATGATCATTCTGTGAGGGTGCCATACGATAGCGAACGAGCCGACTACATTAGACAGAAAATCACTGAGCGTATCGAACGTAGTTCGATCTGCGTAGTTCATATCTCTGATAATACTGCTCAAAGCAAATGGGTGAAATGGGAAGTGGAGAAAAGCCTATCGCTTGGCAAAACTGTAGTCGCAACCCACACCAAAGATGGCAAGCCGAATAACATGCCGGACTGGGTTTCGAGCAATGGGTTAAAGGTGGTTACTTGGTCAAAGTTGCCGAATGAGCTCAAATGAAATTCTTGTGAAAGTGTAGCACTATCGTCTTACTGTATTTGTGCTTGCGCCATTTCTAGGTAAGTGGAGCATTTTGGAGGCATTGCGCTTTCAGGACGCGGAAATGCGGCAACAAGCAGTTTTAACGAACAGCTTACAGTGGAAGTGGGCGATCAAGCGTTGTTCCTGAAAATCCGAGGCGTGAGCCTTGACTCTAAAGAGGGGACGAACCTCATTTTTGAGGAAGCTGCTGAGCTCTATTGGAGAGTGCTGGTTGAGCAACTGCAATAACCTCACACTCAAAGTTCCTGTACATTTCTTTGATTTCCTGTCAGGTTGGAGGGGTTATTTAAAATTTTGATGCTGAGAAATTTGTTCTTTCAATTTTTGCAAAGAATCGCGGCCTCAAAATGTGTAATTTTGAGAGATGAAAAATCCATTATGTCCACAGTTATCTTTGTGCATGGTATTTCCAATATGCCTGAAAAAGATGTACTAATCCACCATTGGCACAGTGCGCTTGCGACTGATTATGCCGACAATGAAGGTCTTGATTTGACAACTCGTGTGCATGTGAAATCAGTGCACTGGGCGGACGTGCTCTATTCTAAGCCGCTGGCTCGGGCTGAGGTCGCAGAGAGCGCAGAGTTATCGCTTGAAAGCACTGGCGCACTTGCAACCGGCGGGCCAAGCTTGGACGAGGTGGATGAGTCCTTTCTACGCGCGTTTGGCAGTGAGATGGACTTTGACCCTGACGAGCTACGTAACAACAACCGAGTTGAGCTGCCTGCTGATCTTGCCAGTGCTGCGGCTGAGGCCGTGCCATTGCCGTGGTTTCTCAAAAAGCCGCTGATGCGTGCAGCTGTCCGCGACACACATCACTACCTTTACAATGTTACACACAGCCCTCGCCCGGGTGAGACCTACAAGGTCAGAGACGTGATCAGGCAACGGTTTGTAAGCGAATTGAAAGCCGCTGAGGCAAAAGGTCCGATTGTTCTTGTCACGCATTCGATGGGCACTGTAATCGCTTATGACTGCCTCAAGAACGTGCCAGAATGCCCAAAAGTAAAACATCTAATGACCATCGGTTCGCCTTTGGGTTTGTCTGAAATGCAAACCAACTTGAAACCTGGATACAGCCGAGAAGACGGATTTCCGTACGAAAAGGTCGACCTACGCTGGGTGAATATTTTTGATCCATTGGATATAGTCGCGCGGGCCGATCCAAGGCTGAGAAATGACTACCAGAAGGGCGGGGGAGAAGTGGTCGAGGATCTTCGTCAGAACAATGGCGGGGTCTGGACCCACGCTTTCAAGCGATATGCTGCCCAAAAAACTATCCGTGACGCGCTGCGGGTACTTTTGTAAAATGACACGTCTGGACACGGAGGTAGAGAAATTTGTCGCGCAGGCGCGGGGGGGTATGCGAAAGGCTGCTGGTGAAACGCTCAAGGATCTGAATCGTCGTTTGTTAGAAGAAGAAGAAGACGAACTGAGCAACAATGACTTGCAAATTGTTGTCACTACATCAATGCAAGAACGCTATTTGGCCGAAGCAGAAACCTTCCTGGAAAGCATGAACATCGCGGATCGTCTGTCTCGGAAGAACCGGATCGATATGGCCCAGATTTCGATAGAAGCAGGGCGGCACAGCGCTGGAATTGCGATGCTCGACATTCTGGCAAATGAATTCATTGAGGATCCGGAACTTTTCGCGGAGGCCAAAGGGATCGCAGGTCGCGCTCATAAGGATTTGTTCCTGAGCGCGCTGAAGGGAAACCGTATAGCGGCAAGGCAACATCTCAAACAATCGTTGCGTAAATATGATGAAGGCCGCGCTGGCGCGCCTAACAAACAAAACTGGCTGATCGGTAATCTGCTGGCGGTCAGCACACGGGCTCGGATCGAAGACTTTGACCTGCCGTTTGATTTGGACTTAGAAGCGCTTGCCGATGTGGTAGAGAATAGTACCGGAAAAATTCCGGAAGAAGAGCGTGGGTTTTATGATTGGTCATCACTCGCCGAAGCTCGGATAAGCCGCAAGGACTGGAGCGGTGCCGCCGATGCGGTCAGCGGGATGCTGGACACGGATGACACAGATGTTTTCAAGCTTAACTCGACTCTGCGCCAGTTCAAGTCGGTTTGGGCGCTGTCGCGTTTTAGCGATGAGGCGAGACTGCTCGTGACTGGTCTCGAACGCAATATCCTTGCCCAAGCGAATGGCGAAGTCCTAATGGACGCGAGCGACATTGCCCGACAACGCCAGACCAATGAAGATGATTTACAGGCGCAGTTTTCAAACGCTTTGTTGCGCGGACGTGGCTGGATGATGGACTTTCTTTCGATTGGTAACAGCGTGGTGTCTGTTGTGGATCGCCATTCGGGGGCCGCGCGCGGCACCTGTTGTATCATGAACGGTGGGGACATTTCTCCGCAATTGAAAGGGAAACTGCTTGGACTCACCAATGATCATGTGATCAGTGAACACCCAGAAGAGTACGAGACATTGCGGCCAATGCGCCCAAAAGACGCAACTGTGCGCTTTACCCTTTCTGATGATCCCAAGCGTGACTATGCAATTGAGGCAGTGCTCTGGTCTTCGCCATTTCGCCTCCACGATGCCTGCCTGTTTACCTTCAAGGACGATCTGCCTATCGAGAAGTCTAACTTCGAGATCATCGATTACCTGCCTCCTGCTCCCAGTTGTCCGCCCGCCGAGGTATTTGTCATCTCACACCCCAATCCAGATGAGCCGTCATTTTCGTTTCAGAACACGGATCTGTTGATGCATGACGGTGACCATCGTGGCTCAGATACCCTTCGCCCAGGGCGCATTCACTACAAGACAGGTACGATTAAAGGTAGTTCGGGTGGCGTTGCATTGAACGCCACACTCAAGATGATCGGGTTGCATCACGCAGGCAGCGACGAGATGGAGCGCATCGATGGCGAACCGGGCCATCATGCGGCCAATGAAGCAATCTGGATCGTCGCCATCGTCAACGCGATCCGCCAAAGTCTGAATGATGGACAGACGCGGGCAACAGCCTCAGATCAGATCGGATCGGATAACTTCACCAACTCGCAAAGAGCATTATCATGACCAATTTAAATCGACGCACACTTTTATCCTCGATTGCCTCGTCAGTTTTGTTTTCCGCAGGACCTGCCCAAGCATTGGTCTGTGATGTCAGACGATCCCGAAAGAACGGCGTATCCACAAAATCCTACAACTGCCAAATCGGGGAGGGGCAGTCTTTGAATGCAACCTTTATTCGGATGAGTGATTTGGTTGCTGACACAATCGGAAAGCAACAACTACCAGGCGGCTATGATGCACTTATGGCCGGTAGCCAACTGATTGAAACTTCGGCTTTGGGAACTTTTGAAAACCTTCTGAGCCAATTCTCGTACCCAATCGAACCTGAGAGCCTAACCGTAAGTTTTGATGGACGAGATGATAACAAAGAAACCAATAGAGCAGAGTACTCTTCCTTAGGCACTCGGTTTCGAACGCTTGGCGTTTGGGATGGGTTGGGGGATTCTACATTACCTTTTTTCCCTCTTCCAGACGAATTGCGACGCGCTATGCGCGGGCCTAATGAATATACCGATGATGCATTTTTGCGGTTTGCCACTCTAGAAGACTTTCAGCATCTGACTGATAAGCGGCGAGAATACGTCCAGATTTGGCGTGACTCTATGGGTGGGTTTGACAAGTTTGAGCAGGGTCTCGTAGACGCTACTATTAGTGAATTGGGAAATCTAGATCTCATGGAACATA
Source organism: Paracoccaceae bacterium (assembly GCA_019090795.1). Lineage (GTDB taxonomy): Bacteria > Pseudomonadota > Alphaproteobacteria > Rhodobacterales > Rhodobacteraceae > Amylibacter. The sequence continues at coordinate 19,856 of JAHRVG010000075.1, read as the reverse complement.
TAGGTGCGGGTACTGTCCAAGGGTTTTTGCCGCTCTATTATTCAACATTAGATGCAAACGAATGCGCAGGGAAGATGTTTGGAGGAGCGTATTATGCTCAACCAGCTCTATATGTTGATGCCCTCGTATGTCGCAACACTGGTACAGAATTGCTTCGGGTTGATGATTTTTTTGGTACCAATGACGCGACAAGCGAATTGCGGCTCTATTCGCCTACAACACCGGCTGGCGAAAGTAGATTTGACTGGCGTCCGGTTGAGTTAGCGCCTGGCGAAAGTGTTGTCGCTATCCAGCGCCTGCTATTTTCGGCGTTTGGCCAGTATGATCCGCAGATCGGTGGCAGACGCAGCTTTTCAAAAGCCATATTCGGGCCCACTCAATTGCCCAAAGGGATTGTCATGGGCGGCGAAAGCTATCCGTTCGACGGTCGCTCCCATAACACTTTGATTGTCGCCTCATATGCAGGGAAGGGAAGTTGCCCCTATTTGTCGTCTTGGTGTGATCAGGCGCAAGAGTGGGTCCAGCTCGGCAAAGTTCTTACCCACTGCAATGCCGCTGATCTTGAAGGTGAAGATAGTCGAGAGTTCGGGGACCTGCGCACAAAGTTCAAGCTGGTGGAGCGAGAACACGAGCGAACGACTATACGGGCTGCCAAGCTCGAAATTGAGACCCTAAGCGGTGAAGTTTTTCATATCCAACCATCCAAAGGCGCTCAGTATTGGCCCGTAATTCTTGACATTGGGCAAATGGTGGAACTCGAATTTGACACGCCTGTGGACTTGCGACCCGCCGATGTAACAAAAACTCGGCTGCGGCTGCGTGGCTACTACGAGAACTACCTGCAAGAAGATTTCGAGCGATGCAGAGAACTGGCTCTCGCATAGCGAGCTTGTGCTACCTGCTTGGATGTACGTTCTTTTAGAAGAAAATTCTCCGATTCAAGCCCCAACTTATGGAGATATTTAATGCACAAAGTAACCCGCAGAGATATTCTCGCGACTTTCGCATCTTCAGTAGCCCTTGCGGCCAATCCTGCCCATGCACTGACCTGTGATGTGAGGCGTTCCAGGAGCGGCGATGTCTCAACAAAATCGTACAAATGCCAGCTTGGCGAAGGCAAGTCGCTAACGGCGACATTCATGCGGATAAGCGACATTCTAGCTGACAGCGCTGGGCGCGGCCTGCTTCCGAAAGCTTTCGACGATTTTGAAGCTATGGCGAGCAGTACTCATTTGATTGAAAACAAACCGTTGAAGACATTCCAGAGCCTAATGGACCGTTATTCGTATGCTTTTGAAACATACGAAATGACGGTCGAATTCGACGGGCGTGGATCTCAAGGCAAGGTCAGTGGATCGCCGATTGAAGACGGTCTGAACAATCGCTACCGCACACTTGGTTATTGGGACGAATCGAACACGTACACGTTGCCGTTCTTCCCTATTCCAAATCTTCTGAGGCGCGCATTTAAAGACTCCAGCTTTCAGCAACATGGGTTCCTGCGCTTTGCAGGTTCCCATGATTTCCTGAATTTCGAAGGTCAGTTGGCCGATTACCTCGGGCTCTGGCAAGCTGGAACTGGAGAAGATCACACCCGTAATATCCGCTGGTATACGAGCAAGAGCCTTGAACTTTTGAATCACATTCAAGCGGGATCAGTTGAAAATTTCTTGCCCTTGTTTTTCACGTCGAACATTCAGAATTTGAATTGTGGGGGGGCGTTCGAAGGCGGGGGGAGCTATGCGCCGCCCGCTCTGTATGTAGACATCGTCGTGTGTAAGAATGATGGAACGGAGCCAATCCTAGTTGATGATTTCTTCGGTGCGAATGACACCAGAGTCGGCCTGCGCGCCTATGATCCCAATACCCCGCCCGAGTCTAGCCCTTTAAGTTGGGGACAGATCGAGCTGCAACCAGGTGAAAGCGTCTTCGCTGTTCAGCGATTGTTGTTCACTGCGCAGCCGGTCCTTAACGTGTTCAATGAATCTAATGATTTGCCGAACTTGAGGTCCCAGCGGGCAGTGTTTGATCAAACGGAACTCCCGAAGGGCGTCATCGTTAACGGAGAGGCTTATCCGTTTGACGGGCGATCCCACAATTCACTTATTCTCGCTTCGTATTCCGATGGAGGATGCTGTCCCTACCTCTATTCTTGGTGTGAAACGGCGCAAGAGTGGATATCGAGTGGTAAGGTCATGGTGGACCATATCGGCGTCGAAAAAACTGCTGAGGATTCTAAGCGTTACGACGGGGTGCGAGCACGCTTCAAACTGATTGAACATGAACATGAGCGAACATTCCTGTCGGGCCTGACGCGGATGTTGTCTCTAAGAGATGGCACGATGATCGAGCAGATACATTCCGATTGCGAAGCGGTCCTTGATATCGGTCAATCCCATGAGGTGTCTTTCGATCTCCCGCTCCATGTTGATCCTGAAGACATTGTGACGACGACACTGACACTTCGCGGCTACTACGATAAATATACAATGCGCCATATTCAAGAGCGCCGTGAGGCGCTGTGTGCTGTCACATGACCCGTATTTTCATTTCCCATGCGAGTAAGGATGACGCTGCCGTCACGCAGGTGTCGGGCTGGCTGACTGTACAAGGATTTGATGATCACTTCGTCGATCACATTCATATCCCTGCTGGCGTATCATGGGATCGGGAACTTCCTAGCCAGATCACGCGAGCCGAGATTGTCTTGCTTTATGTCACACAAAGCTGGCTTCAGTCGTCGGAATGTTTAGCTGAATATCGGGCATGTTATTTCGCCAACAAGGTTATCATGCCGTTGCTAGTTAAAGATCAGCTTGTGGATTTATCAGAGGACGAAGTAAACGATCTTCAACGTATATGCTCCAGTGTTCAAGGCGTATCGATCACCGATTTTCCGCCGGATGAGGTCGTCTCCCGATTGCTCAGTGGGTCGCTGGTCTTATCATCGACGACGATCAAAAACGCCAAACGTAAACGCACGTTACATCGATTCCTAATCGGGTTTGTTAGCCTTGCAATACTCCTCCTTGCTCTCGTCTTTTATTTTCGGGATTACCTTGGTGACTATGTAGAAAAGCGCCAGATTAGGAAAGCGTTCTCTGAAACCCCCGCTACCGATCTGATGTCGTTATTGGGCAGGCCAGTCGATCAAAGACGCTTTCTCGAATGTAGTGACGACAAGTATTGTCCAGAGATGGTTGTTTTACCCGCCGGTAGCTTTAGCATGGGAGCTGCCGATGATATGAACCATAATTCTTGGGAGTGGCCCCCACAAGTCATTGCTGTTCCGCATTTTGCAGTGTCTCGAACCGAAATAACCCAAGAGCAGTGGGACACTTGTTTCACCTCGACTCAGCTTCAAGCCGGGCCACAATGTAAGCAGGGAGTATCTTGGCAGGACAACGCCAAAAACCCCATCGACATGGTGTCTTGGGACGATGCCCAGACTTATATCGACTGGCTAAACTTACAAACTGTAGGGACGTCTGAGGGGCCTTATCGCCTGCTTAGTGAAGCCGAGTGGGAATATGCAGCTCGTGGACTGACATCGTCCAATGATAGCCACACGCTCTATTTCTGGGGTGACGATGAAGGCGACGCCTGTGACTATGCCAATGCACGAGACGTCGAGATGCCAACATTTGAAGTTACCAGACGAGGCCTTCGGTGTAATGAACCCTCCGAGTTCGTGTCTGAGGTAGGGCACTTCTTGCCCAACAATTTTGGCTTATACGATATGGCGGGCAACCTCACCGAGTGGGTTCAGGATTGTTGGCACGACGACTATAATGGACGGCCTGCTGGTGCGGTCCCCTGGGTCAGGCCTAACAGATCGTCGTGCGACAGGGTAGTTCGTGGTGGATCTTGGGTCGGGGAAATTGATTACCTTCGCGCAGCCGCTCGCTTGAAATTGCCAGAAACTGGGCGAGGCTTCAACATCGGTTTTCGTGTGGCCCGTGATTTGGACTGGCTGCAAGGCGATTGACGTAACCTGAAAGGAAATTTAGGAATAAACGCCGCTGGAAGCGTTTGGACCTTTCGCGAAATTGTGCCGCTACGTTAAGCGCGGGAATTATCTCGAACAAGACCGCCAACCCAAACCCAACGAAAATATGGTCCATCAAGAAGAAGAGGTGCCGGTTACTATTCATAATCGCCTGTTATCGTAAACTTAGGTGGACGGAACTCGGCCCCTGACCATCACAAAATGCTTGCACAATATTTGCAGCTGAAACTCCACACCGGTAAAGTTCAGGCATTCAATGACACAAAAAACAAACGGGATCGGAAAAGCACTTAGTGATGGATTGCGCCTTTCGTCTGACGCATCCTTCGAGAGAGACAAGATCACAGAGCTTGGGCGCGTCAAGTACAGGCGCGAATACTGGCAAGGCTATGCAAAACGCGTCAGACGCATTTTCGGCACTGTAACGCGTGCGGAATACGAAGCAGCTAAGCAGCGGGCAGATAACGCCGGTCGCTCTGTATGGGGGCAAATTTGGGCAGAGTCATCCGCTTACCGCGAGCAGACTAAATTGTCGACAAGCGAGATCGCCGAACAACAACGTGAGTTGGTTTCAGAGCTTCGGCGGATCGGAAGCAACATCAATCAGCTTGCCAGGCTTGGCCATGTTCAGGCCCGCAAGCATGGTGGTCTCGGGGCGTCTGCGAATAGCCCTATTGGTGCTGAAGCGATGCACCAAATGGAGCGGTTGGAAGCAAAAGTTGCTAGATTTGACGATGGTATAACCATCCGCGTTCGCGCCGAGCACCTCAATGATCATTAAATCAATGTCGCGCAAGGCTCCGACCTTTGGTCAGTTGATCGACTACATTGGGCGAAATTCGGATCCTTAAACCGACATCACTGCGTATTCCTATGGGGTGGCACAATCCGGTCACGGCTGGCACAGGTCCCGCGAAATTACCGCAGCCCATAGCCTCGATTGGGTTTTACCTTTTGGCCCTGTGTTGCTCTTCGTGGAACATCACGGCTTTGTAGAATGCCCTGTTTGCAAGTCGCCAATCTGGTCTGTGCGAGCGTTCAAAATACCTGTTTGGGTCGTGGCATTCTCAATCAATTTGATTATGTCGCTCTTTTGTGGGTGATCAAATTCGTCGAGAGAAGAAAAGTGAACAAAGTTCTTCAACTGAGACTTTTTTGATGGGTTTTTTACTTTCTCAAATACTACTCGGCATGCGACAGGAGCAGGGGATTTGAAGTCTGGGGATGCGCTCATCAAAAGGCCGGTATAATACCCATTTGGAACACGCCCCCAGCCCAATCGGTCAATGCAAAGGGTCCTCATCCTACCTCCTAAGGAGGCATTGTGTAGGATTATCCAGACTTGAGCGCCAACGAACACAACCGCTCCGTGGAATTTTTGGAGCTTTTCCCCATCGATCAGAAACCACCAACTCGCGTAGAGTTGTGATCCAACTTTGTAGATACACACGACCTCGGTTGCAATATCCCCGTAATTGCTTTTTTGGGCAAACTTCATTCTATAGATGTTGTAGACACCTACGAAATACTCAACGTTCTCCGAGATTTCTGTAGGCGAAAAAATTCGATCCTGCCGAATAACGACAGACCCATCAGCAAGTCCGTGTACAGGCTTGGATTTTTGGTCCTTTTGACGTCGTTCCTGGCAAAACCGAGACACTTGTCCAATCACCTTTTTCTGGTCCTTGCTCAGTCGGACAAAGGTAATCTCATCTTTTCGGATTCTATTTGCGAATCGAAAGAAGAATGTAAGAGAAGCCTCGTTCTTCGGCTGAGAGCCTTGAAACCACTTGTAAACCATGTTTCTCGACGGAGTTGGCAATCCAGCGTCCCGGTCTCCGTTAGTCTGCGCTACCAATTCGGTTCGGAGTGCGTCAAGATGCCGCTTCTGAGCGCCTCCTTGTGTCGCAAAAGCTAACTTTTTGATAATATTGCTTGAATCGATCGCCGTCATTTACCGTCCCCACCACTAACAATCTGGCAACAAGTGTACTTTAGTGTAAACTTGCACATCCAGTTGACAATGGACTTTACCGCCACTACCTTGGGTGTAGTTAACTGTCAACTAACCTTTCTGGTTTACAAAAATGGTGATATGGAAAAAATGATGGAACATTTTGAAGGCACTATTGTCCGCGTCGATGGCGGTGGGTTTGGGATAGTCCATATTACAGGTAGTGTCGATAGAGCCGAGCACGCCTTTTTTACAGAGAATACGGCCAACTACAGCAGGATGAACGGCCATTTAAAGGTTGGCTCACAGGTAGCCGGAGTAGTGGAGCGGACGATGCAACGTGTGCTACCAGTGGCTGCCTTTGAAGTGGCTGATAAGTAAGAGTGAGCCGCAGTATTGGTTGAATTTTTAGACCCTAATTGTGCACCGGTAGAGTCTGAAGAAGGGACTGTTCCGGGTCTTCTTCCAAGCCGTGTTCGAAAATTTGGTTATTATCCAAATATTGCGTCTTTTCATTCTGGCGATGTTCTTTTGTTCGAACCACGCAGTCCTACTCGCATCTCGAGGGCAATTTCGAAGAGCCAGAAGGAACTTTTTGCCGATGATCACGCCAGATGGACACATGCTGCAATTTATATTGGTGAGGGGATGATTGTCGAGGCTCTGCCGTTCCGAGGTGTTGTAGATGGGCACGTTTCAGATTATTTACCGTCGCACAACATTCGGGTACGACGCTTTGACGTAAAGAAAGAGGCTGATCAATATCGGATATCCATTGGAGCCATGAAACGAAGAGGTCGGAGTTACGATCTTCACAAGATTCCAAGGATCGCGAAATCGCTCATAAACGTTTCTGACCTGACAAATGGGTATGGGCAACGGCACACTATTTGCAGCCAAGTTTGTTTTGATTCAATCCTTGAGGCAACTAAAGTACCGCTAGACGAATGCCCACTTGATGGCCCTGTTGTCCCAGCTCATCTAAGTAATACAGCCTCTCTTCAGGATGTGCCGGTAGGTTGGGTTAAGATTAGCTAATTCAGTTAGGCTTGGTCTTGGTCCGTCGGGAATTTCCGATATTCTGCAGATAGATCATTTTCAAACCTACTTTTGTAAAAAATAATGGAACCCCGCCCCTAGCGCGCGTTATCCCAGTCCTGCACAAGGATTGCGGTGATTTTGAATCACGGTAATCTTTGGGTGTTTTATGGACAGATTTATCTTTTCTTTCGATAGCGGCGAACGCGAATTCCCCAATGATCATTAAATCAATGTCGCGCAAGACTCCGACTTTTACGCAGTTGATCGCGTATATTGGTCGGGATGCGAATCCTCAAACCGGCACCATATAGCGTAAAATTATCCCGCCGTTTTGTTGCTGTTTCAGGTGCTAGGCTTGGCCTGAACGGAATTCCGTCCGTTTCGTACAGAGGTAAACGCTCGTATGATGCGGCGAAAAAATTGGAGCAAATTCTTGAACAATGACGCCTTTGACGTAGGCTATTGCGCATTCCGGGGTCATGCGCCCGCTGATTCCGATCTGATGCGCCCACCCGTACCGATTTAATGCGCCCGGAGATTCCGGGGTATGCGCCCACCTGTTGAAGTGCCGTTTTGAGGTAATCTGTAACGGGTTATTCTGTCGTTCTTTTGAACAGGGAATAACCGTCATGAAGAGATTATCGATGCGGAATATACGAGAGGCTTTGCGGCTTCGATCACAGGGATTGTCGCCACGCGAGATGGCATTAAGTTTATCACTTGGCCGAACAACATTGCGTGGGTATTTTCGACGGGCAGATGATGTTGGTTTAAGCTGGCCGCTTCCCATCGATCTAACAGATGCAGATTTGGAACAGCTTTTGTTTCCAGGTTGCGCTGATGGTGTTCGTGACACCTTCCCGCAACCTGATTGGTCGTACATTCATACCGAACTGCGCCGTAAAGGCGTGACGCTGTCACTCCTGTGGGAAGAGTATCGGGGGGTTCACCCCGACGGTTACGGCTACAGTCGATACTGCGAACTTTACACCCGCTGGGAAGGTAAACTGTCGCCGGTGATGCGCCAGAGGCACCCCGCAGGTGAACGGCTGTTCGTGGATTATGCGGGTCATACGGTTGATGTGGTTTGCCCGAAGACCGGCGAAGTGCGTACGGCGCAGATCTTTGTCGCCACGATGGGCGCGTCCAATTACACCTATGTTGAGGCCAGCTGGACACAGAGTTTGCCCGACTGGATATCAAGCCATGTCAGGGCTTTTGAGTTCTTCGGCGGCGTGCCTGCGCAAGTGGTGTCGGACAACTTGAAGTCAGGTGTTACCAAAGCCTGTTTTTACGATCCAGCGATCAACCGGACCTATGGCGACATGGCCAGTCATTATGACACGGCCATTGTTCCCGCACGGCCAAGGAAACCCAAAGATAAAGCCAAGGTTGAAGGAGCTGTTCTGATCGCGGAACGCTGGATCTTGGCACGACTTCGCAATCAACGCTTCTTTGGTTTGGATGAAGTGAACGCCGCGATCCGGCCATTGCTGGATCAATTGAACAGCAAGGTCACCCGTCATCTCGGTGCCAGCCGTCGCGATTTGTTTGAGCGTCTAGATCGCCCCGCGCTCAAACCATTGCCAGTTGCTCCATATGTCTTTGCTGAGTGGAAACAGTGCCGCGCAGGGCTGGATTATCACATCGATATTGGCCGTCATTATTACTCAGTACCGTATCAATTGCTGAAGCAAAAGTTATGGGCACGGATCACGGCGCGCACTGTGGAGGTATATTTTAAAGGAGAACGGGTCGCTTCACACGCCCGAACCTCCGGCAACCGACAGCATTCTACGCACAAAGATCACATGCCAGCGCATCACCGGTACCGGATCGACTGGACACCTGAGCGTATCCGAAGACAGGCCGTACAACTTGGCCCAAACGTTGAAGCCTTCGTCGAGGTAGTCATGCGCCAGCGTAAGCATCCCGAACAAGGTTACAGGACATGTTTGGGTGTTCTCAGGTTGGCTAAAACCTTTGGAAAGATCCGTCTTGATGCAGGTTGCGAACGCGCCCTAGAGATCAACTCCCATTCCTACTCATCACTACATTCCATTCTCAAGAATGGCTTGGATCGTCAGCGCCGCGAACCCACCACGGACGGCCCCGCGATTACACACCCTAATATCCGTGGTGCAGATTACTTTCATTGAAGAGGACAAACACATGCTTGATCATCCAACACTGGATCAGCTCAAAACACTAAAACTCGACGGTATGGCTGAAGCGTTTACTGAGATGCAAAGCCAGGACGGCAGCGCTGATCTAACCCATGCTGAATGGCTAGGCTTGCTCATAGATCGAGAAACAGCCAGCCGCGATACCAAACGTTTTGAGAGCCGCATGCGCACCGCAAAACTGCGCCATGGCGGGGCGTCACCGGAGGATGTGGATTACAAAGCGCGGCGCGGACTTGATAAGGCTCTGTTCCAAAAACTGCTGACAGGCAGATGGATCAAAGACAAACGCAATCTGATGATCACAGGCCCGTGCGGGGTCGGTAAAACTTGGTTGGCCTGTGCGCTTGCGCAAGCCGCCTGTCGAGATGGCGTCACAGTTCTTTACAAACGCATGCCACGTCTCTTTGACGAACTGGAGATGGCCCACGGTGATGGGCGCTTCCCGCGCGTCTTCAAAGCTCTGACCAAAACCCAACTACTTATCCTGGACGACTGGGGACCAGACCGTCTCAACGCCAGTCAACGTCGTGACCTCATGGAAATTGTCGAGGATCGATATGAAGTCGGATCAACCCTCATCACCAGCCAATTGCCCATCGATACTTGGCATGACGTGATCGGCGAGCCCACTTTCGCAGACGCCATCCTAGACCGCCTCATCCACAACGCATACCGCGCCGATCTCGACGGCCAATCCATGCGGAAAACAAAAATCAAAATTGGTGACGAAAACAGCCAAAACTGATAACAATAAACCTATGCCTTAAGGCAGCACGTCAACACCGGGCGCATACCCCGGTACAAGTGGGCGCATGTTGTCGGAATAGGTGGGCCGATCCCCCGGAATACGCAGGCTATGATGCCGGTTTCAAAGCGGGCATCAAAGGTGACTTGGTCATCCCGTCTGCGAACCCGATTACAGCCGAAGTTGAGCCAGACTTTCAGCTGACCTTTGCAGCTGGAGCGGCACTTGGTTTTGAACAAGGGCATGAGCGCAAAGAGGACTTGGAGCGCCGCGCCCATGCACAAACTGATGAACGTGAGTTGGAGTGAATGGTGACATTATTTTGCTTGAATTCAACGCTTCAGGTATACTGATCTGACATGGAAATATCAGATATTAGATCCGAGCATCTTGATGATCTTCAAGACCAAATAGCCAAGAATGCGCATTTGATGGAACGTGGGCGGCTTCTTATGCAGATCGTTTCTGAGACGGGTGCCAAAGGGATGAGCCCGAAGGGGTTGATCAGAGTTGCAGAAATGTTCGCGGATGGCAGCGTTGTGACTGGTGCGGGGTTTCTGCGGCAGATGAACTTCCGCAGGCAACGTGGGAACGCAACTGCGCCGATTCTATAGATCTACGATCTGAGCATACCACTTCAAAACTGTCATGGTGAGGGCATCGCTGGTGGGAATTCTCGATGCTTCCCTGACGATCAGTGTTTCAAGCGATCCCGCGCCAAAAACCTGCTTTGCGCGGATGTTTGATTTTCAGATGGCGTTCGAATTCATCGTGTCCCCATAGCTCTCGATTTGACTATCCGCGCTCTGACATTCTAGGAAACGCCGAGTGGCATGTTTGTAGCGGGTGGATTTGTGACGCTAGGACGGAGCGCCGCCTCTAATCCTTAATATCCCAGCCCTGCACAAGGATTGCAGTGATTTTAGATCACGGTAATCTTGGGGTGTTTTATGGACAGATCTGTTTCGGCTTTCGGTAGCGGCGAACGTGATTTTTCCAATGATCATTAAATCTATGTCGCGCAAGGCTCCGACCTTCCGTCAGCTGATCGACTATATTGGCCGCGATGCGGATCCTCACATAGGCACCACGTTTGCCCGCAATCTCTATCATTCCGGACAGGATGAACAGGTGGTGGCCGGACAGTTTCTGGACAATTATCGGTATTTGCCCAAACGCAAAAATGGCAATGCGCTGTACCATGAAGTGATTGTTCTGGAGCCGCAGGCACATCTTTCAAAAGCCGAGGTGGCGACGGCTTTGCATAAGTTGGCTGAACAGTATTGTGAGGCGCGTGCACCGCACCAACTGGCCTGGGGGCGGGTGCATTGGGATACGGAATACCCGCATATGCATCTGATGATTTCGTCCAATGCGGTGCGATCCCCGTTGCGAGTTCGCATGGATAAGTCAGGTTTTGCCAGGGTTCAGCAGAATTTGGAGGCTTTCAAGGAGGCGCAATTTCCTGAACTGAACGGAGGTGCAATCTATCGGCAGGCCAAAGAAAAAATCCGCCCCCGCATTACCTCTAGTGAAGGGGAGATGGTGCGCAGAACCGGAACGCCTTCGGGGAAGATAGCCGTTTTTGAACTGCTGCGCCCGGTATTTGGCCAAGCCGCGAGCCCTAAGGCTCTGAAGGGTGATCTTAACCAGCTAGGGTTTGGCCTTTACCAACGCGGCAAAACCATTGGCGTGCGGAATCTGGACACCGACCGGCGCTATCGCTTGCGCACACTTGGTTTGGAAACGGCCTACGAACAAATCGTCGAACGGAACCCCGTCCCATCCCAAGCTCCCAAAACCTCGATAAGCAAATCCACAGAACCAAAGACTGATCCGCATGCAGCATCATTGCTCCGCCGTCGCGAGGCGCTGGAGGAACGGGCACAGGATCAGCTCGATGGATTTGAACGTGACAATGAAGATGGGAACGAGCGATGAATAGCAAGTTTAACGGCGGGTTTCTTAAAGCCATAATTATCATATCAATGTTGCCCCTGGTGCCGGTGTTTCTGCTCTCGCTGGCCCCGGCGGGACTGTTGCTGGTTGGGATCATTGCCTATTTGACGGTTGTCCCTTTCCGGCGCGGGGTGAACAGCGTGTTTTCCGGCATCGGCAGGCTGATCAACGGGATTTTTTCGGGAATTTTCAAAATCATCGGAGGCGCATTTTCCGGAATATTCCGCTTGCTGGGGATAGTCCTGAAGGGTTTGGGATTTTCCCTTTCATGGTTGGTCGGGATAAAAATGCCCTCCAGCCGGTTCATGGGCTGGTTTGAGCGCAGCTGGTTATTGCGTGGGTCAAACGCGGGGCCGTTGGTGGATGGCAAATCCGCGCGTCTGACTGAGGATGCGGGGTACGAAAGCATTCTGGTACAAGGTGGCATGGGACGGGGCAAAAGCTCGACCTTTGTAATGCCCAATCTGCTGAACTTGCCCGCCAGCAAACCAAGTTTTGTGATTTCGGACACCTCGGGAGATATATATCAGAACACATCTGGGTATTTGGCCTCGCAGGGATATCAGATCCGGGTGCTGAACCTGACGGATCCGGCGAGGTCCGAGACCTATAACCCGCTGGCGGGGGCCACTTCGCCTCAGGCCATAGCCGATCTCGCCAAAACGCTGGTGAAATCTGCAAATGGGCGCGGTAATGGTCAGGGGGCGAGCGATCCGTTTTGGGAGCAATCGGCGGAAAAATTGATTCGTATCATGACGCAGTGCTTACAGAACCAATCGAAACCGGGCTTTCGCAATCTGGCCAACCTACGCCAGTTGATCACCGGGTTTGATGCCCATACCGCCAAGAAAGGCAAACTGGGAAAGATTGACCAGTTTGTCATAGATGCTACCCAAACTGACCCCAGCACATTCAACGCTTATCAGGCCTTCGTGCAGGGGAATTTGAAGACCATACAATCTGTTTTGATGACGGCAGACGTGGCGTTGGATCCGATTGCAACGCCGGAACTGGCCAGCCTGACCGCCACCAATTCCATTGATTTTGATGAGCTGCGCCAACGCCCCGTCGCGCTTTATGTGATCGTCAATCAGATGCAAATGGATCTGTATTCGTTCTTGCTGAACATGTTTTACGCCGATCTTTTCCGCTCGTTGCTGAAGGACCCCCAAAACCCCGGACGGCCGGTTTGGTTGTTTCTGGATGAGTTCGGCCATCTGCAAATCCCCGGATTCGCAGTGTTTGCCACCACCGCCCGAAAATACAAAGTCAGCTACGCGCTGTTTTTGCAATCTCTGGCCCAGCTTGACGGGCGTTATGGTCATCACGATGCCCGCACGATTGTGGAAGGCTTGGGCTGCGAGATTTATCTGCCCGGCACTTCGCTGGAAACTGCCCGGAACCTTGAAGCCCGGTTGGGGCGAAAGGGGAGTGCGCCGTTGATGCCCGCCAGTGAAATAATCCGTATGGAAGAGAATGAAGCGCTGATGCTTTACTCCAATCGCCTACCAATCTTGTTGAAAACCAAACGATATTATCAACGGGGTGATCTGCGGCGGCGCTCCAAACGGCCTGTTGCTCCGTTGCCGCAAAACATACTGCAACACCCAACCCTGATCCAGCTTTGAAGGAGGAACAATCATGGAAGCGCATAAAGGCGACCAAGACGGGTTTGAACACGGCTGGTCTGACGGCATGAATGGAAAACCCGCAATACCACAGCCAACAATAACTTTCGGCATGTTTGATGCGGCCTATTTGAAGGGGTTCAAAGCGGCATATCTTGACGGCCATGCAACCGCGCGCAAGGAAATGCAGCGTCGGAAGGCTTTGCTGCAATCAAACCATCCCCAGAAGGGTCATGCGCTGGAGCGAGATGATGTTTGAATGGAGAGGCCGCGAACAGGGGCGGGCCGATGGTCAGGCGGATGCGAGGCTAAACCGTCCTCGACGGCCTCGCCCCAATTTGTTGACAGCTGTTTTGTCGAATAGCTACCGTGATGAATATCTAATAGCATACAAAGATCATTACGATGGGCAGAGGTTGCAAGAGGAACGTGAGCAAGCACATGAATTGGCGCAGAAATCGAACCTGATTGCGGGAAATGCCGTACCGAAAGATCAGATGTTTGAACGTGGTTGGCGCGAAGGGTTTGCGGGAAAAGACACGCCGCCGAAGGGCCTGTCGCATGATCAGATAAAAACATATGAGCGCGGCCACAGGCTTGGCAGTCAACACCGGGAATATGAAATGGCCAACCAGTTGCGGCAAAAGAGTCGACACCAGCATTCACACGGGGCGCAAGGCAATCGCGGACGTTAAATTTGACGGCAACCAATGGTGGATCCATACTGATTAAACATGGCAAAATCCAAACGACCGACCCCGATTACAGCGCAGGATCTGGAGGAATTATCCTTTGAACGGGCAGACCGGCAGGAAGACCACAAACGTTTGCAACGGTTTCTGGATGATACAAATACCAGCATTGATCTGGATCAGGCCTCAAAACAGGAATTGGATGAAATCCGCAAAGTTGTCGATAATCCCGCCGCAGCATTGGCTGGCCCGAATATCCTGATCTGGAACAATATCTGCCGACAACGTGCGGGGCTTTTGCTCAGACCAGTGCAGACTTAATCCCAATCTCAACTATGGCCCAGAATCACCCGACATCCGTAACCCGGTTTGGCGTCGCTTTACTGCGCGTCTCAACCGACAAACAGTTTCAGGAAGGCGAAAGCATCGAGGCACAGCGCCGTAAAGTCGAATTTGCCGCAAGGCGTGAACGCATTGATGTCGTGCGATTTTTCACCGAGCATTATTCGGGGCGCAAATCTGACCGGCGCGTATTGGATGATCTCTTTGAATTCCTGGCTGAGAACAAGGATATTCAGGTGGTCATCGTTGGAGATATCGACCGCTTCACCCGGGGCGGTACCGAGGTGTATCTACATCTGAAACGACAGTTGAGAGAGCTCGGCGTGTCGTTAATTGACACAACCGGCATTATCCAGCCGGAACAGAACCGACTGGCGCATCTGGGGGTGGAATATGAGTGGTCTGTTACCTCCCCCAGCCACATCGCCGAAGTATTCATGGCAGAAAAAGCCAAATCCGAAGCCTCGGACATTCTTATGCGTACCATTGGCCAGCAGATTCAGTTGACGCGAGATGGCTATCAATGCCGGGGGGCAAACTTTGGCTACCATAATGCCAGGATCATCACTGAAGATGGCAAGAAGAAAACCATCATGACCCCGCATGAGACCGAGGCCGTATGGATAAAACGCATGTTTGAGTTGAAGGCTGAGGGAACCTGGCGTGATGACGCAATTTGCGAGGCGATCAATGCCATGGGCTACCGCTCGCGCGTTAATAATATCTACGATCCTGCAACCAGAAAAGTGCTGGGGCAGACGCGAGCAAAACAGCTTGACGTAAAGCAGTTGAACAAATTTATCAGCCGCACGATCTATTGTGGGGTGAAGTGCGAGCGCTGGAACCAGGGCAAACCGGTTCTTGCACCGATTGAGGCCCTGATAACCATTAAGCTGTTTAACCGGGCCAACCGGGGCAAACTGCGCATTGATCGATTCAAGGATGGAACGCTGGAAATTGTTGAGGATCGCACAGATTACAAAAACCATCGACACAATCAGCAATTCCTGCTGCGTCATGTAGTTGGCTGTCCGATATGTCAAAAACCTCTGCTGGCATCGCGTTCTAGGGGCAAGTCCGGAAAGTACTTTGGCTACTATCACTGCAGTCGAGGTCATAAACACTGGGGTGTGAACAAAGCGGAGTTCGAAACCACCGTTGCCAATAGTTTAGAACAACTGCAGGCAAAACCTGGATTCCTACCCTTGTTTCGCGAAGTTGTGCGCGAGGTTTGGATCCGCAAAAACCAATCTGCCAAAGAAGACGCTGAGCAAGTTTCCACGCATATTGAGAGCCTCAGACAACGACAGGATTCCCTGTTGGATCGCATACCTCTTTGCAAAACCATCTTAGTGCAGGAAAAGCTTGAGAATCAGATTTCCGAGTTGGAGGCGGCCATCAAGGACGCTGAAAAACAAATGCGCTCAACCGGCATTCGGGAGGATGAAATTGACGCTTATTTCCAGATCGCCAAAAAGCTGATGGAACACCCAAAAGAACACCTATTTAGCGCGCCCACCAAAGAGAGGTTGGAGAAGTCATGGGGTTTCATATTCAAAAGCCGACCCGCCTACACAGATCTGGCCGATGGAACACCCGATTTGACGCTGATATACAGGCTTAACCGGGATGTCGGTTGCAACAGAAGTCTGTTGGCTGGGCAACTGGTTTTGCAATGGAACACCCTCGAAAATGAAATATCCGAATTTGTACGTGGGTTATAGCTTGGGGGAAACGATGTTTCCAATGACGGGAGCCTATGAGGGGAGCTTGAAATCTTAATGAAATCTTCATGAAGTTTCTCTTTTCGCCCTCAGCTTATAGAAGATTGTGTCTGGTGTGCAGCTAGCAATGTTAGCCGAATATTAGCCAATTACTGGCCGATTACGCGTGCCTGCAAATCTGGATAGATCATTTTATACGATGTTTGGGATGCGTCTTATAGTTGATGAATCCACTGGACAAGATGCAACTATGGCGAGATCATTGCGTTGAAATTATGAAGAAGATTTACAAACTATGAACATCGAAGATATTTCCAAGCGGGCCCAAGCTTGTTTTCAGGGTAGGCCAACGATTGTTCTTGGCAGTGGGGCATCAATGCCGCACGACCTTCCTAGTATGAGTGCTCTGAGTGATTACCTTCTAGCAAACTTACAAGTTGCTGAAGGGGCCGAGGAAGATGCATGGCTTTTAGTGCGCACAGCGCTTGCGCAAGGGGATCATTTGGAAGCCTCATTGGAGGGCAAAGACCTACCGGTCACGCTATTAGAAAAAATTGTGAGATGTACTTGGGAATGTATTAACGAGAAGGATTTCGCAGTCTTTTCAACGACGAGTTCTTCGAATGAAGCTTTCCCATTGGGCCGACTTTTGAATGGAGTGTTCACTAGTACGCACGACGAGGTTCATGTCGTAACAACAAATTATGACAGAGTCGCTGAGTACGCCTGCAACTCTGTTGGACTACTCTTTCAAACCGGATTTGCTCCAGGTTACGTCCAAAAATGGGAGAGTACTGGGCGGGTGAAGTTCCGCCATGGTACTAAATCTTCACGTGTGGTGAAAATTTGGAAAATACATGGTTCCCTAGATTGGTTTCAGAATATTGATGAGAGAATAGTAGGTTTGCCCGTTTTTAGCTTGCCTGGCTCGGAATACACACCGCTCATTGTTACGCCCGGTTTGAATAAGTATGAAAAAACTAGTGAGGACCCGTTCAGGACAACAATTAACGGGGCTGACAACGCTTTGCGTACCGCGTCGGCATTTCTTTGCATTGGTTTTGGCTTCCGAGACAAGCATATCCATCCAAAAATCATTGAGCGATGCCGTGAGCAAAATGTCCCTATTGTTGTTCTAGCGAGAACACTCACCGAGGAAGCAAAGCAATTTCTCAAAGAGCGAGCAGGGAACAACTATCTTGGGATTGAGTGTGATGGTGAAGGGAGTCGTGTTTACACGGCAAAAACTCCAGATGGGGTGACGCTAGGTGAAAGTGACCTGTGGTCGTTAGACGGATTTAACAAATTAACTCTTTAGGACATGAGTATGACAATTTTCGATTTTGTAGACACAGATGCCTTAGGGTGTGTGATTTCTGTCGACACAGCTGCTGTAGTAATCCGAGTGGAAGATTTAGACCGTTTGAAACGTCTTCAGGTTAATCGGCTAGTTGTTTTGCAGAGTAGTAAATCCGGGCAGCACTTAATAGGTGTAGTCGTAAAGATCACAAGAAAGCCAGATGATCGAGATCTAGAAGCTGACGCTCTGTCAGAAGAAGATCTACCTCCGAACGAAAATAATTTGGTCAAAATTACATTAATTGGAACCTTGTTAGATCGAGTGGGTGAGCAACGAAATGTGTTTAGGCGTACGCTGGAAACGGTTCCTGAAATTGAAGCAAACTGTTTTTCTCTGGAAGGAGAACGCCTTACAAGGTTCATGCAGGTTATTTCGAATGTAGAAACTGATGGTCCTAAATTGTCACTTGGTAATTTCACCTTGGATGACGACGCAGTTGCATATCTGAATGGGAACAAGCTGTTTCAACGGCACGCAATCGTCGTGGGTAGTACAGGATCTGGTAAGTCGTGGACAACTGCACGGCTACTAGAACAAATCGCTGAATTACCTCAAGCAAACGCTGTTCTTTTTGATATTCATGGTGAATATCGTCCACTTGTAAGTGATGCCTTTCATCACCTTAAAGTTGCCGGACCATCCGATATAGAAAGCGGTCGTGGTCTTGACGATGGCGTCTTGCACCTTCCGTATTGGTTGCTGGGTTACGAAGCATTAGTCTCACTGTTTGTAGATCGAAGCGACCAAAATGCTCCAAATCAGTCAATGATCATGACAAGAACGATTACTGAAGCAAAAAAGGCGAACCTAGCAGCTCCTGAGTTCAAAGAAATTTTGGATAACTTCACGATTGATAGTCCTGTTCCATTTGACATTGACATGGTGTTAGTTGAGCTAAAACGTTTAGATGAAGAGATGGTAGCAGGGGCAAGGGCCGGGTCCGAAAAACAGGGTCCATATCACGGGAAAATGAGCCGTCTTATAAGTCGCCTTGAAGCGAAACGGACTGACCGACGTTTAGCGTTTCTTTTCCAACCACCTGCAGAATGTATGCAAATGGAATGGCTTGAGAAAATGGTCCACAATATTGTTGCCGGAAGGGGAGCAAAGGATGGGGCTAAGGGTGGTATTAAAATCATCGATTTTTCTGAAGTGCCGTCAGACATTTTACCGTTAATGGTTAGTTTGTTGGCTCAAATCCTGTTCTCGACGAGCTTGTGGACTAAACAAGAGAAACGACATCCAATCGCACTGATGTGCGATGAAGCGCACCTATACATACCTGAGCGCGCTCAGGCAGACAGCGGAGACTCTATCGCTGTTGAAATTTTCGAAAGAATCGCAAAGGAAGGTCGAAAATACGGAATTGGGTTGGTGGTGATTAGCCAGCGCCCGTCAGAGGTAAACAGAACAGTTTTAAGTCAGTGCAATAATGTGATTGCAATGAGATTGACGAACGGAGACGATCAAAGCGTCATTCGCAAACTACTTCCAGATAGCTTAGGAAGCTTTGGAGATCTGTTGCCTGTATTGGATGTTGGAGAAGCTCTTGTCGTTGGAGATGCTAGTCTATTGCCAACAAGAGTCCGAATAACCGAGCCGACATTGAAGCCTGATAGCCAAACGGTAGCATTTTGGGACCGTTGGAATGAGACAGAGCCCAAATCGGATACTACTAACGCAATTAAATCTTGGCGGAAGCAAAGTTCTACGTAAGAATTGAAAGCTTTATTGATCAAAAAAAAGGGTAAAGGTGATGGATAACTTAGTGAGTTATTCATCATTTGGAATTGCCGGCTATTTGTACAAAAACCTAAAGAAGCCTTTCAGAGAAATGTGTTCTATAGAATTGGCTGGGCAACTGGTTTTGGGATGGAACACCTTTGAGGAAGAAGTGCGCAGGGCATCGGTCGGTTTATGACAGATGTTTTGCTGTTTGCTGGGAATTTTTCGGCCCAAGAACTTAATGAAGTCTTCATTAGGCTCGGCTTGCCAAAAAATTGGGGGCAGTTTTTATTCAGAAAAGTCCTGCGCGCCACCATTTTCTTCCCGATAGACCTCGTACCCTTCTTCCGCAATTCCATAGAGAATACGGAGAATTTCTTCCAGATCCTCATCCGAGTAATTCGTAAGCGTTGGTTTGACCCCTCCTATGCGGCAAAGTTCCACGGTAGCAGTTGCTCGATGTCCTTCTGCTTATGCCCATTGACGATGGC
>JAHRVG010000074.1 GCA_019090795.1 Paracoccaceae bacterium | reverse complement strand
TGGGTGGCACCCCGCGCTAAACCTGCAAAAGAAACCCGGTGGTGTCGCGGTGACATCGGCGATGAAGGCTTAGCCTTCAGGGGGAGCGCCGACCCTTTCCGAGACGCGCGGGGCAGTCCAGGGGGCTGTGCTCTGGGCTGTTGTTGACAATGGATGCGACTCCCCATATACGCGCGGTTATCCGGCAACAGAGGGTCGCCTCTAAAGCCGATATCAATACTGTTATGCATCAAGGTTCAGGAACTTTTATCACCTGAACCCTCTGTAAAATCACCGCGTTGTTCACCTCGGAATGGGAGCAATTGCGGTTTTTACGCTTGCGGACGCGCGAGTGTGTGAAGACCTAGCCGTATGCTCAATTGGCGTACATGAACAAAGTTGCGAAACGGGGAAAAAACCGGAATGCCAACGATCCAACAGCTGATCCGCAAGCCGCGTCAGCCAAAAGTAAAGCGCTCCAAGTCAATGCACCTGGAGCAGTGCCCACAGAAACGCGGTGTGTGCACACGTGTATATACCACCACGCCTAAGAAGCCGAACTCCGCGATGCGGAAAGTTGCGAAGGTTCGCCTGACCAACGGTTTCGAAGTGATTTCTTACATCCCGGGTGAAAGCCACAACCTTCAGGAACACTCCGTGGTTCTGATCCGCGGCGGTCGTGTAAAAGACCTTCCGGGTGTCCGTTACCACATCCTGCGTGGTGTGTTGGATACCCAAGGCGTCAAAGACCGTAAACAACGTCGTTCGAAATACGGCGCGAAGAAACCGAAATAAGGAGGATCTGATATGTCTCGTCGCCATAGTGCCGAAAAACGTGAAGTCCTGCCCGACGCCAAATACAGCGATCGCGTTTTGACTAAATTTATGAATAACCTGATGCTGGACGGCAAAAAATCCGTCGCTGAGCGCATCGTGTATGGTGCCCTTGAACGTGTTGAGGACAAAACCAAACGTGCCCCCGTGGAAGTGTTCCACGAAGCACTGGAAAACATCAAACCATCTGTCGAGGTTCGTTCCCGTCGTGTGGGTGGTGCTACCTATCAGGTGCCTGTTGAGGTTCGTGTTGAGCGTCGCGAAGCATTGGCCATCCGCTGGTTGATCAAAGCCTCCCGCACACGCAACGAAAACACAATGGAAGAACGCCTTGCATCAGAACTGATGGATGCCGTAAATTCCCGTGGTTCCGCTGTTAAGAAACGTGAAGACACCCACAAAATGGCCGAAGCGAACAAAGCTTTCAGCCACTATCGCTGGTAGAGGTCAGAACAGATGGCACGCGAATATACATTAGATAACTACCGTAATTTCGGAATTATGGCGCATATTGATGCAGGTAAAACCACCTGTACCGAGCGTATTCTGTTTTATACGGGTAAGTCCCACAACATTGGCGAAGTGCATGATGGCGCGGCGACTATGGATTGGATGGAGCAAGAGCAGGAGCGTGGTATTACCATTACTTCCGCTGCGACAACCACATTCTGGGAGCGCACCGAAGACGGCGCAACTGCGCAGTCTGCCAAGCACCGGATGAACATCATCGACACCCCAGGTCACGTTGACTTCACCATTGAAGTTGAGCGTTCCTTGGCTGTTCTTGATGGTGCGATTGCTTTGCTTGATGCAAACGCTGGTGTTGAGCCGCAAACCGAAACCGTATGGCGCCAAGCTGATCGCTACAAGGTTCCGCGTATTGTTTTTGTCAACAAAATGGACAAAATCGGTGCTGACTTTGACAATTGCGTAAGCATGATCCGTTCGCGCGTTGCTGGCAACCCGCTGCCGATTCAATTCCCGATTGGTGCAGAAACCGAGCTGGAAGGCTTGGTTGATTTGGTGACCATGAAAGAATGGGTTTGGGCTGGTGAAGACCTCGGCGCAAGCTGGGAAATTCGCGACATTCGCGAAAGCCTGCAAGACAAAGCCGACGAGATGCGCGGCGAGATGATCGAGATGGCTGTAGAGCTGGACGATGATGTCATGGAAGCATATCTGGAAGGCAACGAGCCTGACATTGCAACCCTGCGCAAATTGATCCGCAAGGGTACAATCGAAATGCTCTTCGTGCCGATCACTTGTGGTTCCGCGTTCAAGAACAAAGGTGTTCAGCCGCTGCTGAATGCTGTGATCGACTATCTGCCCAGCCCGCTGGACGTTGTGGATTACATGGGCTTTAAACCCGGTGACGAGACTGAAACCCGTGACATTGCGCGGCGTGCGGATGATGATATGGCGTTTTCTGCGCTGGCGTTCAAAATCATGAATGACCCGTTTGTTGGTACGCTGACATTCACACGGATCTATTCTGGTCACCTGAACAAGGGCGACGGCATTCTCAACTCCACCAAGGAGAAGAAAGAACGCGTTGGCCGGATGATGATGATGCACTCGAACGATCGTGAAGAAATTCAGGAAGCGTTTGCGGGCGACATTATTGCGCTGGCAGGTCTCAAGCAGACAACAACCGGTGACACGCTGTGTTCTGTTCAGGAGCCAGTGGTTCTGGAAACAATGACTTTCCCTGATCCTGTGATCGAGATTGCTGTTGAGCCTAAGACCAAAGCCGACCAAGAAAAAATGTCAACGGGTCTGGCCCGTCTGGCAGCAGAAGACCCATCCTTCCGCGTGGAAACTGACTTTGAATCTGGTCAGACCATCATGAAGGGTATGGGCGAGCTGCACTTGGACATTCTGGTGGATCGCCTGAAGCGTGAGTTCAAAGTTGAAGCAAACATTGGTGCGCCTCAGGTTGCTTATCGTGAAACCATTTCACACGAAGCTGAAATCACTTACACCCACAAGAAACAATCTGGTGGTTCAGGTCAGTACGCCGAAGTGAAAATGGTCATCCTGCCAACCGAGCCGGGCGAAGGTTTTTCCTTTGAGTCCAAAATCGTTGGTGGTTCCATCCCGAAAGAATTCATTCCGGGTGTGGAAAAAGGTATCCGGTCCGTTATGGACAGCGGGCCTCTGGCTGGCTTCCCTGTGATTGATTTCAAAGTGGAATTGATTGACGGTAAGTATCACGATGTTGACTCCAGCGTCATGGCGTTTGAAATCGCCGGTCGTATGGCGATGCGCGACGGTATGCGCAAAGCTGGTGCGAAGCTGCTGGAACCGATCATGAAAGTTGAAGTGGTGACACCGGATGAATATACCGGCGGCATCATTGGTGATCTGACATCCCGTCGAGGTCAGGTTCAAGGGCAAGATGCACGGGGTAACGCGATTGCAATCGATGCAAACGTGCCGTTGGCCAACATGTTTGGTTACATCAACACCCTGCGGTCCATGTCTTCGGGCCGTGCGAACTTTAGCATGCAGTTCTCCCACTATGAGGCTGTGCCAAATGCGATCTCTACTGAGATTCAAGCGAAATACGCCTAGGTGCGTGCCATCAAGCACCCAATGCGGTGCATCAATCAACGGTGCGGGAAAACCCGCACCACCTAAATATAAAAGGAGGCCATTATGGCTAAAGAAAAGTTTGATCGTTCCAAACCACACTGTAACATCGGCACCATCGGCCATGTTGACCACGGTAAAACGACCCTGACCGCTGCGATCACCAAGCAGTTCTCTAACGATTTCAAAGCTTATGACGAAATCGACGGCGCGCCAGAAGAAAAAGCACGCGGCATCACCATCTCTACTGCTCACGTTGAGTATGAGACTGAAAACCGTCACTACGCCCACGTTGATTGCCCAGGCCACGCTGACTATGTGAAAAACATGATCACTGGTGCGGCGCAAATGGATGGCGCTATCTTGGTTGTTTCCGCAGCCGATGGCCCTATGCCACAAACACGTGAGCACATTCTGCTGGGCCGTCAGGTTGGCATCCCTTCCATGGTTGTTTTCATGAACAAAGTGGACCAAGTAGACGACGACGAGCTGCTGGAACTGGTAGAAATGGAAATCCGCGAATTGCTGGACACCTATGACTACCCGGGCGACGACACACCGATCATCATGGGCTCCGCACTGGCTGCCTTGGAAGATCGTGACGACGAAATTGGCAAAGACAAAATCGCTGAGCTGATGGCTGCTGTTGATGAATTCATCCCACAGCCACCCCGTGCTATCGACGAGCCTTTCCTGATGCCAATCGAGGATGTGTTCTCAATTTCCGGTCGTGGTACAGTTGTAACTGGCCGTATCGAACGTGGCGTTGTGAATGTGGGTGACGAGATCTCCATCGTGGGTATCAAAGACACACAAAAATCAACCTGTACCGGCGTTGAAATGTTCCGCAAATTGCTGGACCGTGGTGAAGCTGGCGATAACGTTGGTGTTCTGCTGCGTGGTATCGACCGTGAAAAAGTTGAGCGTGGCCAGGTTCTGTGTAAGCCAGGTTCCGTAAACCCGCACACAAAATTCGAGTGCGAAGTTTACATCCTCACCAAAGACGAGGGCGGCCGCCACACACCATTCTTCAAAAACTACCGTCCTCAGTTCTACTTCCGTACAACTGACGTAACTGGCACTGTTGAGCTGCCAGAAGGTGTGGAAATGGTAATGCCAGGTGACAACCTGAAATTCAACGTAGAGCTGATCGCGCCTATCGCCATGGAAGAGAAGCTGCGCTTCGCTATCCGTGAAGGTGGTCGTACTGTTGGTTCCGGCGTTGTTTCCAAAATCTACGAATAAGAACTAAACCGGTTCGACGTGGGTCGGGCGATCATCGTCCGGCCCACCTATCAACTCTGAAAGGCATTTTATAATGCAAAGCCAAAATATACGTATTCGGCTGAAAGCTTTTGATTACCGCGTGTTGGATGCGTCCACTGCGGAAATCGTGAGCACAGCAAAACGGACAGGCGCGACAGTTCGCGGCCCGATCCCGTTGCCGAATCACATCGAAAAGTACACGGTTCTGCGCGGTCCACACGTAAACAAAAAATCCCGTGAGCAGTTCGAAATCCGGACGCACAAGCGTCTGCTCGACATTATTGACCCGACTCCACAAACAGTAGACGCGCTGATGAAGCTCGATCTTGCTGCTGGTGTGGATGTCGAGATCAAACTTTAGGGGGGCTGAAACAGATGCGCTCTGGAGTAATAGCAAAGAAACTGGGCATGACCCGGTTGTTCTTGGAGGATGGTCAACAGATTCCTGTGACTGTTCTGCAAATGGAAAACCTGCAGGTTGTGGCACAACGTACCGGCGAAAAGGATGGCTATACCGCTGTTCAGCTTGGTGCGGGTGTTGCCAAGGCAAAACGCACATCCGCCGCCATGCGCGGTCACTTTGCGGCAGCCAAGGTTGAACCAAAACGCAAAATTGCGGAATTCCGTGTATCTGCGGATAACCTGATTGGTGTTGGCGAAGAAATCGTTGCCAGTCACTATCTGGTGGGTCAAAAAGTTGACATTGCCGGTACGTCGATTGGTAAAGGCTTCGCCGGTGCGATGAAACGTTGGAACTTTAAAGGTTTGCGCGCCACACACGGTGTGTCGATCTCTCACCGTTCCCACGGTTCGACTGGCCAATGTCAGGAACCGGGTAAGGTTTTCAAAGGTAAGAAAATGGCTGGTCACATGGGCGCTGCCCGTATCACCACCCAAAATCTGGAAGTTATGCGTACTGACGATGATCGTGGTCTTATCCTGATCAAAGGCGCTGTTCCGGGTTCCAAAGGTGGCTGGGTCACAATCAAAGACTCCGTTAAGAAAAAAGCCCCTGATGGTCTGCCAATGCCCGCCGCTCTCCGCTCTGCTGCCGTTGCAGCACCTGCTGAGACCACCGAAGGAGGGTCTGAGGAATGAAAACTGACGTAATCAAACTGGACGCTGAAACCGCTGGCACCATTGATCTGAATGACGCGATCTTTGGACTTGAGGTTCGTAAGGACATTTTGCACCGCGTTGTGCGTTACCAACTGGCGAAACGTCAGCAGGGTACACACAAAGTTAAAACACGGAGTGAAGTCAGCTATTCCACCAAGAAAATCTATCGCCAAAAAGGCACAGGTGGCGCGCGCCACGGTGCCCGCTCTGCGCCGATTTTCCGCGGTGGTGGTGTTTACAAGGGTCCAACCCCGCGTAGCCACGCACACGACCTGACTAAAAAGTTTCGCAAACTGGGCCTGAAACATGCCTTGTCCGCGAAAGTTGCAGCAGGTGAGTTGGTAATTCTGGACAATGCCGATCTGGGCACTGCAAAAACCAAGGATCTGGCCAAAGCGGTCAAGAACCTCGGTTGGAAACGTGCACTGATCATTGATGGCGCAGAAGTGAATGCAAACTTTGCACTCGCTGCCCGCAACATCGACGGCGTTAACATCCTGCCAACAATGGGTGCGAATGTTTACGACATTCTGAAAAGCGACACTTTGGTCCTGACCAAAGCTGGCGCCGAAGCACTGGAGGCTCGATTAGCATGAGCACGAAAGCAGAACTTTACGATGTGATCCGCAAGCCGATCATCACCGAGAAAGCAACCATGGCGTCCGAACATAACGCTGTTGTTTTCGAAGTGGCGATTGAAGCGAACAAGCCAATGATCAAAGAAGCAGTGGAAACACTGTTCGGCGTCAAGGTTAAAGCGGTCAACACATCCATCACCAAAGGCAAAGTTAAACGCTTCCGCGGTCGCCTCGGCACCCGCAAAGACGTTAAAAAGGCTTATGTGACTTTGGAAGAAGGCAATACGATTGACGTGTCCACTGGACTGTAAGTCGATTTGTTAAAGAATTGAGAAAGCCCTCGCAGTTGCGGGGGCTTTTTTGTTTATTGGGAAGAACCATTACAAGGAAAAATCCGTGAATATTTTTTCAGTTCTGAGCACTGGGAAGTCCAATTTGCATGAACCTAGTATGTCTTCCATGCTCGCCTTTCTGCTAAGCCCAACGCAAGATCACGGGCTGGGAAGGAAATTTATTGATGGTTTTTTGGAGTTAGCTGATGAACAGCGTTATGGCGCTTTCATAAGAAACGATGCGGTTCGTTTTGAAATTGATCTTGAGGTACCTTACCAACTTGGCGGAAGAAGAAACGACATTGACGTCCAAATCAAAGTTTTGGACAAAAATTTCAAAGAGCTGCATCGCATTGTCATTGAAAACAAAATCAAAACTGGGGCTTCTAGCCCCAAGCAGTTGGACCGATACTACCGTGCAATTTTGGAAGATCATGAGAATGATGACCCCTTTAAGCTAGAGCCCGACAAACTCTCAATTATTTTTCTCACCCCTGCGCTGCAACACAGGGGACTCGTTGATGAGTATCAAAACCTTAAAACGGAAAATAAAACTTGGATGTACTGGAACGGGGAGAAGGAATCGCTTGTTAAGCTATTTCAAAGGCTCCTTGAACAAGAAGCTTGTGGTGAGATTTCGCCTATCAACGAATACATGCGACATACACTCAAAGCGTTTGCGTATTATGTGTTGAATACGATTAGCGTAGGTGGGAGCGGAAACCGAGTTGGTGAAGATATTGGTGAAATAAAACTGAGTGCAAAAATCGAAATTCACAACTATGAATATACAATTGTCTTAAGAGATAGCAGCCAAATCCAACTGTACAATCAAGATGGCGATAAGGTTGTTGCGCGGCCACTTTTGCGTAGTTTCCTAGAACAGCATGGTATTCCTGAAAAAGAAGGCACCAATACTACTAGGACTTTTGGATCCCAAATCTTCAAATACTTAGACGGCCAGTAGAAACAAAGGTAGCCGTGAACTGAAGGATTCTCCAGGTTTGGAGTGGCCTAGTAAATAGGCTGTCTCTTATACACATCTGACGCTGCCGACG
>JAHRVG010000073.1 GCA_019090795.1 Paracoccaceae bacterium | reverse complement strand
GATCGCCGCGCCATTGATGATGCGATTGTACGCCTAAAAAAACAACTGGTGAAGGTAGAGAAAACCCGCAGCCTGCACCGCGCAGCACGTGCCAAGGTGCCTTATCCGATTGTGGCGCTGGTGGGCTATACCAACGCCGGTAAATCAACGCTTTTTAATACTTTGACCGGTGCCAATGTGATGGCAAAGGACATGTTGTTTGCCACCCTTGATCCGACCATGCGAGAGGTTGAATTACCCGAAGGCCAGAAAATCATTCTGTCTGACACAGTTGGTTTTATATCCGAATTGCCCACACAATTGGTCGCCGCCTTTAAAGCGACGCTGGAGGAGGTGCTGGATGCAGATCTGATCCTGCACATCCGCGATATCTCACATCCTGAAACACAGGCACAAGCAGATGATGTGCGGGATATTCTGGGCGAGTTGGGGATTACCGAACGCGCGCAAGAACACATGATCGAGGTCTGGAACAAGATTGATTTGCTGGCGCAGGATGCACAGGAAACCACACTTAATCAGGCCGAACGCACCGAGGCAGTGCTGGCGGTTTCAGCAACGACGGGGCAGGGGATGCCCGAGCTTCTTGCCGGGATTGAGGCTGCACTCGAAGACCCGATGAGCACGGAGACTATTCGCCTCGCCTATGCCGAAGGCAAGCGCCGTGCCTGGCTGTTTTCACAAAATGTTGTGGACAGCGAAGAGCAGGACGCTTTGGGATTTCTGGTGACCGTTACCTGGACAAGCAAGCAGGCGGCGCAGTTTGCGAAATACGGATAATTTAGTGTTTTTAACGGGTTAGGAAAGAGAAAACCTTGTTTCTCCTAACCCGGCCCACATCATGTTGATCAATTGCCAAATGCCGGTTCAACTTTCGACCTACCATTCCGAACAGCATGACAATCAAAAGCACCACCATGACAAAATAGAACGCCACAATCGGATAAGCCACAAAGGGGTTGAAGGTTTTTTCGGCAAAATAATTGGCATAATACAGCGCATCTCCCTTTTGTTGCCACGCCGGAAAACCAGAGAAAAATACCAAGGTTGTGGCATGAAACAGAAAGATTGCTTCATTCGAATAACTGGGCCATGCGAGGCGTAACATGGTGGGCCAGATGATGCGGCGAAACTTGGTCATACCGCTCATGCCAAAGGCATCGGCGGCCTCAATATCGCCTTTGGGAACTGCGCGTAAAGCGCCGGCAAAAATTTCTGCGGTATAGGCACCTGTGTTTAAAAACAGCACAATCGTAGCCCCCAACCATGCCTTAGTGAGCCAAGACGTATGGGCGGTGATGGTGGTAAAACCGAGCGGAATTTCAATGCCCACCCGTGGCAAATGGGAAAACAACTCATAGGCAAAGAAGAATTGGATAAACAGCGGAGACCCACGAAAAGTAAAAATAAAAATGTTACTTGGAACACGCAACCACGCCGCACCGTTGACCTTTGCAACGGCCAAGGCAGTGGCAAAAAAGAAACCCAGAACCACAGCTATAACAGCAAAATAGACGTTCCAGACGAGACCCGAACCAATTAGGGCAAACTGTTCGCACAGAGTAATATCGCCCTTTGGCAGCAGCCGCTCGCCTGTGCCAATTGAGCGAAGGCCATAGCCAGCGAGGGCGTCAAAACAGCTCATGCCGCGCGCCCCTGAACGGTGGAAGTACCCTTGGCGAGGCGATTCTCTAACCACTCGAATGCCTTTTGACTGCCCCAAGTTAAGATTAGATAAAACACCAGAAGTGCAAGAAAATACCACATACGCCAATCGCCATGCGGGTAGGTGAAAACGCTGGGTTTGGTTCCGCCCAATTCGCGCGCCCAATAGACGATTTCCTCAATCCCCAGTAAAAATAGCAACGGTGACGCTTTGACCAGAATTTGCCACAGGTTAGACAGGCCGGGCAGGGCGTAAACCCACATTTGGGGCATGTGAATACGCCAAAAAGTCTGACTGTCAGTCAAGCCATAGGCCTTGGCTGTTTCCAACTGGTTCTTGGGAACAGCCATCAAAGCACCATGGATAATGTTCGCTGCAAATGCGCCAAAAACGATAGCAAAGGCAGTGATGGCAAGGGTCAATCCCCAAGCCTGATGAAGCCATTGCGGCGAGGCACTGAGCGGCATTTTCGCGGCAGTACAAACAACAAAATCATTTCCCTGATAAATTGGTTCTAGCACGTCAGGACATTTCACCTTGTGCCGAACTAGTTCAACAAATTGGTCTAATGCTATGGGAACGAAAAGGAAAAACGCAATGTCAGGAACGCCCCGGACCATCGAAGTATAAGCCAAGCCGAACCAGCGCAGCGGGGCAAATGGGGCACGCCGTGCCAAAGCGCCCAAAAAGCCGAACATCACAATAAAGGGAACAGTGGACACCAGCAACAGTATCACAGTGCCAAAACTCAGATAGAACTTCATGTGTTTCGCGGTTGTCAGATAACACCACAACCAGTTCAGACCTTCGAGCGAGGAGGGGTCAGAGCACACTTGTAAATCCCTGTTTTTGGAAAAGTAAGGGCCACCGGAGCGGCCCTTATATAGGATCAAAACCTAGTAATTAGCCACACGACCGTCGAACCATTTCGCGATCAGTTTGGTAACCGTGCCGTCTGCCTTGAGCGATGTAATCGCCATGTCAAACGTGTTTTTCAATGCGGTATCGCTTTCGCGAACCCCCATGCCAACACCGCCGCCAATACTCACTTCGCCTACGAATGCCAGCGTGCCATTGCTCTCCTTGACGAACTGATCAAGATAAGCAAGATCGGCCAGTACAGCATCTGCTTCGCCATTTTTTACAGCCGCAATAGTTTCATCAGGTGTGGCAAATTCTACCAGTGTTGCGCCGCTCTCGGCCACATAAGCCGCCTGAATGGTATTAACCTGTGCTGCGATGATGCCGCCCTTTAAATCCACTTTCGCGCCTGCCATTCCCATGTAGCCGCTCGGGTCTGGTGGAAAGTATTCCTGCGTGAAATCAATTACCTCATCACGTTCGGCAGTAATCGACATACCTGCGATGATGGCGTCATAGTTGCCGGATACCAGATTTGGAATAATGCTGTCCCAGTCATTTTTCACCCAGATACATTCTAGTTTGGCAGCGGCGCAAATCGCGTCGCCCAATTCACGTTCATACCCGTCGATTTCACCCGCATCATTAATGAAGTTGTAGGGAGGGTAGGCACCCTCGGTACCCAAACGAATGGTTTCAGCGCCAGCTGCGCCAACCGAAAATGATGCAACAACGGTTGCTATTATTAGGTTTTTCATAGTTACTCTCCTTTGGTGGTTTGGTTGTTGATGTCATTGCGTTGAGCTTAGAAACTGCTTCAATCGTTCGGATTTGGTATTGCCGAATACTTCTTGGGGCGGGCCTTCTTCCTCAATCTTACCGAGGTGCAGGAAAATCACATGGCTGGCAACTTCGCGGGCCATTTTCATATCATGGGTGACCAAAATCATGGTGCGCCCCTCAGCCGCCAAGGCATGAATGACCCGAACCACTTCGGCCTCGGTTTCCGGATCAAGCGCTGATGTCGGTTCGTCAAACAGCATCGCTTCGGGTTGCATACAGAGCGCGCGCGCAATGGCGGCCCGTTGTTGCTGGCCACCGGACAGTTGCGCGGGGTATTTATCCGCCTGATCTGCAATACCTACTTTTTCAAGCAATGCGCGGCCACGTTCTTGTGCAGCGGTACGGTTCTCTCCCAGAACTGTAACCGGAGCCTCAATAACATTGTCCAGAACCGACAGGTGCGCCCATAAATTAAACTGTTGAAAAACCATGGAAAGTTCGGTTCTAAAACGGCGCACCTGTTCTGCGTCACTCGGGGTTCGCCCAAATTTCGACGTCTTCCAACGAACCGCCTCTCCCTGTATCGAAATATCGCCTTGTTGTGAATTTTCCAGCAAATTGATGCAGCGCAACAGGGTGCTCTTTCCCGAACCGGAAGAGCCGATCAACACAACAACATCCCCTGCATGGGCTGTCAGGTCCACGCCCTTGATCACTTCCACAGCGCCATAGCTTTTGTGAATGTTACGCAGTTTAATCACTGCGGAGCCGGTGGCCTTTTGTGTGTCGGTCAAAATATATCCTTGTCTAATTGCCAAACGAGATTGGGGGGAATTGGTTAGGGAGTCAACGAA
The DNA here is from genome assembly GCA_019090795.1 of Paracoccaceae bacterium. Lineage (GTDB taxonomy): Bacteria > Pseudomonadota > Alphaproteobacteria > Rhodobacterales > Rhodobacteraceae > Amylibacter. Next base: position 2,996 of record JAHRVG010000073.1, on the reverse strand, counting down.
AACCACTTTACGTCAGCGGGTTTCTTCAAACCCCTTCAGGTAACTGTGGATTTTTGTTTGAATTCTGGCCTATCCCAAGATTTGCGATCCATAATGTCCTGCAATATTTTAACCGCGCCCAGAACATCGGAAACTTCGGTATAGAGCGGGGTAAAGCCAAAACGCATGATGTCCGGAGCACGGAAATCACCAATGACACCGCGTGAAATCAAGGCTTGCATCACCGCGTAACCTTCTGAGAAATGGAACGAAACTTGTGAACCTCGTTTATTTGGGTCACGCGGGCTCGCAAGGGTCAAATCGGGGCAACGGGCCTCAACTTCGCAAATGAACAACTCCGTCAGGTTAATTGATCTGGCGCGCAGGTCGTTCACATCAACATCGTCCCACAAATCCAGTGCGGCATCCAGCACCGCAAGTTGTAAAATCGGGGGCGTGCCAACGCGCATACGCTCTATGCCGACGCCAGGGCGATACTCAAGATCAAAGGCGAAGGGTGCTTGGTGGCCAAGCCAACCTGACAGCGCAGGTTCAATTTGATCTGCCAGATCTGAGCGCACGTAAATGAATGCCGGTGCTCCGGGACCACCGTTGAGGTATTTATATGTGCACCCAACCGCAAATTCAGCGTTTGAACCGGCCAAATCCACAGGCAGGGCACCAGCAGAATGCGCCAAATCCCAAATCACCACGACGCCCAAAGCCTGCGCACGTTTGGTTAATGCAGCCATATCATGCAATCGCCCAGTACGATAATCGACCTGCGTCAACATCAGAACCGCAATATCTTCGCTCAGGGCACCAGCCACGTCTTCGGGGCTTTCAATTTGCAGGCTATGCCCTTGATCCAGAGAGCTTATCAGACCTTGTGCCATATAGAGATCAGTCGGAAAGTTGCCGCTATCCGACAGCACAACTTTGCGATCCGGCACCATGCGCAGGGCAGAGGCCAATGCCTGATAGACCTTGATTGACAAAGTATCACCCATAATTACCGAACCCGATGGCGCGCCAATCAGGCGGCCAATCCGGTCACCAATCTTACTCGGCTGATTCATCCATCCAGCCTTATTCCAGCCTGTTATCAACATCTGCCCCCATTCTTGGCACATCACGCTTGCAACCCGATCAGTCGCAATCACCGGAAGGGGGCCGAGGGAATTGCCATCCAGATAGATAACGCCATCAGGCAACTGGAACTGTTGTTTTTTCATGGCAATATCCAAGGCAGGGATTATTGATCAGAGGTTGGCCCAAGCCAGAACAGTTCGCAACAGATTTATGGCCGGAAAGTCCGAAGAATGAGGAGCAGAAACTAATAATACAAAATGCCCGCATAGCGCATAATCTTTATTCAGTTAAGGGTAAGCTATTGATTGTAAAGGATTGTTTTGTAAGACTTGCCCCGATCCCGATAGGCACCTCAAGTGCCTCAACAGTGTTCCGCCGCTGCCTATGATCAACCAAGACAACCGATCCTGATGGGGATGGGTTAAGGCAAGCCTTACAAGAAAACGATTACATTAATTAAGTAAACAACACAAGAAAAAACGAGGTTCGAAATGGCGCGCGGAAAGCAGATCACAAAATCAGAGGATAGCGTTATAAAGCTAGGATTGCAGATCGGGCGCGGCCCGACCGAAATAGCTAAATTCCTAGGCCGGTCGCGCCAATCGGTTCACAACCGGATCAATCGGATGAAAAAAACGGGTGAAATCAATCAAATGGTTGCCGATCTGGGGCAGTTTGATGAATAAAAAACCTTATGCTAGGACTTACCAGAACATAGTGAAAGCATCCGCTGAATTGCTTGGGATCCGCAACACTAACAGACAAGTTTTATATGAATTACTTTACGCTATAAACTGGCAAACGGGCCATGCTTGCCTCTCACGAGAGAACCTAATGAATAGGACCGGACGCAGCGAAAAAACTGTAAAGGTCGCCCTGCAAACCCTAAGAAATATGGGCATTATAGTACCTATAGCGTATCCAAATGGAGGGCATGGGCGCTCTCCAGTTTACCGGCTTTTAATCCTAAATCACGCCGTTGTTATGTATAATCAGGGTAAAACAACAGGGGAAAAATTCACCCCAGAAGATGTGGGGGATATTTTAGACAACAGGGGTAAAAAAAGCCAACAACAGGGGAAAATTTTTCCAACAACAGGGGAAAAAAACACCCCCCCAACAGATCAATCATATTTAAACAAAGGGGAAAAGGAGACCCCTAGTCGGGGTCAGAATGATAAATCGAGTGGGGCAATGTCGAATGAGGAAGCCAGCAAATTGGCGGATTTTACGCGGCGTTATGGCTATCACATGGGGTCGGACAAGTGGAAAGAGTGGAAAGAACAGCGGGGCCAATAGGCTGGCCATACAACCGGCGCGCAAAAAGGGGGGCCTAACGGCCCGCTGAGAATGAAGAAGGTTTTATTTTTTTGCCCGAGTACACAAAATGCGGGTGTTTGTTGACGGTTTTGGTTTTTAGGCTGTGACAGGTTAATGATCGCTTGCTGTGAAGCGTGACGGTGACTATTCAGTCGATGTATTTGGAACACCGGAGAGGTAAAAATAACAATGTTTGAATGTATTTCAGTGGCGGGGATGGCTATGATTGTAGCAATTAATGATCCTCATTCAGGTGTCCACGTTTTCAACGAATACGGTACTAATAAATTTGCCACCCAAATAGCTGTTCCTGTTGAAGGAACATCAATATTTTGGGATAGGCAATTAGGGGAAGGTTCAACAATTACATTGGCCCGAGGGATCACTGGATTGCAGGTTGAGCTTCGTGAGTTTGATGCCTTTGATCTAAATACCGAGAACCCGCGCACAACGCGGTGGCACAATTTTGATCTGCCTGACTTCCTAGAAACCTGTAACTAAAAACAGCCAATTCAGGACCAATCCATAAACCAATCAAACAGCCCCTTAGATTTGGCTTTGTTTTCAACGGCAGGGGAGGGCGGGGGCGGCGCGGTAGGTGGGTC
>JAHRVG010000072.1 GCA_019090795.1 Paracoccaceae bacterium | reverse complement strand
GATAAGAGAGTGTTTCTGGCTCATTGTAACCACTGAGGAGTGGATGATGAGAAAGACAACCAAAAGCCGTGGCGAGAAGATCGTCAAAGACATCAAACGGGCCACGCGCAAACATTATTCTTCTGAAGAGAAGATCAGGATCGTTTTGGACGGTCTGCGTGGTGAAGACAGCATTGCTGAGCTGTGTCGTCGTGAAGGTATATCGCAAGGCATCTACTACAAATGGTCCAAGGACTTCATGGAGGCTGGCAAGCGACGGCTTGCTGGCGACACTGCATGCGCTGCGAACACTGACGGGGTGAAGGGTTTGCGCCGCGAAGCCCGTGATCTGAAAGAGGTGGTAGCAGAACAAACGCTCGAACTCCGTTTGCTTAAAAAAAGCATGATAGGCGATGGGGGCGACCACGAATGAGGTGTGCTGCATCTGAAAAACTTGAGATCATCCGGCTGATCGAAGAAAGCCACTTGTCAGCCCGTCTAACGCTGGCCAAGCTCGGCATTCCACGTACGACATTCTACCGTTGGTACGACCGCTACCTTCAGCGTGGCGTATTCCGTTTCCTGCTGGCTGCAATCCGCCAGAATCGTGCGGATAGGCCTATTGAGCGCATCAAAATGAAACTCAACCAGATCCTCGGTTCCAATATCAAATGTTGTGGGGTTAGCTTGCGCATCCTCGGCGTCTGCCCAAATCAATGGCAGGGTTTGTCGCGCTAGGTTTCCGCGAGCATCAAACTCGCTGACTTGAGCAATCATATCCGCCTCTGCCGAGGTTTTTCCAGTACGTGTTGTTAGATATGTTTGTCCAAAGCCATCAAAATACTCCCGTGTGATCGCATTGCTGGCTGTAGCTGTAGGTGCCGGGGAGCTCCTTATGCAGGAGTATCGGTCAGGTCTTCTCGACGATCCAGCCGTGTTTGCAGCCAGTCCAACACTTCATCCTCAACCCATCCCACCCTGTTGGGGCCGAGTTGTACCCGCTTTGGGAACGTCCCGGCCTTTTCCAGTCTGGCCACGTGTTGTGGCGAGTATAAAACCAACTCCTTGAGCTGGCGTTTTGATAGTATCCGCATCTCGATCTCTCCGTGTTTGAAGAGCATCGCGATGCCCTAGGTTACAATAATACCCAGGCGAATGTAGCTTAGTGGGATGATTTCGTTTTGACTACGTACTTAATTTGCAAAAAAATTGCAAAATTTTTCAAAAGGCCGAGCAATAGATGGATCAAAAATCGTTTATGCCAATTTTGTTCAAAAAATCAAACTTTTACTATGATCAATAGGTGAACTCGAAAGCTTAGTCTGCGGGCTTGCTGATTACACTAAATCTGCATCTGATTCTCATAGCGCACCACAACAGAACATCACAATTGTAGAGACTAAAAAGAGACTAATCCTTCGTTGATACGAAGTTTTTTCTATCTAAGCTGTTGATTTAATTGGCGGACCGAGGAGGATTCGAACCCCCGACCCCCTGATTCGTAGTCAGGTACTCTATCCAGCTGAGCTATCGGTCCGTGCCGCTGCGATTTACCCATGACCCAAAGGGATTGCAAGGCCAATATGTACGGTGCTGAATTATTTACTGTTCTCTACCCGAACGGGCGCGGATTTTTTGGGTAACCAAGCAACCTGAAGGCGGATTTGTTAACCACAATTAAACTCTTTCGTTGATTTAGGGTCAAATTAAGGAAAAATTTACCTCAAATTTCTATCACAAGCAGAGTTGCCTCAATCCCAGACAGCGTTTGGCGCAATTTTTGAGAGTACGGGGTAAGGCGATGCTATTTACAGGATGTTCAGTAAAAATTTTTCGCATCGGGCTTGGGGGGGCGGGTGCGCTGGCCCTGCAAGCCGGTTCTGCAATGGCGATACCATCGCCAGAGTTGGTGATCGGCTCGGTTTCCTCTCTGGGGCAGGTATTTGCACTGGGTGCCGCGATGTTGGGTGGTGGTGCGGCGTTAGCGGGTTCGCGTGCCAAGGGGCGTACAGCGGCTGGTAAAAAATCCAAGCTTCTGGTACGGGGCGGGTTGAGCGTTTTGGCCCTTTGTATCCTGTCGCTTGGATTCAACATTTGGCAGTACAATAGCGCCAAAACAGCTCGCTTGACGCATTTACAGGCAACATTGAACCGGCCTGCTAGTAAAATCCGCGATAAAACCCTCAAAGTAATGAGCTATGACAACCAGTCGGAAAATCCGTTGGGTATCTCCACCGGCAAGGCTGCGGAATTATTGGCGAAATTGCGGAACGGGGATCGTTCGACCCTGTTTCTGGATGTGCGGGAAGGTGGCGAAAACCAGATGGGCAGCTTGCCGATGTCCCGCCATATCCGGTTCCCGGATTTACAAGCCACACAGGTGGATACGGCGGGCAAAAAGGTGGTTCTTTTTTGCCATAACGGCAATCGCAGTTCCGAAACCTGTGAAAAACTGGCCGCACAGGGGATCGACTGCCGCTTTATCGCCGGTGGGATCGAGAAATGGATCGTTGAGGGGCGAGAATTCAGCGATGATACGGTGCGAGGATTATCTGATTTGCGCGCGATGCCGCCCTATTTGAATGATACTGTGCTTCTGGATACTGAGCAGGTGAAAACCCTTGTTGAGCAGCAGGATGTTCAGTTTGTCGATCTGCGTTATCCTGCCGATTTTGCGACCGGCCATTTGCCGAATGCAGTCAATATAACGCTACGTGCAATGCCAACGGATCAGTTGTTGCAAGCAATAGACGCTCTGCCAAGCAAACCCATTGTCGCCGCCTGCTATGACCGGCGCAGCTGTTTCATGTCGCAGGTTTTGGGGCTGGAACTAGCACAAAAGGGGCTGGATTATCGCGGGCGCTACACGGTGCCGTGGGAATATTTTGTTCCGCCAACGCCCAAACCCCATGTCGCCGCCTGGCTTGCTGTTCAGCAAACCACCCTTTGGCAGCGTGCTGTGTCAACTTTGGCTGCTGGTTTGCTGTGGGTCGGCGGGCGTAGCCACATTCTGCTGGCCGTTTTCCTGCTGGCTCTGATCTCTCGTATTTTGATCCTGCCGATCGCTATCAAGGCGGAAAAAGACCAGATTATTTCTGCCAAGGTTAAACCGGAGTTGGCTGTTTTGAAGGCGCGCCTTAAGGATGATCCGCAACGCATGAGCCGTGCAATGCGGGAGTTTTATGCCAAACACGGGCTGACGCCGTTACGCAACATGCTTGCGCTGGCCTTTCTGCCGCTGATGATGTTGGGGTTGGCGGCGGTCGAGAAAGCGGCAAACGGAGCAGGGCCAGTCCTGTGGCTGGAAACCGGTGGCACGCCTGACCCGTTCTTTGCTTTGCCCTTGTTGTTCACCCTGCTCGGCGGTGCCTATCTGCAAATGGCGTTGGCATCCAGCAAAAGGGGCCGCATTTTATGCTGGATGATCGGCGCGCCGCTGTTGTTTGTGCTGGTCTTTCGGATATCGGCCTTGGGTAACATATATCTGTGTTTTGCGCTGGCCCTACTGTTGATGCAACGGGCCTTTGTGACCGGTGCCGTTTCGCGGCTGCTGGGCAGCCTGCATCAGCTTCGCCTAGCGCGACAAATTAACAATCTCACTAACGGTATCATTCCGCTTTCCGCCACCGATTATCTGCATGACTGCGGCAACAAGGCCCTGCGCCTGTCGCAAATGGCATGGGCCGGAATTTCAGTGCCCCAAGGGGTTGTGTTAAATCACCTCTTCTTGCAGGAATTTGCCACGGCAGATGCGGCAACACGCGAAAAGCGCCTTGATCAAATTTGGGCGCTTGCCGGGCGAAAATTGCTGGCGGTACGCAGTTCCGCTGCTGCCGAAGATGGCGATAGCCAGAGCTTTGCCGGCGTATTCGAGAGCGAACTTGAAGTGGATCGCGCCAATCTAGAGGGGGCCATTGATCGGGTTTACGCCTCTTTCACAGCCGCGAGGGTGGATAGTTACGCCAGTGAAGATGAGGCGCAGGAATACAACATTCTGGTGCAGCAGATGGTTATGGCAGATTATTCCGGGGTGCTGTTTTCCCGTGATCCGCAAGCGGCTGGTATGATGGTGCTGGAATACGTCAAAGGTACGGCGGATGATTTGGTTTCCGGTCGTGTCACCCCAACAACCTTGCGTATGGGCCGCATTTCCGGTGCGACGGAGGCTGAGTCGGATAGTCCAGTAAACCTGCAAGAGCTGCGCCGTATTGGCCTGCAAGCCGAAGCCCTGTTTGATGCGCCACAAGACATCGAGTGGACCAGCCAAAATGGCATTATCCGGCTGGTGCAAAGCCGCGACATTACCACGCTTGGCGTCGGCAGTGACGCGGACAAGGCGATGTTTAGCGAATGGTCAGCAGTCACAGATCGGTTTAGCACTGCGGGCAAACATGAGCTGGTGCTTGAGTTGGACGAGATGTCTGAGGTTCTGCCTCGCCCAAGCCCCCTGTCTATGTCTTATATGCAGGAGATCTGGGCACCGGGGGGCAGCGTCGATCTGGCTTGTCGCCGACTGGGCCTAAGCTACAATGTCTCCGAGGACGCGCCTTCGCACCTGATGACGGTCTTTGGGCGGCTCTATTCCGATGTGGCGCTGAAACTCCATAACACGGTGGAGTTGAACGCCGCCGCCGTGCGCCGTTTGCGCAAGGTCGATACAGAAATCGAGCATAGTTACAGGGATGTTTTTATGCCCGAATTCACCGCTAAAGTGGCCCTTTGGAATGCGGTTGATTTCACCAAGCTAACAGATGCGGCCCTGCGGGTGCAATTGGCGGAAATTTACAGCGATTTTGTGCACTGGACCCATACCGAAATCGAAACCATCAATATCGCGGCCAGTTATTATACTTCGCAGGCGCAGAAAGCTTGTGATGCGCGGGGCGTGTCAGCCCAAGAACTTTTGGCAGGAGAGGTTTCCTTTAGCCCGGCCGGGTTGATTCAGCAGGCCGCCTTGATGCCGTCAAAAAGTCAGCAGATGTGGTTGCAGCAACAGATGGGCCACCGCTCGGTGTTTGATTACGAGTTGAGCGAGCCACGCTATAGCGAGATCCCCGATACGCTTGATATGTTGCTGCGCCCGGCCTTAATCGGTGGAACCGCGCCTCAACCGGCGCAGACAATCAAAATATCAGACCCCGAACTTTCGCGTTTGATTGAACGCTCGCGCCGCTATCAGGCGTTGAAGGAAGAGGCCAAGCACAATGCCTTGCAGCACCTTTCGGTGATCCGCCGCATGGTTTTGGCGCTCGATCACGCCTTTGGAAATGATGGGCTGGTGTTTTATCTCGGTTTTGAACAATTGCTGGATGAAGGCGGGGATATCGAAGCCCTGAAACAGGAGGCTGCCGTTCGGCGCACGCAAATGCGCCTGTTCAATAAGACCCCATCCTTGCCTGCCCGGATAACACTCGATGTGTTGGAATTGGCCAGCAACCCGTTTGCGATCAACAGTGATGGTTCTGCGGGCGACGCCAACGGGAGCTGGGTTTCCGGTAGTGGCCCAATCACCGGGCGCGCCTTTGTGGTCGATTACGAAACCTCTGCCGCTGGTAGCCCGCTGGAGGGGTTTGAGGAGGGGGATATTTTGGTCTGCTCGATGGTGCACCCGATGTGGTTGTCATATGTCCTAAAATCCGCGGGCGTCGTGTCAGAGGTTGGCGGCTGGCTTAGTCATATGTCGATCGTCGCGCGCGAACATGGCATTCCCATGCTGGTAGGTGCGGATGGATTGCAGCGGTTTGATACCGGGCAGATGCTGGAAGCCAGCGCCGAGGGTGACATTCGCGCCGTGGAAATGGAGCCACAGCTGAAAGTAGTTAGCTCGGCCGAATAAAGCGCTCCCAATTCACCCGAAATCACAATTCTTGATCCGCCGCCTGTAATCCGGCAGCGGCGAAGCGGGGGTATAGGCTCCGGCTTTTCCGCTGGCGTGGAGTCTGAGGCATTGTCCAATCCAGCACTGCCACGTATTTTGGTGCTTAGGTGTCGAACAGCATGTTATCAATGCGAAAATCGCCATGTACCAATGTGCGCTGACCATCATCGGGTGGAATATTGGCCCCGAGCCAATCAATGAGCTTGTTCATCTCTGGAATGTCATCAATCTGCGATGCATGGTATTGTTTGGTCCAGCACTCATGTTTTGGCGTTGGTGTATTTGCGTAATTCTGCCCTCGCCACCTGCCTGCGATGCACTGCATCTGGCCCGTCGGCAAAGCGCAGGGAGCGAATGCTGGTGTACATCTGCGCCAAGGGTTGATCCTGCGAAACTCCGCCTGCGCCGTACATTTGCATCGCATCATCCACAATGCGGCTGGCCACCAAAGGTGCTACCACCTTGATCTTGGAAATCCACGGCTGCGCCTCGGCTACACCAACAGTATCCATCATAAAAGCTGCCTTCAAGCACAGAAGGCGCGCCATTTCAATGTCCATACGCGCGTTGGCGATGATGTCGTAATTTGCACCAAGATCTGCAATCCGCTTGCCAAACGCCTTGCGTGACAACCCCCGTTTGCACATCATTTCGAGCGCCTTTTCCGCTTGTCCGATCACCCGCATACAATGGTGAATCCGCCCCGGCCCTAGGCGCCCCTGCGCCACCTCAAAGCCGCGCCCTTCGCCCAGAACCATCTGGGAGACGGGGATGCGCACATCGGTAAAGCGAACATGCATGTGCCCATGGGGGGCGTCATCGTGGCCGAAAACCTGCATTGGGCGCAGCATTTCGATACCTTTGGTATCCGCATCCATCAGCAGCATTGAATGGCGCGCATGTTTGGCGGCATCTGGTGCCGTGCAGACCATCACAACGAAAACCTTGCAACGCGGGTCACCGGCGCCGGATGCCCACCATTTTTCGCCGTTTAGCACATATTCATCACCCTCGCGCTTGGCCTCGAACGCCAGTTGTGCCGCGTCGGAGCTGGCAACATCGGGTTCCGTCATCAAATAGGCCGAACGGATTTCCCCGTTTAATAAGGGTTTCAACCAACGTTCCTTATGGGCCTCGGTGCCATAGCGCTCGATCACTTCCATATTGCCGGTATCAGGTGCTGAGCAATTGAACACCTCGGCAGCGATACTGACCTTGCCCATTTCCTCGGCCAGATAGGCGTATTCCACGGTTGTAAGACCATAGCCCCTTTCGCTATCCGTCAGCCAGAAATTCCACAGCCCCTTGGCCTTGGCGCTGGTTTTTAACCTATCGAGGATTTCGAGCTGCCGATCCGTGTGCTTGAAACGATCACCAGAGGGATGCTTGCCGACTTCGTCGTGAAACGCGTGATCAAGTGGTTCGATTTCTGCGGTGACCATTTGGCGAACCTGCCTGATCAGCGGTTTGACTTTCTCGGTGACACCCAAATCCATCATATGGCTCCTTGCCCAATTCATAAGCTACAGCAAGCTTTATGGAAGGCAGGAGCATAGGCAAGGAAAATCACCGATTAAACTGAAACTTCGCCGCATAAGATGTTAGCTGTAGAAAGTGTCAACAACCTTGCCCAGCAGTAACGCTGCGTATTTTGGGTTACGGTGTACCGGATCAATGTCGCCGGTTGCCATGGTGTTGGTGTATTCTTTGCGGGTCATACAACCGTTCACAACGGTTTCCTCGGGTTGGGGGATCAGCGTGATTCCATCGTCAGCAGCAATGCGGGTCAGCTCTTGCCAGATCCTGTCTCGATCTTGGGGAGAGGCTGTAAATGCGCCTCGTTGTTTGTCAGACAACCGGTTCTCAAAGCCCTCGGTTGTAAATGTTGTAGGCGCTAGAATAATGTTGGCGGTTTTCGTCGCGGCCATTGCCTTGGCGGCACGATAGCTGCGATTTCGCGGCAACCAATCCTGGCATATCTGGCGAAACACAGCATTAGACATAAACCCATCGGCCTGCTGCATCCGGTGCAAAAGCGGGGTGAAAAAATCCTGTGATCTGACCCGCGCTGCCATAAACAGGATGGCGTCAAATTCAACCGGGTCCAGAATCTCTTTGCCGTTCCCGTTTACCATCAGCACGGTTTTCAGCACCTCGGGACGGGGCACTACAGTGGATCCCACCAGATCAAGCGCGCGAAACCGTGGCCCGTCTGCCCCCCAGAACTCAAAATCAAGGGCGCGTCGGGTGGTGAATGCTTTCTCCGTCAGGGCGATTTTCAGACAGCCAATATGGCTGTCCCCGAAAATGCACAGTTTCTTGCGGCTACGAGGCAAAGGCATTCAGCATCTCCTCTTCGCAAACGACATCGTCGTGGGATTTCTTGCCGGATTCCCGCTGAACCGCCTTTTTCTTAGGCGGTTTCACGGGGCCGAAAGTTGCCTCTTGATCAGCAAAAAAATTGTCCATTACCAAAGCAACGCCGTTTGGTGATACGCTGCGCAGGTTTGGCTCAAAGAACATGGAACGATAGGGAGTGCCGGTGATAATCTCGTATGATGGGAAATAATCCACCTTGCGGTGCTCGGCAGCCAGCTCCCCTGCGACGGCACGCAGGGTGGATTTGGAATGAACGGTGGCTGTCAAGACATGCCCGCCCGCCGCCGTCGCCGTCAGCGGCACCGGTGAGATGGTCAGCAAGAACCGCAGTTCTTCGTTGTGAGAGCGCATTAATCGAATTGCCGCCTTCAGGTCGGCCATGATTTCGCCAAACCGGTGATTGTGGAAAATGTGCTTCTCAGGATCAAACCGACCCGCCAATGTCCCCGGACACATTGCATATTCAAAGCCATGTTCCGCGTTTTGCCAAGATTCAGTTAATCCCATGGTAAACACAAAAAAATTGCTCTGCTCTACCGCACGGCGCAGGGCGGCCAAGGTGACGGCGCGGGATTTCTGCACCTCGTCTGCGGATTCAAAACCGTTTGGCTCAATTGCAGGACGAAAGGGATCATAGAACCGCCCGTCCTTTTCCCAAACCTCTGTTGGTACATCAACCACGCCAAAGGCCCATTCCATCCATTGGCGCAGAGCCTTGGCAGTATAAATATTACCGGTACGAAAGCTGAAAACCCCATAGTTGAAACGTTTGCAATTCTCGGGTGACAAATGTTCAGGGGAGGGTTCCGCATCAAACCAGCCGTAACCACGGCCAGCCAGCGCGCGGCCAATATGCTGGGCAAAACATGATCCCGCAGTAACGATTTTATGGCGGGGCAGCACCCGAAACTTTGGCGACCACAACCCGTGGATATCAAAGGCAGAGTTGTTGGCGACCCCGGTTTTCCAGAATGCTTTTTGCGGTAAATCCACATAGGGGTTCTGTGGTGCCTGTTCAGTAGTTTTATCAGCCATTTTTCTGCACTCTCACTTGGTATTTCGATTTTGTGCCATCGCAGTACGCCCGTATTTCATGACCCGTTCGGCGCTTTCTTGTGTCATTGGAACTGTTGGTCCGCACAGGAGCAACTGGCCAAACAACTGACGGTATTCTTCTTCCAGCATCAGGGCATCAAAGCGCCTATTGCGCCAGTTGCACGCGGCCTTGTGCAATTTGTTCAGCACCGCATCCGTTTTGAGTTCCGCCAAAAACGCACTGGTTTGCGGCCACAGGGCCAGAATTCTGCGATCTTCCACCTGGTTGAAATCTCGTTCAACCCAATAATCCATACCCAGACGATGGGCATCATGTACCGCCCGCCCGCGATCCCGTTTCAAAACATAGCTTTGCTTGGCCCCGAGCGGATAGTGATTCAATTGCGCCAGCGTGGTGTTATCTTTCCAGAAATTCGAGAATATCTTTTGCTTTTTATAGCTATCGGGCAACTTGCGTCCCGCCCCATCAAACCACTGCGCCCGGTCCAGACGGGTATGGTCGGGTTGGCGGGGGCGGTGTATGCCCAGTTTTCCATAGGTGCCGTCGTTGCGGTACAGCGTTTTGAACATAGCCGATTTCCACGGCCAATAGCAGGGGACCGGAGCGGCCCGAGTGAATTGTTGCAGGACCGGTTGATCCTTGAAATCCACCACGCCATTGTTGCCAAACAAGCGCCACGTCAGCGGGATTGCCGTCGCCTCGGGCAGGGCGGCCCAGAGGTCTGCCAGCTTGCGCGCGCCCACATGGATGTTGACAAACTCATCCACATCCATCGGTAAAATCCAGTCAGCCTGTGCGACCAGTGGATGCTTATCTGCTTGTTTCAGCGCCCCCCACTGCACCCCGCCCGCGTCTTTGCGGGTGTTGCGCACATGGCTCAGCAGGCCCATTTCTGCCAACCGGTCCAACATCAGATCGGTACCATCCTCGCAATCATTCGAGAACACCAGAAAATCCGTAAACCCGACAACATGGTGATGCGCCAGCCATTCCAGCAAGAAGGCTGCCTCGTTGCGGACGGTTATGACAGCCAGAGCGCGCATGGGTTAACTTTCCAGATCATTGACCAGACACCAGGCCACCCGCTCGATATCGTTCAAATCCAGATCGAGGGCTTGTTGGTAAAGGTCTTCGAATTCCGGCATCGCGTGTAATTCGGTTGCTTTGGCGTGGTGCCATTCCAGCCCGCTGTCATGAAAGGCGCGTAATTTTGGATCGTTTTTCAGCACTGCAATTTCTGCATTGGTGCGATTGGTATTGCGCTTGATAGTCACATCTTTGTGGCTGTTGAAATCCATCCGCAGCCAATAGTTGATCCCGATCGAGCGGTCCACATGCAGCGCGCGCCCGCGTTGGCGTTTGATCAGATAGCTTTCGGCAGAGCGTAGCGCGTAATGGTTCAGCTGGATCAGATCATAGCCAATGTTTTTCAACGAAGAGCGCCAGCCATTATCGGCAATACTGCCGTCCATTTCTGCACCATTGCCATTCACCCATTTCACTGCGTCGCGTTTGTGTTCGCGCAATTTGGTGGTGCGGTGGCAGCTGATTTTTTCATAGGCATTGATGTTGCGGTACAGCGTCTTGAACCCCCAAACCGTATGGGGCTTAGGGCAGAACTTTGGCGCGGCCTGATCGAACTGGCCGATTACCAGTTCATCCGCCAGTTTGCTCACGCCGTTGTGGCCAAACAGCCGCCAAGTCATCGCAACGTTGGTGGCATCGCCCACTTGATCAATAAATTCCGGCAAGGTGCCATTGCCATGGCGTACGTTAATGAACTCGTCCACATCAATATGCGTTACCCAGTCGGCATTCATGACCAGCGGATGTTTTACCGCCCGGTTCAGTGCTGCTTGCTGGGGCGAGTTGCCCTTCCAGTTATCGTTGTTCTCGTGGACGATCACCCCCATAGCCTGCAAACGGTCCAGAATTTCCGTTGTCCCGTCCGAGCAATCGTTGGTGTAGATGATAAACCCGTCAACCCCGATGGCGCGGTGATAGGCGATCCACTCCAGAATATAGGGTGCCTCGTTTTTCATGCAGCCGACAATCACATTGCCGGTTGATTTCTTGCCCAGCTTGCGCGGTTTGATCGCGGTATATTGTGGCAGTTCGGCAACCTCATCTACTTTGCCGATATCGTTACGGGGACGGAACCGGCCAGCCGCCAGTTTAGCCACTTCTTGCTTGGCGGCCTTGGGCAAAACCCTCTCACCGGTTTTTGAGATATATTGCTTGTAATCTACTACCGGTGCCTGCCGGGTCATTTCTTCGCGCTGGCTAGTGGTTAGTGTATCAATGCGCCCCTGAAACGCCGTGATCACTTTTTGCGGCTTCAGCTCGTTGCCAACCGGCGGTTCCTGCCAGTCATTCTCGGCGCGCTTGGGCTTTAGCGCAGATTCACCTAAATCCGGAAAGGCCTTCATCAGCGCAGTGTTATCCTTGGTAAAACGATTGCTGATCACAGAAAGGTTTGCTGGATCAATTGGCGCCCCCTTTGTGGCCACAGACCTTGCAATTTTTATCTGTAACTGGCGGTCGAGTATTTGCCCCCGCTCCATTAGTTGCAGCAAATACCTGTTCATGCGCCGCGCGCGCGCAAGGGCCATATCCGAGGCCGGTTCAGGGGCGTCCCCCCCCCCGCCTTGCCAATCCCTGAGGGCAGATCAAAGCTGTCGCTGGCCTCTGCCATCAGATCAGCAGAATCGAAAATAGCCGCATCATAGGGGCGCAGGCGCAGGGTGTTTTGGCCGAATACTGCTTGCCAGCGCGCCACCAGCGCCGTGTAATCGAGCCAGAATGGCGGGGCCTGAACATCGGGGAACTGGTTGAGTTGCGGTTCCAATGGCTTGCGCGCGGCAGTTGCCGCCGCGAACCAATTCCCCGCCGCCAACGTCAATTCCTGTTCCAGTGAGGCATAGCGCCCTTGCAAAATATTCTCGGCGTAATGTGCTGCAAGTACCCGTGCTTGTTCATCCAGATGCATCACTATGGTGATGTTTTTGGAAAACCCGTGCAGGAAATCGCGCAGCCGGATCAATTCGCTCTCGCTGATCAAACCACTGCCCAGCTGGTGCGCGCTCAGGATCAAGGAATTGGGGTTCACCTTGTCGATTTCGCCCTGCAAATCCTTGCGCAGCTTATCCCGCAACTCCGCCTGTTTTTGCGCCGATCCGTGGCCGCGATGATAGCGCAGGGGGTCCACATGCGCCGGATCGCTCATTGCCATGAAAAGGCGGGTGTGGTTTTTGCGCCCCGGCGATTGAGCATAGAGAACCGACTTTTTCGCCAGTTGCCCACGCTTTTTGTCCATAACCTTCTGTAGTTGCTCTGCCCCACAATGGGGCAATCCAATATGCAGAAAAATTTTCATCGCCTAGACCTCTTCCGATGGCACTTGATCTGGCGCGTTTGCATTTGCGCGCCCCCACCACGGCAAATCATGCCCCAGAAAGGCGCTGATTTTTTGCGGGGCATGTGCATCGGTCATGTCATATTCCAGAAAATTGGGATCATTCGCGAATACTTTGCGCACAAAACGATAGTGCCCCTCAATCCATTTTACCCGGTGCAGGTTATCGCTTCCATATCCCAGCGGCAGGCCTGGCACAGAGTGGATTTTCAGGCGCCGCTTGCCAAGATTGCTCCAGCGCAGCATTGAATCGCTCAGAGCCTCCGGTTCACGATAGCTGAGCAGGAACTTGGCTGTGGGGTGGAATTCACGGATCGTGGTCAACAGGCCGTAATCCATTTGCGGCCACAGATTATACCCGTCACGTATAATATCCATCTGCGAGAACGCGTCAAAGCGGCCCATTTTCCCCAAGGGGTCTTTGCCGAGAAAGTAATTGGCGTACATCAAGGCGCCAACATATCCGCGCCCGCGCACCCGCCAGTCAGCAACGCGGTAGCCCGCGTGCTTCATCGCTTGCCCCAATGTGGTGGTCCCCGACTTGGGCAGCCCCAAGTTAAGCACCTTGGCGCGGGGCAATTCATGTTTTGTTGTTTCAAGCATTCTACGATCTACCCTACTTGCCCTTCAGCCGATCCCGCAGGCTGGCGTAGGCCTCCAGTTCCATCAGTTCATTGTATCGCCGGGTATGCGCCGCCACGGTTTTTTCATGCCACGCGGCGATACCTTCCAACTGCTTGAGCCGGGCAATTTCGGCGTTCACCGGTTCTAGATATTTCAAAATCCGGTCGTCCGAATGGCTGGCATCATTGCGGTCGACCCAATAGTCATCCTCAAAATCGCGGTGCTCGCGGTTCACATCACCGCGATCCGATTTCACCACATAGCTTTCGAGCGAGCGCAAAGCGTAATGGTTCAAGGTGGCAAAATCACGCGCGCCTTTGGCGGGAAATTTGCGAATGCGCCCTTTGGCTTTGACAAAGGTAAAGCGATCGGGAACCTGACGCCCGGAACAATCCGTCCAGGTGGGGGCCTCGGTCACAGCCTTTTTCAAGAACGCCCGATGGGCACCGAAATACTGATACGGCAAATCCTTGCGGGTCAGAGATTTGACCTCTATCGCGGTTTGGTCGGTCCATTGATCGGGATCATGGCATTTGAAAAACTGCGAGATTACCGGCTGATCGACAAAGGCATCTACGCCTGCGTTTGCCATCATAAGAAAAGTGGCGGAAATAGCTTGTGGATCGCCGCAAGCCTCGATCAGTGTAGGCAAGGTGCCATCGCCAATGTGGATGTTCAAGAACTCGTCAACATCCGACACCCAAACCCAATCGGCCTGTTTGACAATCGGGTCACGCTTGCACGCCTTGAGGGCCGCCATCTGGTAAGCGCGGTTGTCCTGGGCAGGGTTGGGCAAGTGTTTGACGATACCGTGCCCTTGCAGCGCATCCAGCAGATCGTCGGTGTGATCGGTGCAATCGTTGGAATAGAACAGAAAATCGGTGACCCCGATAATCCGGTTAAAGGCAATCCATTCCAACAGGAACGGACCCTCGTTTTTCACGCAGGTAACTGCTGTAATTTTCATCTGTCTGCTACTCGCATGCGGCCTTGTGGCCCCTTTTATTTTGCCACAGCTTAATCGCAAAGAATTGCAAAGTAACCGTTAAAATCGGGAAAGGGGTGCAAATAGCAGTGGTTTAGGCGATTAGAGTCCTATCTGCCACGAATGCGTGGGTCCAGCGCATCGCGCAGCCCATCACCGATATAGTTTACGGACAGCACCGTAAAACTGATGCAAATGCCCGGCCAGATGACGCGCTCGGGGTACAGTTCCATGCGATCAGTGGCATCAAACAGCAGCTTGCCCCACGTGGGGAAATCAGACGGAAAGCCAAGGCCAAGGAACGAAAGTGCGCTTTCGGTAATGATCGCATTTGCCAATCCCAGCGTGGCAGAGACCATAATCGGTGACATCACGTTAGGCAATAAATGGCGCGAAATCATGTGGCGCGGAGAGGTTCCGATTGAGCGTGCAGCCAAAATGAAGTCGCGTTCCTTCAACGCCAGCACGTCACCCCGCACAATCCGGGCCGTTTGCATCCATGAGGTAATACCGATGCCAATTACGATCAGGATAAAAATCCCCATCTCTGGTCCGAAACTCTTGCGTAAAGAATCGCGAAATAACATCATGATGACAAGCAACAGTGGCAATAACGGCAGCGCTAAGAAGAGATCGGTGAAACGCATCAACAGACCATCAAAGCGTTTGAAATAGCCGGCAACAACACCAATCGCGGTGCCCATAACAATCGAAAGCAGCATTGCCACCCAGCCTACAGCCATAGAGACTTGCCCCCCTGCCATCAGCTTGGCCATGGTGTCGCGGCCCAGATTGTCGGTACCAAAGGGATGGCCCCAAGAGACCTTGGCACCGCTATCCCACAACAGAGTGTAGATCGGACGCATGTCCTTGGCGCGGATATCAAGGCGCTGGGGGTCCAGGGTCCACAGGTATGGCCCGAAAAGCACTGCCAGCGTAATAAACAGCAAAAACCCGCCACCGACCACTGCGCCTTTGTGGGTTTTGAACTGATCCCAGACATCCCACCATTGGTTGCGACTGAGGGCCTTGGTTTGCACGGTTGTATCAGTCATAGCGAATCCTCGGGTCGAGCACGCCGTAAAGGACGTCTGCAATCAGGTTGAAAAGCACGATCAGGATTGCAAAGATGAAAGTAAGGGTTTGCACCATCGGCAGGTCGTTGGCCTGAATGGCCGTTATTAGCAACTGTCCAAGGCCGTTTACCTTGAACACCTGTTCGGTGATAATCGCGCCGCCAAACACCTGTGGCACCCCCAATGCAATCACGGTAATCACCGGGATCATCGAGTTGCGCAGCACATGCACCAGCACCACAACCTTTTCCGGCAGACCCTTGGCGCGCGCCGTACGCACATAATCCTGATTGAGATTATCCAGCATAGAGGCCCGCATAAACCTCCCGATTTGTGCGGCGTTGTATAGTGCCAACACCGAGACCGGCATGATCATTTGCTTGATCTGAAACATGAGAGAGGAGAAATCAGTTACCTTGTGGGTGGTGTCATAGATTGAGGGGAACCATTGCAACTGAACCGAGAATACCACGATCAGGAGAACACCGGTAAAGAAAGTTGGCACCGAAAAGCCCACCATCGAGATAAACGTGCCGACCTGATCAAATATGGAATACTGCTTATACGCCGATATAATTCCCAGTGGCAGGGCAATCATGATCCCCAGCACGTAAGACATGCCCACCACCCACAGGGTTTGCGGTATGCGTTGCGCTACGATATCCATGACTGGCGAACGGGTTTGCCATGAAATTACCCGCTGCATACCCTCAGAATAGACAGTGTTGAACATGTAGTCGAACAGGTGTAGCGGCTCTACCCAGAAAAACTGTACCAGCCATTTCCAGTACTGAATGTGGATCGGCTGACCTAGGCCCAGAGCCTCGCGCATCTTTTGCTTTACTTCGGGGGGAACAGTAAGGGGTACCTGCGCCATTGGATCACCGGGGGCCAATTGCAGAAGTAAAAAGATAACCAAAGATATGAACACAAGCGTCGGGACCGAGATCAGCAATCGACGGATAGTGAAGTTGAGCATAGACGCCTCTGTTCAGGGCTTTGGGGAAAAGAAGCCCCGGCGCAGAAAACCGCACCGGGGCAGATTATTCTGGGCCGCTTATTTAATGCGATACCAGTCAGCAGTGTTCCACATTTCACTGTCCCACACGTTCAAATTGACGCCGCCCAAAGAATTGGCGTGGGCAGACAAGCGACCCCGGTGAACCAGAGGGATAATGGCATAAGCTTGCATCAGCATATCATTTAGCGCGATGCTGATTTTTGCCCGCTCTTCCAAGTCGCCAGTGCCCTGCAGCTTATCATGCAACGCGTCATATGCTGGGTCACAGAACCGCGGCATATTTTCACCTTGCCACTGGGTGTCTGGGCTTGGAATATTATCGCAGCGCCATCTTCCTAGATAGGATTGCGGGTCAGTGCCACTAAAGTTGTTTGCATACATTTCAAGATCTGCAAACAATTTCTGGAACGTATCTGGCGAACCTGCGTCCCCGCCAAAGAACACAGAGGCATCAATGTTGCGCAATTCGGTTTCAATGCCGATTTCAGACCACCACTGTTTGATTAGCGCTTGGAAATCCTGACGTACAGCATTGGTGGATGTTTGGTACAGGATTGACAGACGCACGCCATCTTTGGAACGAACCCCATCAGATCCTTTGGCAAAGCCAGCCTTATCAAGCAGCGCATTCGCGCCAGCGATATCCTGTGTCAGACAACTGCCGTTGTTTGGTGACGCGTATGCTGCCGGAGCAGGTACAACATTGCATGTCAGTTTACCCGCCGGGCCGTAACCGATCTCGCGTAGCAGTTCGCGATCTATTGCCATCGAAAGGGCTTTGCGCACGTTAATATTACTTAGAAAAGGGTGCGGATGCTTGCGGGTGGAACGCTCGTTGCCCAATTCAGAACTCGGGTCGGTTAGGTTGATCATCAAACGTTCAACCAGTGTACTAAACCCTGCAATTGGAACCCCTTTTCCGCCCTCTTGCATTTTGGCAATTACATCAGGGGCCAGCTGTAGGTTCCAAGCGTAATCAAACTCGCCAGTTTCCATAACTGCGCGACCCGCACCAGCGGCATCGCCACCACCTTTAAAAGTCATTGTTGCAAACGCAGGCTTGGCAGGGTCCCGATATTGTTCGTTTGCTTTCAGCGTAATCACATCATTTGGACGGAATTCTGTGACAACAAAGCCACCTGTTCCGACTGGATTGAAATTGGCATCCGTACAGGTGGGGGCTGCGGCACCCATACAATTGGCAAATTGCGCAGCCTGAAGAACTGGCGTTTCAGCACCAACAAAAGGGCCATAAGGAAAGGGCGTTGGTTTTTCAAAAGTGATTTTGACAGTCAGGTCGTCAATAATGTCGACACTCGAAACGCCGCCAAATCGGGACAGCTGTGCACAACCACCATCAGGGCTCATACAATAATCAGCCGAGAATTTCACATCATTTGACGTTACCGCGGATCCGTCAGACCACTTCAAGCCGGATTTCAGCTTCCATGTGATCGAGGTCAAATCGGCACTTACGCCACCGTTGGCAACAGTTGGGATTTCATCAACCAACCAAGGAACAATCGCACCATTTTCGTCATAGCGGCCCAGTGGTTCGATAACCAATGCAGACGCATCCACGTCCTTTGTGCCCCCAGAAAGGTAAGGGTTCATAGTTGAAGGCGCTTGCCAGTAAATGATTTTCACATCACCGTCAGAGCCGCGTTCAGCGGTTGCCATTGTCGCCATTGATAACGCCAGCGCGCTGCCGATGGCCCGTTTCATTAGTGTCATTTTCGTCTCCCAAGTTGTTAAATTTGGCCCCAAGTTATCGGGCGTCTTTGCACCCTTTTTTAATGGAATTCGAAGTTTTCGACTCCATTTTTAAGCCATCTAACCGCTTTGCAAACAGCAAGTAGATCGCATATTTTGAAAGTGTCTTGTCATCCCCTTGTACAAAAGAAAACACCAAAGTGGCGGTCCAATGGTTCGAATTCTTGAAATAGGTTACTCCAATTCCCAAAAATTGCACAACTTTTTTTGAGTTTCATTGATACTATCGTTACACATAGGTTTTCCCTTGACCCGCAAGCGCACTGTAAACAAACTCGCCCAATTACCACATCAGGATCAAAACCATGCCCATGCAGTTTACCCCGTTTGAAATGATGGCAAAGCTGATCAGCTTTCCTACTGTTTCCTCTGAAACCAACCTGCCGCTGGTGGAATTTGTCGAAGAATACCTGAAATCATGGGGGGTAGAGCCGCAGATTATTTATAATGAGACGGGCGACAAGGCTAACATCTACGCCCATATCGGCCCCATGATCGAGGGCGGTGTGATCTTGTCGGGCCACACCGATGTGGTCCCGGTTGAGGGGCAGGACTGGGACAGCGATCCGTGGACTGTGATTGAAAAGGATGGCAAGTATTTTGGTCGTGGCACCTGTGACATGAAGGGTTTTGACGCGCTGGCGCTGGCCGCCGTGCCGCAAATGATGGCGGCGGAATTGAAACATCCGATCCAGATCGCCTTGTCTTATGACGAGGAAGTAGGCTGCGAAGGCGTGATCCCGATGATTGATGCGCTTGCAGAAAAGATGCCCAAAGCCGCCATTTGTATTGTCGGGGAACCCTCAATGATGAAAACGGTGACCGGACACAAAGGGGGGCACGGCTTCTTGACGGAAGTTGAAGGTTTTGAAATCCACGCCTCGCTGGTGCATAAAGGGGTGTCCGCAATCATGGCCGCCGCAACGCTGGTTGAATGGCACAATGAACAGATGGACCACGCGATTGCCAACAGCGACCCGGAGTGCGGGTTTGAGCCGCCTTTCACGACCTACCATGTAGGCATGATTTCCGGCGGAACGGCTGGAAATATCACGGCAAAGAATTGCTCCTTTGTGAATGATTTTCGGGTGCTCCCCACCGAGGATGCAGATGAAATCTGCGATCGCTATCTGGCGAAAGTCGCGCAAGTCGAGGCCCGAATGCAAGCCGTCATCCCAACAACCCGTATCAAGGTTACGCGGGGATTTGGCGTGCCCGGCCTGAAACCCGAAGACAATGGTGCCGCCGAGGCGCTGGCGCGGCTGCTGACGGGGGACAATTCCGACAACGTTGTTTCCTATGGCACCGAGGCGGGGCATTTCCAGAACGCAGGCTTTTCTACTGTTGTCTGTGGTCCGGGCAGCGTAGAACAGGCGCATCAGGCGAATGAATTTGTATCCGTTGCGCAATTCAACTCTGGCGCCAAGTTTATCCAAGATCTTATCAAACACCTCAGCTAGGAACACCCCATGCCTTTGATCAACCGATTTGCCGAATTGCACAGCGACATCACCGAATGGCGGCGTGACCTGCATGAGAACCCGGAACTGCTGTATGATACCCACCGCACCTCGGGCATTGTTGCGGACAAGCTGCGCGAGTTTGGCTGTGATGTGGTGAAAACCGGCATTGGCCGCACCGGCGTTGTGGGGGTAATTCAAGGCAAGCAGAACGCATCGGGCAAAGTAATGGGTCTACGCGCCGACATGGACGCGCTGCCGATATTTGAGGCAACGGGCCTGCCCTATGCTTCTAGGACCGAGGGCAAAATGCATGCTTGCGGCCATGATGGCCATACTGCGATGCTGCTGGGGGCCGCACAGTATCTGGCGGAGACCCGAAATTTTGACGGCACTGCCGTGGTCATTTTTCAACCCGCCGAAGAGGGGGGTGCCGGTGGGCGCGAGATGGTCGAGGACGGCATGATGGAAGAATTCGGCATTCAGGAAGTTTATGGAATGCATAACTGGCCCGGCTTGCCGGTCGGGCAATTCGCCATTCGCCAAGGCGCATTTTTTGCGGCAACCGATTTGTTGGACATTACCGTCACGGGAAAGGGTGCGCATGCAGCAATGCCACAGGATGGTGTCGATACAACACTTGTGGCCTCGGCGATTGTTATGGCCTTGCAAAGCGTGGTGTCGCGTAACACTGACCCGCTGGCCGCTACCGTGGTGTCGATCACCAGTTTTGAAACCGAAAGCAAAGCCTTTAACGTGATCCCTGAAAAGGTCGCACTCAAAGGAACCGTGCGCACCCTTAGCCCCGAAGGCCGTGATCTGGCGCAAGAGCGCATCACCACAATTGTCGAATGCACGGCCGCCGCTTACGGGGCGAAAGCGGAATTGAACTACAATCGCAATTATCCAGTAATGGTGAATTCGAACGACCAAACCGATTTCGCTGTGGGGGTTGCCAGTGCGTTGGTCGGCGGTCAGAACGTCGATTCGAATGCCCCCCAGACCATGGGCGGCGAAGATTTTGCCTTTATGCTCGAATCGCGTCCCGGCACCTATATTTTGGTCGGCAACGGCGACTCGGCCAACGTTCACCACCCTCTGTATAATTTCAACGATGAGGCAATTCCGACAGGATGTTCCTATTGGGCCCGTTTGATTGAGCAGGGCATGCCGGCGACATAGGGTATTTCAACGTTAACCGGAAATGCTCGAAGCAGAGCATTTTCACAAGTTGGTTAGAACAAGATATGGTAATCTGCATCAAAGCCCATAAAATTGCTTATATGGCGATTCCTAAGGCTGCCTGCAGTTCAGTCAAAGCAGCCCTTTGCGCGATTGACCCGGATGCCCGGATTCCAAAATCCAAAATCAAAGGCAGGGTTGATGAATTACACATCCAGTATCCTACCAAACGCTTCAGGCTACATCGCTGGAACCTCTATGAGGATCATTGGAGGTTTACCGTTATCCGCGATCCCCTAAAGCGGCTGATGTCGGTGTATTCTGATCGCAAAGAACAAAAACGGGATCTTTTTCGCAGTCCTAGACTAAGGGAATCCAATCTTCCGGATGATCCTGATCCAGACTTCTTTTTTGAACACCTGCAAGAGTATTTTGGCCTTTCGAGCGTGATCAAACACCACATACTACCTGCTAGTATTTTCATTGGCCCCGATCTGACACGCTATGACAAAATCTATCGGGTTGAAGATCTAGATCACCTCGCCGCAGATATCAGCAACCGGATCAATGCCCCCATTTCAATCCCGCGACTGAACAAAAGCACGTACTCCCTTTCCTTTGACGACCTTTCACCCAAAGCAAAGGCTGTGATACGCAAGCACTTGGGCAGCGACTACACTTTGTTGTCGCGTTATTACTCGAAGCGCTAGAATTAGACAGGTGCGCGCCTATTTTTTAGGCAAGACGTATGGTGGTGCTTATTTATTGTGCTGCCATTCAGATTGCGAACGGCTTAGATGAACGAAATGTTGTACCCCGAAATCAATATGTCATTGATCAACCTGCTCGGTTCTTTCTGTAGTCTGCTTGCAAGAAGATTGGGTGTGTGACGACCTCTGACGTGGAAATCAATTTGGCCGCCACACTTTTGCAACAACTTAGTTGCAGGGCACATCTAATCTAGCCAAGCGTTCTTCGCAAGGTGATGGCGCGGCCCTGCGTGGAGATATCTATGACTTTTACTAAAACTGCCTTGGCCGCGACAGTTGCCTTTGGTGCAATCGCCACCACAGCGCAAGCTGTAGAACCAATCAAAATCGGTGTGCTGCATTCGCTGTCAGGCACAATGGCGATTTCCGAAACCACTCTGAAAGACACCATGCTGATGCTGATCGAAGATCAGAATGCTAAAGGGGGTCTTTTGGGACGTCCGATCGAGGCGGTTGTCGTTGACCCCGCATCCAACTGGCCGTTGTTTGCAGAAAAAGCGCGCGAATTGCTGTCTGTTGAAGAAGTTGACGTGATTTTTGGTTCCTGGACCAGCGTGAGCCGTAAATCTGCCCTGCCGGTTCTTGAGGAACTGAACGGCCTGATGTTCTACCCGGTACAATATGAGGGCGAAGAAAGCTCTAAAAACGTATTCTACACCGGCGCGGCACCCAACCAGCAAGCCATTCCAGCTACAGACTATTTCCTTGAAGAACTGGGTATTGAAAAATTCGCGCTGCTGGGCACCGACTATGTGTACCCGCGCACCACGAACAACATTCTGGCCAGCTACCTTAAAGGTAAAGGCATCGCGGAATCCGACGTCTTTGTGAACTACACCCCTTTCGGTCACTCTGACTGGTCCAAAATTGTAGCCGATGTTGTTGCACTGGGTGCGGATGGTAAAAAAGTTGGCGTGATCAGCACCATCAACGGTGATGCAAACATTGGCTTTTACAAAGAGCTGGCAGCCGCCGGCGTTTCCGCTGACGACATTCCGGTTGTTGCTTTCTCGGTTGGCGAGGAAGAACTGTCCGGTCTGGACACAGCTAACCTTGTAGGCCATTTGGCCGCATGGAACTACTTTCAATCTGCAGAATCTGACCTGAACGAGGCGTTTATCGCCAAGTGGAAAGCCTTTGCTGGTGAAGAGCGTGTGACCAACGACCCGATGGAAGCGCACGTAATCGGTTTCAACATGTATGTTCAAGCGGTCGAAAAAGCCGGTACCACTGATGTTGATGCGGTGCGTACAGCAATGTATGGCCTTGAGGTTCCAAATCTGACCGGCGGTACAGCAGTAATGCTGCCAAACCACCATTTGGCCAAACCGGTTCTGATTGGCGAAATTCAGGCTGACGGCCAGTTCGACATCATCAGCCAAACCACAGAAGTTCCTGGCGATGCATGGACAGACTTCCTGCCAGAATCTGCGGTTCTGAGATCCGACTGGAAAGAACTGGGCTGCGGTATGTACAACACCGAAACCAAAACCTGCGTACAAATCCAATCCAACTACTAAATAACACATAACGCGAGAGGGGGCTTTGGCCCCCTTTCCCATAAGGCTATTCCCCAATGCGTATCTTCTTTTTGGCACTCGTGGCCCTTCTGTTCCTCGTGTCGCCGCTGTCCGCCCAAAACGGGCCGGTACAGACGCTTTTGCAAGACAATCGGGCAAAAATCATAAAGAGTTCACGCAAATCCATCCAACCAACCATTGATGCCATTGCCAGCAGCGGATTGCCGCAAGCCCAATTGGTTTTGCAAAAATGGCAAGCCCGAGAAATTTGGCAACGCAAAGCTGACGGGTTGTTTTTTTACGGTGAAAAGGCCGCCCCAAAGGCATATCGCTTGTTTGATTTCGACAGCGCCGAGCCTGTTGGCGAGTTTCCCAAGAAACAGCTAAAACTGGTGAAGCCCAACAGCGGTGTACGCGCGCTGATAGGGACGTCTCTGGTTCAGTTTCAATTGAATGATCCGGATGCCGCCCTGCGCCGTGCAGCGTTACTGTCAATTGAACGCGATCCGGCAGTCGAATTGCTGGCACCATTGCGTGCCTCCATTGGGGCGGAAAGTAACGTCGATATTTTGACGCTGAAGCAACGGTTGAACACCCTGCTGACCATCCGCTTTGATACCGATCCGGAAACACGAATTGCAGCCATCAAGGAGGTGGCCGGGGATCTGGGAGTTGATGTGCGTGCCACGTTGAATCCGCTGTTAACCACCGATCTGGCATTTGCCGAGGGCGCGCTTCCAGAGAGCAAAAATATCGCTGCGCAGAGGGTTGTTGGCGAGGATATCACGGCCGCCGCTGCCTATGAAATGCTGGTCGCTGCTAACCGCGCGCCCACTGTGACAACAGCCAATGAAATCCGAAAGGTGCTTGCCGCCCATATCGTGGGTGGCCAAGTTGGCGGCGCGGCTGTTGCAACGCTTGATGATCTCGGTGCACGGATCAAGGCCTATGACAATTTGGCGGCCTCCGGCACCGTGCCCCCCCGCATTGCCGAGGTAGAGCGTGAAGCGACGCTTGCCAGTTTTGTTTTCTATGACCTCTATAAAGAACCCGCCAAGGCCGTAACCGATGCAGCCCGCAAAACGCTAGAGGGTATCCAAACCCGTGTCGGGTTTAATCAGGCGCTGGACCTCGGGCTTGA
This sequence comes from Paracoccaceae bacterium, assembly GCA_019090795.1. Classification (GTDB taxonomy): domain Bacteria; phylum Pseudomonadota; class Alphaproteobacteria; order Rhodobacterales; family Rhodobacteraceae; genus Amylibacter. The sequence goes on along the minus strand of JAHRVG010000072.1, from coordinate 19,699 downwards.
TGCCTTGTCGCTTGCCTCAATCTATTTCCTTGCGGCCATTGGCCTGGCCATTACCTTTGGTGTGATGGGTGTGATCAACATGGCCCATGGCGAGTTTATCATGATGGGGGCCTATACCGGATATGTGGTGCAGCAAATTATCCCCGACTACACGATTTCGCTGATTGTCGCCCTGCCTGCGGCCTTTGTTGTGACCTTTGCTGCCGGTGTGGCAATGGAGCGTCTGGTGATCCGCTGGCTGTATCACCGCCCGCTTGAGACGCTGCTGGCGACTTTCGGGATTTCCATTGCCGTGCAACAGATCGCCAAGAATATATTTGGTACACAAGCACGGCCACTGACCTCTCCGGGATGGCTCGACGGGGCATGGGTGCTGAATGATGTGGTGTCGATTAGTTATATCCGTATCGCGATTTTTGTGCTGGCGCTGGCGTTTTTGACGCTGTTCCTGTTCATTATGAAACGCACACGCTTTGGCCTTGAAACCCGCGCTGTGACGCAAAACCCGCGTATGGCCAGTAGTATGGGGATCAACCCGGATCGCGTGAACATGCTGACCTTTGGTCTTGGCTCGGGCATTGCCGGTGTCGCCGGTGTGGCGATTGGTTTGTATGCCAAGGTGACGTCTGAACTGGGGGCCGATTACATCGTGCAATCCTTTATGACCGTGGTTGTCGGCGGCGTTGGCAACATCTGGGGCGCGCTTTTGGGGGCTACAATGATTGGTAGCTTGCAAAAAGGGATTGAATGGCTGAACCCATCCAACACCCTTGCCGCGCAAACCTATATGATCATCTTCATCATCATTTTCATCCAATTCCGGCCTAGGGGTGTTATTGCCCTCAAAGGCCGCGCGGCAGGAGATTAGACCGATGCCCCGTAGCTTTATCTTTCGTAACCCGTCCATTCTGGTGTTCATTGGCTGTCTGGCCGTATTCACCGTAGTTGTCACCGTCTTGTCCGAGGGTTTTGGCATTGGCTTTCTATCCACCTCGTTCATCAAAACACTGGGTAAAACGCTGGCCCTTTGTTTGGTGGCGATCTCGATGGATCTGGTCTGGGGGTATTGTGGTATCCTTAGCCTTGGCCATTTTGCCTTTTTCGGGCTGGGTGGTTACATGATTGGCATGTGGCTGATGTACGAACGTACCCGTGATATTGTCGTAACATCTATGGCCAGCGCAGAAATTCCGCCCACCCAGCAAGAGGTAAAGGACGCCATCGGCAACCAGATTTTCGGCGTTGTCGGATCCTCGGATTTTCCGGCGATCTGGACCTTGGCCGGCAGTCTGCCCGCGCAACTGGCGCTGGTGGTTCTGGTGCCCGGTCTGCTGGCGCTGGTGTTCGGCTGGCTGGCGTTTCGCAGCCGCGTGACGGGGGTTTACCTCTCGATTCTGACACAGGCGATGACCCTTGCCCTGTCGCTGTACCTGTTTCAAAATGACAGTGGCTTGCGTGGCAATAACGGCTTGTCCGGCCTGCAAAATCTGCCCGGTGCAAATAACGTACCCCAAGCGATTATTTCGGTCTGGTTCCTGTGGGGATCGGCGCTGGCCTTGGGCTTGGGGTATGTACTGTTCACTTGGGTGGTGTCGGGGAAATTCGGCAGCGTGATCCGCGGCATTCGGGATGACGAGGCCCGCGTGCGTTTTCTTGGCTATCCGGTCGAGGCTTATAAACTGTTCATTTTTGTGCTCAGCGCGGTTGTGGCTGGCATTGCGGGTGCGCTGTATTACCCGCAGGCAGGCATTATCAACCCCGCTGAAATGGCCCCGATCGCGTCTATATATCTAGCGGTCTGGGTGGCGATTGGCGGTCGCGGGCGTTTCTATGGCGCTGTGATTGGTGCGGCCTTTGTTTCGTTGGTGTCGACATGGTTCACATCCGGTCAGGTGCCCTCGATCCATCTGGGATTTTATACCGTTGATTGGGTTGATTGGTGGCAGGTTGTTTTGGGCCTCAGCTTTGTGTTGGTTACCCTTTATGCGCCACGTGGCATTGGCGGGTTGTTTGACCTGATTTCAGGGCGCATTGCCCCCAACCGTCATGGCGCTGATCTTGGGCCGGGTGCAGGATCCCTGCAAGAAAAAGAGGCGATAGAATGAACACAATACTAGAGGTTTCAGGCGTATCCGTTTCTTTTGACGGATTCAAAGCCATCAACAACCTGACCTTTACCATTGGCTCTGCTGAAATGCGGGCTATCATCGGGCCTAATGGTGCGGGCAAGACCACGTTTATGGATATTGTTACCGGCAAAACAAAACCGGACGAGGGCCATGTCGTGTTTGGTGAAAAGGCGATTTCCCTGTTGCGGCTGAATGAGGCGCAGATTGCCCAAGCAGGTGTGGGCCGCAAATTCCAGCGCCCTACAGTGTTTGAGGATCAAAGCGTGTTTGACAATCTGCTGCTGGCACTGCGCAAAAAACGTGGGCCACTGGCGGTGCTGTTCTATCTTCAAAGCCGAGAGGATCGGGCCAAAGTAGAACAACTGGCCATGGAAATTGGCCTGAAAGATCAGTTGGAGCGCAAATCCGGTGAATTGAGTCATGGTCAGAAACAATGGCTGGAAATCGGCATGTTACTGGCGCAAGATCCTAAGGTTCTTCTGGTCGATGAACCGGCCGCTGGCATGACGCCAGAAGAACGTGAACACACCACTGGCCTGCTGGTCGAGGCCGCCAAAACCCGCGCTGTGGTGGTGGTAGAACACGACATGGAATTCGTGCGCCGCCTGAATTGCAAGGTGACGGTGTTGCATGAGGGGTCGGTTCTGGCCGAGGGCAGCCTTGACCACGTGACCAAAAACCAAGAGGTGATTGATGTCTATCTGGGGCGCTGAACGATGCTGAAAACCAATAATCTGACGCTGCACTATGGCGGCTCGCAAATCCTATATGATGTGACGATCACCGCGGAACTGGGACAGGTCACCTGCATTATGGGCACCAATGGCGTGGGTAAAACCAGCCTGCTCAAGGCTGTGGCCGGTGCGCATGGGCGTTCTGGTGGTCAGCTGTCACTGAATGGCGAAGATCTGGGCGTTCTACCCGGCCATGCGATGGCGCGGCTTGGGGTTGGTTATGTGCCACAGGGGCGTGATGTTTTTCAATTGCTGACTGTGCGCGAAAATCTGGAAACCGGGTTTGCCTGCCTGCCCAAGTCGGAACATTTCATTCCCGACGAGATTTTTGAGCTGTTTCCGGTGTTAAAGGAAATGAGTGGACGACGCGGTGGCGATCTGTCTGGCGGTCAACAACAACAACTGGCAATTGCGCGTGCGCTGATCACCAAACCCAAACTGCTGTTGCTGGATGAACCGACCGAGGGCATTCAACCCAACATCATCCAACAGATTGGCCGTGTTATCAGCTATCTGCGGGATCGCGGGGATATGGCAATTGTGCTGGTCGAACAATTCTTCGATTTTGCCTATGATCTGGGCGATCAGTTCTACGCACTTCGCGGTGGTTCTGTCGTTTTGCAAGGGACGAAGGCCGAGGTGTCAAAACCCAAACTTTTGGAAATGGTCTCGGTTTAGAAGTTTTGCGACAGGCAGCTAATTATTGCGCCCGCTTTTGAATGCCATAATCCCCACCGCTGTCAGACTGACAGCGACGATGACCAGCGAGGCAGGTGCGGCACCGCTGATGTCTTCGAGCGAGGCAAAATCGTAAACCTTGGTCGCCAGCGTATCCATGCCAAACGGGCGCAGCAGCAGGGTAGCGGGCAGCTCCTTGACGCAGTCGACAAAGATCAGCAGGGCAGCCGTGGCCATGGAACCGCGAATAATTGGCACGTGCACCCGCCACAAAGAAGATCCGGCGTTGTGACCCAAAGAGCGTGCCGCTAATCCCATGTTGGGGGTGACGCGACCAAAAGCGGCGTCGATGGAACCAAAGGCAATTGCAAAAAAGCGCACTGAATAGGCAAGGATCACGGCACCTGCTGTGCCAGTCAGGATCAGGCCGGGATCAGTGCCGGTGATTGCCAACCAAGCGTCTGCAACGCGATTATCCAATGCTGCGAAAGGGATCAGAATGCCAATAGCCAGCACAGCGCCAGGGGCCGCATAGCCGATGGTGGTCGCAGGTGCCAGCAGGCGTGGCACGCGGGAGTTCGAGAGCCGTGCGCCGTACACCATGATCAATCCGGCAACGACCGTGATCAAAGCGGCGAGACCTGATACTTTGACGGTAGTAAGAGTGGCCTTCCAAAGCGCGGGCTGGACCCAGAGTTCAGGTTCGCTAAGCGCGTGGCTGGCCATGATAGAAATCGGCATCACAAAACCAAAGAAGACGGGTATGGTACAACCTATCAGGGCGATAAGGGCACGGCTGCCGGTCAGCACAGTGGGGGCAACATCCCGTTTTTGCTTGGCGGTTTCATGAAAGCGGATTTTGCGGCGGCTGAATTTCTCTAGTGTCACCAGTACCAGCACAAATATCAGAATAACGCAGGCGATTTGCGCCGCCCCTCCCGCATTGGAGGCTTCCAGCCAGACGGTGAAAATACCGGTGGTTAGGGTCTGTACCGCAAAAAACTCGACCGCGCCGAAATCATTCAGGGTCTCCATCATCACGATGGCACTGCCCGCAACAATGGCCGGGCGGGCCAGTGGCAGCCCAACACGCCAAAAGCTGGCCCAAGGACCGCAGCCCAAAGCGCGGGACACCTCGATGGCGGAACCTGATTGCTCGCGAAAGGCGGTGCGGGCAAGGAAATAGACATAAGGATACAGCGAGGCGGCAATTACCAATACAGCTGCCCCAAGGGAGCGCACCTCGGGAAACCAGTAATCAGCGGGGCTATTCCAGCCAAACAGCGTCCGCATGCCGGTCTGAAAAGGCCCGGCATATTCCCAGAAATCAACCAGTGCATAGGCGCCGATATAGGCCGGCAGCGCGAGGGGCAGCAACAGCCCCCACTCGACAATTTTGCGCCCCGGAAACCGGTACATCACCACAATCCAAGCCGCCCCAGTACCCACAGTGGCGGTGATAATGCCAACCAGTGACATCATCAGGATGCTGTTGGCGAGATAGCGGGGCAGGGTTGTGGAAATCAGGTGCGGCCAGATATTTTCCGTCGGGAACAAGGCCAGCCAAACAATCGCCAGAATGGGCGTGATTACCAGTGTGGCGATGGCGACCGAGACTATCGACCAGCCGCTAAGCCGCCAGTGCCTGGGTGCAACTTTTCCGGTGTTTACAATATCAACCATTGAAAGGCGCTTAAACCAAAGCTATTTCAGTGTCTACTATTGGTTTGAGCAATGGTTTGTGCCGAAAGTTTCTGGTAAAGGCTGATTAGATGGATATTCGACTTCACATTGGTGCACACCGTTCTGGTACACAGCATCTGCGCCAGATGCTGGAAAATAACCATGATTTGTTGGCGGAGCAAGGTATCTGCCTACCGGATGCCGGACTTGCCGAAAAGGCTTTTGCGCTAGCTCTCAAGCGGTTGCGGGACGAAAAACCCATAGACGAGATTAATGCGCAGCTGTTGTCTACCTTGACTGGAGACAAGGAATACCGCCGTATTGTACTGGTTGACCCCAATATCAGCGGCACCGTCACCCGCCCTGTAGGCAAAGAGTTCTTTTATCCGCGTATTGTTAACACGGTAATGCGCATTCAGGCAGCACTCTACGAGCTGCCGGTGCGCTTGTTCGTTTCGGTGCGCAATCCTGCGACTTTTATTCCGTCCTGTTATGCCGAAAGTTTGAAAACCGAGTCGGACGTGACTTTTGAGGAATTCATTGAAGAGACCAACCTGCCGCGCCTGCGCTGGTCGGATTTTCTGCACCGGGCGCAGATGAGGAGCACCGAGATGCCGGTGACGGCCTGGCGCTTTGAGGATTACCCCTATATCTGGCGCGACGTGGTACAGGCCTTTACCGGCATTGAAAACAAAGAAGCCCTGGTAGGTAGCCCGTTGCGGATCAACAGTGGTATTTCTTTGCGAGGTGCAATCCTGATGCAAACCTATTTGCAGGACAATCCGGTAAAGCGGGCAGCAGGGTTTGTGCGGGTGCGCCGTGCCTTTGAAGAGAAATTCCCGTCTCTGGTCAACGAGGTATATAATCCGACATGGCCAGAAGAACTGACCACCGGCATGACCGAGAATTACGAAGACGATTGGTATTATATTGAGCGCATGGAGAACGTGGAAGTAATCCTACCGCGGGAATTTTTGTAAATTCTTTGCTGGATCAGCGTGCAGCTGGCGGCGCCAGTCTTTTATTTTCGACGAAATATTCTGCAATGGGATTGATTGCTGGCATGAAGCATGGACTCCCGTTAATGCGCGCTTTTAAATGGGCCTGAAATTCACCCAGACCAACGGGACACCATGAGTAAAGATCATAACGCTTCACAATCCTTATGCCTTGATCCAAACGGCGGTTTGCCGCGTTTGCTGGAAATCATGGCGCGCCTGCGTGATCCTGAAACCGGCTGCCCATGGGATATTGAACAGGATTACGCCTCTATTGCGCCCTACACAATCGAGGAAGCCTATGAGGTTGCCGATGCAATTGAGCAGGGCAATATGGAGGAGTTGGAGGGGGAGCTGGGTGATCTGCTGTTGCAAGTGATTTACTATACCCAGATGGGGCGCGAAGAGGGGCATTTCACCTTTGAGAGCGTGACCAAAGCAATTGCGGACAAGATGGTGCATCGCCATCCGCATGTTTTTGGAGACGAGAGCCGGGATAAATCCGCCGATCAGCAGACGATTGACTGGGAGAAGATCAAAGCGGCGGAACGCGCCACCAAGGCGGCGGGAACTGGCGGGACGCTAGATGGTGTGGCGCGCAATTTGCCTGCCTTGATGCGGGCAGTGAAACTGCAAAAACGCGCCGCGCGTGTGGGGTTTGACTGGCCTGACGCGGGGCAGGTGATTGATAAAATCATAGAGGAAGCGGGGGAATTGGTAGAGGCGCGCGATAGTCTGGGCCAAGCAGAGCAGGTCGAGGAATTTGGCGATCTGATGTTTGTGATGGCCAATCTGGGGCGGCACCTTGGTATTGATCCCGAAGAGGCGCTGCGTGCAACCAACGCCAAATTCACCCGCCGTTTTGAGGGAGTTGAGGCCAAGTTGGCTGCATTGGGCAAGACGCCTGCGCAATCGGATTTGGCGGAAATGGATGTCTTATGGGATGCGGTCAAAAGGGACGAACAGACAAGAAAGGCAGGTTCTAAGGCTTGACCTAAACCTCCCGAATACCGCTAATCGCAACATGCCCTAAGGGAGGATCCCATGCATATCATGATTATCGGCGCAGCGGGGATGATTGGCCGCAAGCTGGCCCAGAAGATCGCGCAGACTTCTACTTTGGGCGGGCAGAACGTCCGGCATTTAACGCTGGTGGATATTGTCGAACCTGCTCCACCAGAAGGATTTTGCGGAACGACCTCATTATATGCGGCGGATATGTCGCGCGAGGTATCAGTTGTGGAATTGATTGCTGTGCGTCCTGATGTGATTTTCCACCTTGCCTCTATTGTCTCGGGCGAGGCAGAGGTGGATTTCGACAAAGGCTACCGGATCAATCTGGGGGGCACGCAAAACCTGCTGGAAGCCACCCGAGCAGAGGCTGAAAACACCCCTTATCGTCCGCGTTTTATTTTCACCTCGTCCATTGCGGTTTTCGGCGGGCTGATGCCGGACGTGATCAGCGATGATTTCCGCCTCACACCGCAAACCAGTTATGGCACCCAGAAGGCGATTTGCGAACTGTTGCTGAACGATTATTCCCGCAAGGGGATTATTGACGGCATCGGTATCCGCCTCCCCACAGTCTGCATTCGGCCCGGACTGGCCAATATGGCAGCCTCCAGCTTTTTCTCGGGCATTTTGCGCGAACCGCTTGCGGGTAAGGAGGCCGTCCTGCCGGTTGATGAAACCGTGCGTCACTGGCATGCCAGCCCACGCGCGGCGGTGGATTTTTTGATCCATGCGGTCACCCTTAATACGGCTCTGCTGGGCACCCGCCGCAATCTCAACATGCCGGGCCTATCTGCAACAGTGGGCGAGCAGATTGACGCGCTACAACGGATAGCTGGGCCAAAAGCTGTGGCCTTGATCAAGCGGGAACCGAACCCCGAGATCAAGAAAATCATCGAAGGTTGGCCGCAGGATTTCGATGCCGCAAGGGCGATTGAACTGGGGTTTGTTGGCGAACAAAGTTTTGATGAAATCATCCAGACCTATATCGACGAAGAGTTTGGCGGCAACTGGCCGGGACTTGGTTAAAACTGCGTTGCCTCTTTACAGAACAGAAAGGACTTAATTAGGGACGCGGATACAGTTTGCCGAGGCAAAAGCCCCCCGCTAGAAGGAACTGGCGGGGGGTAAGTATATCAGACCATGGCAAAGATGCGGGCAGGCCCGCCAGAGCCGCCCTTATGCTTGGGCGCACCAACGATCAATGTCGCCCCGGCGGCGGGTACTTTGTCCAGATTGGCAAGGCACTCAATGCCAAAACGCCCCGATGGCAGCCACGCATAATGAGTGGCGAAATCCGGTGACATGCCGAAATCCAGCGATAGAGTATCCACCGCGATCGACATTGCGCCGGTTTCCTCCATCAGCATTTTGGACGCCTCAAGGTGGAAACCGGGGAAATGCATCGCTTTGCCATCAAAGTTACGGAAACCCTCTCCGCCGGTTTTGTCCCCCCAGCCGGAATGCATAGCCACACAGGCATTTGCCGGAATTTCGCCGTTCGCGGCAATCCAGGCTTTGATGTCGTCCGGTGTCACCTGTGCATCTGCATCTTCCGCTGCCTTTGCCGCGATGTCGATCACGCAGAGCGGGGCCACAAGCTTGTCCACCGGAATTTCATCCACAGAGTTGCCATCGGCGGAAAAGTGCAGCGGCGCGTCAACATGGGTTCCGGTGTGTTCGTTAATCGCCAGATCAAACAGGTTGAAGCTGTGCTCTTTGAAATTGAACTTGGGTGTCATTGAAAAACCGGGTTCTCCGAAATAAGTCGGAAAATCAGGGTGCAGGGTGTGGGTCATATCCTCGACTGAGGAATGCCCAGCTGCCATTGCTGCCGGTGCGCTGGCGGTGGTGCCAACGGCCGCAGCGGCCCCGGCCATCGCAGCTGTCTTGAAAAAACTGCGGCGCGAAATCATCTTTTCTTTTACCGCATTCATTACGCAAATATCACACATATCGTTCTCCCTATTTTTTCTATTTGGTCAACTTACGCGATTCTCGGTGTAGCACCAAACGACTTTTTGGAGAGTGGAGAAAATACCTGATAATAATTCTCAACTATTGACCTGACTATTTTAGTCATCTAATAAAACTCCATCAGAGATAACCAAGGACGATTCCATGCTTAAAACTTTACGCAGCTGCGCTCTGGCGTCTTTTGCCGCTTCTGTTGCCGCCCCTGTGCTGGCTGAGGAAGTGAACATTTATTCCTACCGCCAACCGGAACTGGTCGCCCCTTTATTCGCTGAGTTCACCAAGGAAACCGGCGTTGATGTGAATGTTGTTTTCCTCAAAAAAGGCATGATCGAAAAGCTGGTTGCCGAGGGCAAACGTTCCCCCGCTGACTTGGTTCTGACCGTGGATATTTCCCGTCTGAATAACATCGTTGATGCAGGTGTTACGCAAGCGGTTGAAAGTGAGACCCTGAGTGCCAATATCCCCGCTGAATATCGTGATCCGGCAGGGCACTGGTTTGGCCTGACCGCACGGGCGCGGGTGGTTTATGCATCGCGAGAGCGGGTTAAGGATGGCGAAGTGACCACATATGAGGAACTGGCATCGGACAACTGGAAGGGTCGCATTTGTACACGCTCGGGCACCAATGCCTATAATCTGGCGCTGACTTCTGCAATGATTGTGCATCATGGTGCTGCCGGGGCCAAGACGTGGCTGAAAGGGGTCAAGGGCAATCTGGCGCGCAAACCCCAAGGCAATGATCGCGCGCAGGTCAAAGCGATTTTTGCAGGCGAATGCGACATTGCGATTGGTAACAATTATTACATGAAAAAGATGCTCTCGAACCCCGAGCAAGTCGCTTGGGCCGATAGCGTGCGCATCATATTCCCCGTGTTTGAAGGTGGCGGAACGCATTTGAATTTGGCGGGCGTGGCCCTGACCAAAGCGGCCCCCCACAAGGCGGATGCGGTCAAGCTAATGGAATGGCTGTCATCAAGCAAAGCGCAGGAATTTTATGCAGAACAGAACGGCGAATATCCAGTCAAGGTTGGCAGCAAACCGTCCAAATTGGTCGCCAGTTGGGGCGATTTCAAACGCGATGCCATTCCGCTGGTGGAGGTTGCCAAGCTGCGCGGTGCATCGTTGAAGATGACAGAGGAAGTCAATTTCGACGAGTAGGCAATACCCAATCACTATAAGGGGCGCGGTTTTTGCGCCCCTTTTCTGTTTGCTTGAATGTTTCGTGGAAAATGCTCATATCAGCAGGCGTACTATGTTCAGGTAAAATGGAGTATTGACAGCATGGATGAGAACACATCCCACCCTACACAGCAAAATTCAGATGTCTTTTTGGCATTCCAAGTTATCCCTAGGGTAAGAAGCGGGAACAATTTTGAAGTTGTGGACAAGGCCATAGACGTTGTTAAGAATGCGAATGTACCCTTTCAGGTTGGTGCGATGGAGACAACCATGAAAGGGCAACTGGACAAACTGTTAGACATCGTCAAGGAAGCCCAGCAGGCTTGCTTGGATCATGGGGCCGTTGAGGTTATTACAAACATCAAAATTCACACCACCACCGCGGATGCGGATGACACTTTTTGTACCTACCACCGGGGTGTAACCCCGAGTAACAGCGTCTTTGTGGATAACTGACAGACCTCGATAAGCATGCAAGCGAGAAGTCCGTTTCGCCCCACATAGCCATTATCGGTAGAAAATCCATGCCTGCGCAAGTTCCTCAGCCCACTCCGCGACATACCCCCACAACCGATTGCCAGCCTCCTTTGCGCAGTGTAAAAGACACTGCTAAATCCTCCAAAGGAATGCCCCAATGACAGCCCTGCAAATCGCCTCGCTTCTCATCGTTCTGGCGGGGGTCTTTGGTTCTATTAACTATTTGTTCCTGAAACTGCCTTCTTCCATCGGCATTCTAATTGTGGCGCTTGCCGCTTCGCTCGGGGTTATGGGCTTGGATTTGTTGCTGCCGGAACTGCGCATGACCGCCAATCTGCGGGCGCTGGTTCAGGATTTTGAGTTTTCCGACGCCTTGCTAGAGGGCATGCTTGGCCTGCTGCTGTTTGCGGGTGCGCTGCATGTGAAGCTTGGTGATCTGCGCAAACAAGCCTGGGTGGTGGTGCTTATGGCAACCATCGGGGTTGGTGTCTCGACTGCAATCGTGGGCTATGGCTTTCACTGGTTCATGGGCGTGCCCTTTCTGGTGGCGCTGGTGTTTGGTGCGCTGATCTCGCCCACAGATCCGGTTGCGGTGTTGGGGGTGTTGCGAGAGGCGAACCTGCGTAAGACGCTGGAAACCAAAATCGCTGGCGAAAGCCTGTTCAACGATGGGGTTGCCTATGTGGTGTTTCTGGTCCTTGTCGGCATCGCCTTCCCGCATGGTGACGCCCATGCCAGCACACTTGCAGGTGCGGCTAAACTGTTCGTGCAAGAGGCCATCGGCGGCGCGCTGCTCGGTGCGTTTCTCGGTTGGGTCGTATTTCAGATCATGCGCCGCATTGATGACTACCCGCTAGAGGTTCTGCTCTCGCTCGGGCTCGCCTTTGGTGGGTACCAAGTGGCTGTTTATTTGCACCTTTCCGGCCCGATCATGGCCGTTGTCGCGGGTCTGTTTATCGGTGACGTGGGGATGAAATACGGCATGAGCCAGCAAACACGTGACTATCTGGATGCCTTTTGGCGGTTGATTGACGAAATCCTTAATGCCGTGTTGTTCCTGTTGATCGGGGTCGAGGTTTTCGCCGTGGCGTTCGATGGTAACGCGCTTTGGGGCGGGGTGATTTCGATTGCCCTGTCGCTTGTCGCGCGTCTTGCGGCGGTTACCGTGCCGATCCTGATCCTCAAGCCATTCCGCAGTTTTACCAGCGATGTGATTCCGATCATGACATGGGGCGGCCTCAAGGGGGGCATATCGGTGGCACTGGTGCTGACCCTGCCTGACAGCGAATGGAAACCGCTGATGTTGGAGATGACCTACATCGTGGTGCTGTTCTCGATCATCGTTCAGGGGCTGACAATTGCGCCCTTGGCACGGCGTCTGGGCCGCGAGCCGGATTTGCTGTAGGGGAGGAAAATGGCTCGAAAATGGAACCCTTATTACTCTGGTCCCGAAAGTGAAAATTTTGACGGGCAGAGGTTTTTCAACCCCCAAGGCCAAAAGCCGGGGAACCTGAGGGCCTTGTTAAAATGGCAGTTTGGCGGCGGCAAAAAGAAATGGCCCGCCAGCTATCCTTCACCCCATTCCGATACACCGCCTGCGCGGGTTGTCGGCAGTGACATGCGGGCGTGTTTTGTGGGTCATGCGACAATGCTGGTGCAAACAGCGGGGTTGAATTTCCTGACAGATCCCGTGTGGTCTACCCGTGCCAGCCCGGTACGGTTTGCCGGGCCAAAGCGGGTGAATGCGCCGGGAATAACCTTTGAAAACCTGCCGCCCATCGACGTTGTTTTACTGTCGCACAATCACTATGACCACCTTGATCTGGTGACGCTGTCGCGGCTGAAAGCGGCGCATGATCCGTTGATTATCACTCCTCTGGGCAATGACAGAATTCTGCACAAGCACGACCCGAGTTTTCGCATTTCTGTGGGGGACTGGGGCGATGAGGTGAAACTTGAAAATAATGTCTCGGTCAGCTTTGAGCCAGCGCACCACTGGTCTGCGCGGGGCATGGGGGATCGCAGCAAGGCGCTGTGGGCGGCATTTGTTGTTTCCACGCCAAATGGCAAGATTTACCACATTGGCGACACGGGGTTCCACGGGGCCAAAAATTTTAAAACGGTGCGGGAAAAACATGGTGGGTTTAGGCTGGCGCTGATCCCTTTTGGCGCTTATGAGCCGCGCTGGTTTATGAAGGGGCAACATCAAAACCCTGATGAGGCAGTGCAATGCCATAAAATTTGCGGGGCCGAGAATACGCTGGGCCACCACTGGGGCACATTTCAGCTGACGGATGAATCTATCGAGGATCAGCTAGAGGCGCTGGCAATTGCGCGCCAAGCTCACGGGGTTAGTGATCAGGTTTTTCGCGCCTTGCAGCCAGGACAAGTCTGGAATGTACCATTAACGGAAGAAAAGCCGTAACCAAGGGGAAGAATGGGCAAGTTTTGTGCTGTTGAATAAGGCAATTCGTGCCTGATTGAAGGACAGTTATGATCAGGATACGTTAACGCAAACAGGGTTGCGCTCTCCCTCACAGGCGCTAGAAGGACGCTATCAAAGGAAATGGGGCATGAAGTCTGCAACAATCATTGAACGCTGCGAGGCCAAGGGCCTCAGAATGACCGGCCCGCGCCGTGTGATTGCGCAAGTGTTGCAGGCGGCGGATGATCATCCTGATGTAGAAGAATTATACGCCCGCGCCTCTGCCATCGACGCTGCGATTTCGATCGCTACAGTCTATCGCACCGTTAAATTGTTCGAAGAATCGGGCATTCTGGAACGGTACGAATTTGGCGACGGGCGCGCGCGCTATGAGGATGCAGAGCGTGATCACCACGACCATCTGATTGATCTGCAATCGGGTGAGGTGATTGAGTTCGTGGACCCAGAAATCGAAGCCCTTCAAGAAAGAATTGCGGCCAAGCTGGGTTATACCCTGCGTGGCCACCGGCTGGAACTCTACGGTGTTCCATTGAAATCAAAACCCAAGGAATAACCATGTCAACGATCATTGAAATCTCTGCCCGCGAAATCCTCGATAGCCGGGGCAACCCGACGGTAGAGGTCGACGTTGTTTTGGAAGACGGAACTCTGGGCCGTGCGGCGGTGCCTTCGGGCGCATCAACCGGTGCCCATGAAGCGGTGGAGTTGCGCGATGGCGACAAGGATCGTTATCTGGGCAAAGGTGTGTTGAAAGCGATTGAGGGCGTGAACCACGAAATCGCTGAGGCATTGCTGGGGCTGGATGCAACGGAACAGGTGGAAATCGACGCCACCATGTGCCGCCTTGACGGCACTGACAATAAATCCCGACTGGGCGCGAATGCCATTCTGGGTGTTTCAATGGCTGCGGCCAAAGCTGCGGCGAATTTCCAAGGCTTGCCTTTGTATCGCTATGTTGGCGGCACCTCTGCACGGATGTTGCCGGTGCCGATGATGAACATCATCAACGGTGGCGAGCATGCCGACAATCCCATCGACATTCAGGAATTTATGGTGATGCCGGTTGCCGCCACATCCATCCGCCACGCGGTGCGTATGGGGGCGGAAATTTTCCATACCCTGAAAAAAGAGCTGTCTGCGGCAGGCCACAACACGGGTGTTGGCGACGAGGGCGGCTTTGCCCCGAACCTGAACTCCACCACAGACGCGCTCGATTTCATCATGCGCTCGGTGGAAAAGGCAGGTTATAGGCCGGGCGAAGAAGTTTATCTGGCGCTCGATTGCGCCGCGTCGGAATATTACGCGGATGGCATGTACAACATGAAGGGTGAGGGCAAAGTTTTGTCGTCTGGTGAGAACGCTGAGTATCTGGCGGCGCTTGCAGCTAAATACCCGATTGTCTCAATTGAAGATGGCATGCATGAGGATGACTGGGACGGCTGGAAAATGTTGACAGACATGATCGGCGACAAATGCCAGCTGGTGGGGGATGATCTGTTCGTCACCAACTCTACCCGTCTGAAGCAGGGCATTGATATGGGGGCGGCGAACTCCATTCTGGTCAAGGTCAACCAGATCGGCACCCTGACCGAAACTCTGGAAGCCGTGGAAATGGCACACCGCGCGGGTTACACATCCGTGATGTCACACCGTTCCGGCGAAACCGAGGATACCACAATTGCCGATTTGGCTGTGGCCACCAATTGTGGCCAGATCAAAACCGGTTCGCTGGCGCGTTCCGACAGGCTGGCGAAGTACAATCAGCTGATCCGGATCGAGGAAATTCTGGGCGATACAGCCCAGTTTGCAGGCGCGTCGATCCTGCGGGGATAGTTCAAGAATGGGGCGATCTTCGAGCGCTTCCAAGCAATGTTGGCTCAGAATTCCTCCCATGAGGGGAGGAGTTCTGATAGTCCATGGGAAGCGCTTTCTTTAGCAGAATGCTCTGTTTTAACTTTACCGGATGATCAGCCGTAGCGAGCTTGCAACTCGCTAAATTTGACCGAGGGTGACTCGGTTGTTTGGTCCTGACCGGTTACGTCAGCATTATGTGCCTTAGTTTCCGCAGGCTCTGTCATGCTTTTGGAAGTTCTGATGGCCGGAGTTTCCGCGCCATCATCGTCGCGCAAGCGCGGGTCGATTTTGGATGCCATTGTTCTCGCCTCATATCCGCGCCGTTTTAAGCGGCACTTGTTTGTTTGATCTTTTGAGCCTGCGCTCGGAAATGGGCAAAAATTGGGCGGCCAGAACAGGCCGTCCCAAAAAAGTGTTGCATTTGTGTTGTTTTAAAACCTTGTTAGCGCTGGTCTGGCGGTGTTGCCTCAGTTTGTAATTCACCAACAACCTCGTCCAGAGATTTCACAATGGTTCGCTTGTCGCCCAAACGCCGCACGGTTACGGTGCGTTCTTCCACTTCACGCATACCCACTGCCAAAATGACCGGCACCTTGCCCAGCGAATGTTCGCGGACTTTATAGTTGATCTTTTCATTGCGTAGGTCCGCTTCGGCGCGAATGCCCGCTTTTTGCAAGGTAGCGACAACTTCGCGTGCATAGTTATCGGCATCCGAAATGATCGGGGCCACAACCACCTGACGCGGGGCCAGCCATAGGGGGAATTTTCCCGCATAGTTTTCGATCAACATGCCGATAAAACGTTCAAACGATCCCAGAACGGCGCGGTGCAGCATGAAGGGGCGATGTTTTTGCCCATCTTCGCCCACGTAAGTTGCTCCAAGGCGTTCTGGCAGGTTTGGGTCTACCTGAAAGGTGCCCAACTGCCATTCACGCCCAATCGCATCGGTCAGTTTGAAATCCAGTTTAGGCCCGTAAAACGCGCCCTCGCCGGGGTCGATTTCATAGGGAACACCGGTTGCTTTGACCGCAGATTCCAGTGCAGCCTCGACGTAATCCCAGCTTTCTTCGGAACCGACCCGTTTTTCGGGGCGGGTAGAAAACTTAATGCTGAAATCCTCAAACCCAAGGTCTGTGTAGACGCTGGCCAACAACTTGATAAAGCGTGAGCATTCAGCTTCGATCTGGTCTTCGGTGCAGAAAATATGGGCGTCATCTTGGGTAAACCCGCGCACCCGCATGATGCCATGCAGTGCGCCTGATGGCTCGTAACGGTTACACGATCCAAACTCTGCCATGCGCAATGGCAGGTCGCGATAGGATTTCATGCCAGAGTTATAGATTTGAACGTGACAAGGGCAATTCATCGGTTTCAGCGCGTTGATCGCCTTTTCGCGCGCGTGTTCCTCGTCCACCTCGACGATGAACATATGCTCTTGGTATTTGTCCCAATGCCCCGATGCTTCCCACAATTTGCGGTCCACAACTTGCGGGGTGTTCACCTCTACATAGCCAGCCGTTGCCTGACGGCGGCGCATGTAATCTTGCAAAGTGGTGTAGATTTTCCAGCCATTGGCGTGCCAGAATACCTGGCCTGGGGCCTCTTCTTGCATGTGGAACAGGTCCATCTCGCGGCCCAGCTTGCGGTGGTCGCGCTTGGCGGCTTCCTCTAGCATCAGCAGGTGCGCTTTGAGGTCTTTTTTGTTCTTGAACGCCACCCCGTAGATGCGCTGCAACATGGCGTTGTCTGAATTGCCACGCCAGTAGGCACCGGCGACTGACATCAGTTTAAAGCAATCACCGGGCACTTGTCCCGTGTGCTGCAAATGCGGCCCGCGACACAGATCTTGCCACGCGCCGTGCCAGTACATGCGCAAGGGCTCGCCCTCGGGGATCATCCCGACCAGCTCTACTTTGTATGGTTCGTCGTTATCTTCATAGTGCTTGATCGCGCGCGCGCGGTCCCACAATTCAGTGCGTACTGGCTCGCGTTTATTGATGATCTCGCGCATCTTTTTCTCGACAACTTCGAGGTCTTCTGGGCTGAACGGTTCTTCGCGGTCGAAATCATAATAAAAGCCGTTGGCGATGACAGGGCCGATGGTGACCTTCACGTCAGGCCAAAGTTCCTGCACTGCGCGCGCCATGATGTGGGCACAGTCGTGGCGGATCAGTTCCAGCGCTTGAGCGTCGTCTTTCATGGTGTGGATGGCAAAGTCGGCGTCTGTTTCGATTGCGCGGCTCAGGTCACGATGCTCGCCATTCACGCTGCATGAAAATGCGGATTTGGAGAGGGATTTGGAAATATCGGCGGCCACATCGGCACCCGTGATTCCAGCGGGATATACACGTTGATTTCCATCGGGAAGGGTCAGGGTAATCTCAGCCATGGGCTGCACTCCTCGTCATTTTGGTGCCTACAAAACACCCGGTTGCGGTATGCGGGCGTGATGGGGTTTTATGGGGGAGAAGTCAATGATTGATGTGGTTTGGGAAAGGCCGAAAAATCCGGCGCCAAAGGTTTTAGGCTATGTTTTTGAGGGAATGTGAGCGAGGTGCTCAATGCGCCGGGTTCAGGACCCAAGACGGCCAGCTACCCATTGTCAAATCACAAGCCGCGTTTCATATGCTTTCAGCGTTCTGCGGGCAGAAGGAAAGGCCTTTCGTGTATTGGTGCTTTTCAGTTCTGGAAATAGGGCATATATTTCGTTGCGCTGCGCCTCATCAATGCCTTGCAGGGCATAATCACCCGGTTGAAAGCTTTCGCTCCAGGCACCATCTGACAAAACAACCTCGTGGCGATCAAACATGAAGTGGATATAGTTAACACTCTGGGCGTTTACGTGAAGAATATCCTTATTGTTTATCATATGCTTCACTGCTGTAAGAACTTCTTTTTCTCCCAGATAAAGCGATGTTTTCTCGTTGCGAATAAGGACACGGTGGTTGGGGCTGAGCATCATGTCGTGTTCAGGTAGGCCAAAGCCAAGCGACCCTTTGCGCACCAATACCGGGCGCAATTTAGGATTTGCAGACAGCGCCGCTTGATCAAGGTGTTTACTGCCAATCCAGCGAATTTTCTGCACTCCATTGTCGCGGGTGATTACCCGGTCACCTTGGCGCAGGCTTTCAACTGGTCTGGATCCGTTCGGGGTGCTGATCAGGGTGCCGGGTGTGAAGCAGGGGATCACTGTCTCAATATTCTGGAAATTCATCGACCTCGAGATGCCCCCGGTGCCATTCAGAAAGTCGACCCTGCCGTTTTCGGAATTAACGGCGTCATAAACAACCCGCAACGGGCCGGAACCGGTCAGGTCCAGCGTATCCTTGTCAAGCCCGCCTTCGCCACCATCAATCTTGTCGCCCGCGTTGCCACCCAGAAATACATCGGCATCGTCACCGCCTGAAAGCGTGTCGGACCCGGCACCACCGGTAAAGGTGTCATTGCCAATCCCGCCCTTGATTTCATCCGCGCCGTCCTCGCCGTAAAGGTCGTCATTGCCAGATCCACCCGAAACAAAGTCATCCCCCAGACCGGCAAAAACTGTATCACTTCCTGCGCCGCCGTAAGCCTCGTCATTGCCATCGCCAGCGTAAACCGTGTCGTCCCCGTTACCGGCTTTAACGATATCGTCATCCCCGAATTCACCCGAAAGATGCGCATCATTATTGTCGATGAAATCGCCATCATTGTCGCCGCTGTATCCGGTGAAGATAAAGTCATTTCCCGCTGTACCCGACACGATTCCATCAGAGGGAGCTGGAATGCCAATTGCCACAAGGGATTCCGGTGTCGACAGATCGGCCGGAGAAACACCAATCAAGGTAAGGCTTTCGCCTCCGGGAAATGTCAGAACCGCGTTGCCGTTTCCGTCATCCGTTACCACCACGTCATTTGTATTCACCGGCGTCGTGCGCGCATCGCGGGTCAGGCTGGTGACATCCAGCATATCATGGCCGGTAAAGGTGCCGTCGCCGTTGTCGGTAGGGCCAGTGAAATTCTTGACGGTGTCATTGCCCGATTCATCGGCCAGTTTTAAAGTATCAGTGCCCGCTGACAGGATGATGTTTTCGACATCAATATAGGTGGCGGTATAAGTGCCGTCGCTAAAGTTGCCGTTGCCGTTATTGCCGCTGCTTAGGTCAACCGTCAAGTCATCGGTGATGGCGCTCAGATCAAGGGTGTCGCCGTTAACTTCGTCCTCGTTTTCAGCGTCAACCGTGTCATTGCCAAAGTTGTTGTAGAAAATAAAGGTGTCATCGCCGTAGCCACCCCATTCATAATCATCCCCATCATTGTTGCCGCTGTAAAACGTGTCATTACCAAAACTGCCGCGCAGCCAGTCGTCGCCATTGCCGCCGTCAATTACGTCGTCCCCGTAGGTGGCGTTAACCCGGTCGTCGCCGTCGCCGCCAAATACCGTATCATTGCCGATGCCCGCCTCAATCGAGTCAACGCCGCTGCCGCCGTAAAAAACATCGTCGCCTCCATTTCCGAATAATTTGTCGTTCCCATCACCGCCGTAGATCGTAT
>JAHRVG010000071.1 GCA_019090795.1 Paracoccaceae bacterium | reverse complement strand
TATCTTGATCAAGGGTTCAAAGATTTTTATCACCAGCGGCGATGTGGCTGACCGGATTCTTTTGTTCGGCAAATGGTCAGAAATAGAAGATCCGAAACGGGCGATTTCGGTGTTGATCCTTGAGAAGGGCAGTCCCGGATTTTCTGTGGTTAGCAAAGAACGCAAGATGGGGCATCGCGCCTCGTCGACTTGCGGGATTGCCTTTGATGATATTCGCGTGCCGCGCGCCAATCTAGTCGGCGATCCCGGTGAAGGGCTTTCTATCCTTCTGCAATCACTAAATAAATCGCGTCCTTCTATCGCGGCACACGCGCGTGGTATTGCCCGTGCGGCATTTAAGGACATGGTTTCTTATGCCAATGAACGGGTGCAGGGCGGGCGCACCATTCTGGAGTTTCAGGGCAATCAGTTCACACTGGCTGATCTGGCGGCAGAGCTGGCGATGATTGAAAAATGGACCGACTACGTCGCCGATCTTGTTGATACCGGATCACAGGATTTCGGGATGGAGGCCTCAATCGCCAAAATGCGTGCCTCTGATCTGGCGATGCGCATGGCAACGGAATGCGTACAATTCCACGGCGGCTATGGCTATTGCGCTGATTACCGTGCCGAACGACTGATGCGCGACGCCAAGATCACCCAGATATGGGAAGGCACCAACCAGGTTCACCGCCAACTTATCGGCAGGAGTTTTAGACAAAAATGAACCATGAAATTAGACAAGACGACAAGCGGGGCAGATTATGTGATCTACTAGATACACCGCTGAATACGAGTGCCCAAACCCTGATGGCTCACACCACCAGAGCGCGGGGGGATAAATGATGGCGGGACCACTGCGCGATATTCGGGTTCTTGACTTTTCAACGCTTCTTCCCGGCCCGATGGCAACCCTGTTTCTGGCAGAGGCCGGGGCCGAAGTGATCAAGGTTGAACGACCGGGCAGGGGCGAGGAAATGCGCAGCTACACCCCGAAATGGGGGCAGGATAGCGGCAATTTCCATATGTTGAATCGCGGCAAAAAAAGTATTGCCCTTGATTTGAAAGACCCACAACAACGCGACCGGATTTTGGGTTTGGTCGAGAGCGCCGATATTATCGTTGAACAATTCCGCCCCGGCGTGATGGACCGCCTTGGGCTGGGCTATGATACCGTGCGCGAAATCAATCCGGATATCATCTATTGCGCGATCACCGGATACGGCCAAAACGGCCCTAAATCCATGCGCGCAGGGCATGACCTGAACTATATCGGTGATGCGGGGCTGCTGGCGCTAAGCTCGGGTACTGTGCAAACGCCTGTCATTCCGCCAGCTCTGATTGCCGACATTGCAGGCGGCACTTATCCGGCGGTTCTGAATATCCTGCTAGCACTGCGCGAACGCGACCAGAATGGTACGCCCGCTTATCTCGATATTTCCATGGCCGACAACCTGTTTCCCTTCATGTATTGGGCAATGGCGGATGGTCAGGTTGCTAACCAGTGGCCCGGCAACGGCGATGCGTTGGTGACGGGGGGCAGCTGTCGTTACCGTCTTTATGCAACCCAAGATGGCCGGTTTCTGGCCGCCGCCCCGCTGGAACAAAAGTTCTGGCAGGCGTTCGTTGCCGCGATTGAACTGCCCGAAAGCCTGCACAATGACAGTATTGATCCTGCGGCAACTCAGGCTGCGATTGAACAGATTGTCGCGGCTAAACCAGCCTCGCATTGGCAGGATGTATTCGAGATCGCAGATTGTTGCTGTTCGATTGTGAAGACCGTCCAGGACGCGATGCAAGACGCTCACTTCAAGGCACGCGGCGTTTTTGCGCAACAGCTGGCCAGCAAAGGCGGCGCCACCATTTCGGCCCTGCCAACGCCAATCGTACAAGCCTTCACCGATGATGGTGAAACCGGGAAAACCGCGCCAGAACTCGGGGCTGACAATGCACTACTAAAGGATGCGGAAAATTGATAGTTTGATCCGTAACAAACTGGTATTAAACAATTTGCATAACTTTTTGACTGGTATCACAGTCGAAAACTATGTCAGTTTATCCTATCGACTTCAAAAAGAGGAACCCACCCATGAGCACGCAATCAGACCCATATGTTGATTTTGGATTGGCACCCGAGCACGTTGCCTTTCGCGATCAGTTCGCCCGCTTTGTTAAGGATAAACTGACCCCGATTGCAGGCAAGGCCGAGGCTGAGGGGCGCTTTCCAACCGAGGTTTACGACGAATTGCGCAGCCACGGCTATCTTGCGGTTAACTATCCCGAAGAGGTCGGCGGCGGTGGCGGGGATCTGATCACCGGCTGTATTTTCTATGAGGAACTGACCCGTGCTTCGGCGGGAATTTCGGCGGGTGTTTTTGCCCATCAACATCTGGCGGTCGGGCCGATTCTGAAATTTGGTAGTGACGCGCAAAAGGCCGAGTTTAGCGATCCGGGTTTGCGCGGGGAACGGATCGGGGCTTTTGCCCTGACCGAACCGGACGCAGGCAGCGATATTCGCGGCATCCGCACCCATGCGCGCAAAGATGGCGATGATTGGGTGATCAACGGTAGTAAAATCTACATAACCAACGGTGGCATAGCGGATTTCATGCTGGTGGCAGCGCGCACAGATCAGGGGCGGGCCTCTGATGCGATTACCTTGTTTCTGGTCAACGTCGCCGACGGTGGCGTGAGCACGACCGAATTGGACAAAGTGGGTAATGATTCCTCGTCCACCGCGCTGGTTTCCTTTGACGATGTGCGGGTGTCATCCGCCGCTATTTTGGGAGAGATCGGCAATGGTCTGGGCCAGCTCAAGGCGACCCTGACCGAGGGGCGTATTCTGGTGGCTAATCGGGGTCTTGGCATTGGTCAGGAAGCCTATGAATGCATCCTGAATTACGCCGGAGAGCGGCGCGCCTTTGATCAGACTATCGGAAAATTTCAGGGTGTTGCCTTCAAGATCGCGGCGATGGCGGCCCGTGTCGATGCCTCTCGTTTGATGATATATCGTGCTGCACGGCTCAAGATGGACGGGCAGGATTGTGTGCGCGAGGCTTCGATGGCCAAGTTGCTGGCCAGTGAATTGGCCGTTGAAACCGCGACCTCTTCGTTGTTGCTGCATGGCGGGGCGGGATACATGGAAGGCATGAAAATCGCCCGGCTGTTCCGCGATGCACCGGAGGCATGGATTGGGGAGGGTACGAATGAAATACAGCTTCTGGTCATTTCCAAGACCCTTGGGCTTTTGTAGGGGCGGGAAAACGCGATGAATACTGATTATCCGCATCTGTTTTCACCTTTTGAGTTGGGCCGCTTGACCCTTGCCAACAGGATGGTTGTTCCTGCGCTCACCACCAATTTCGCTGAAGCTGACGGCAGTGTCGGTGACGGGCTGATCAACTATCTGGTTGAACGGGCACGCGGTGGTTTTGGTGCGGTAATTTCCGAGAATATCGGGGTTGATCCGGGCGGGCGCGTCATGGCGCGGATGATTATGGCGGATAATGACAGCTATTTGCCGGGTCTGACGCGACTGGCCACATCGGTAAAGGCAGCGGGCGGGGTGTTGATCGGCCAGATCAGCCACGCAGGCCGCCAAACCCGCAGTGCGATAACTGGCCAAACCCTTGTCGCACCGTCGCCAATTCCCTGCCCACTCAATCGCGAAATACCACACGAATTGACCATTCCCGAAATCGAGGCGCTGGAACGGGCGTTTGTCGACACCGCCAGTCGCCTTGCTAGGGCAGGGTTTGACGGCATCGAAATCCACGCTGCCCACGGTTATCTGGTGGCAGAATTCCTGTCACCCCATACCAATACCCGCAGCGATGCCTATGGCGGTAGCCTGCACAACCGGATGCGGTTTCTGCGCAATATTGTGCGTGGCATTCAGGGGCGTCTGGGGGCGGATTTCCCCCTGATCGTGCGGATCAGCGCCGAGGAGTTTGTCAAGGACGGGCTGGATACCGCGCAATCCATTGAAATCGCTGGCCTGCTAGAAGCGGAGGGCATTCACGCGCTTTCGGTTTCGGTTGGGGTTTATGAATCTTTTAACAAACTGTCGATGATTACCGGTGAACCAGAGGGGCAATGGCTAGCGCTTGCGGGCCAGATCAAGGCGACAACGAGCCTGCCGATCATCGGTGTCGGGCGGATCAAGCGCGCTTTTGTGGCCGAGGAAAGCCTTGCAGCTGGCCAAATTGATCTGGCCGCATTTGGCCGCGCCTCGATTGCAGATCCGCACCTGCCTCGCAAGCTGATGACGGGACAGGACGAAAATATCAACTGGTGCCTGAGCTGTAACATCTGCCTTGGACGCAGCTCTCGGCCAGAATGTATTTGTCCGGTGAACCCGCTGGTGGGACGCGAGGCGTTGCACGCGTTCAAGAAAGCTCAACCGCCCCGCCAGATCGCCATTTACGGCAGTTGCCTTTCGGCATTGACCGCCGCATGGATCGCGGCGGAGCGAAATCATAACGTGACGATCATTGCCCCCGCAGATCAGCAGGGCGGAATGCAGGCATGGCGCGCCAATGTGCCGGGGCAAGAGGAACATGGCGAAGTTCTGGCCGGTGTTCAGCGTCGCGCAGTTATTGCTGGCGTGCAATTTGTAGAAACCTTGCCCGAGACACTGTCGTTTACTGACCACTGGCGTGTTCGATCATACCAGCCCACCGACCAGAACAGGTTGGCAGCAGCTAATGCCGTGAGCAGCTTTGCCGTGCTGGCGGGGGATGTTCCGATCTTAAAGGGCCAAAATATCGTGGCGGTAGGCGACGACCTTGCAACCGCCGAAGCCGCGCTTTTTGCTGTTACCCAAGGGGCCAATGTTTCCCTTGTCACAACGAAACGGGCAATCGCCACTGACGGCCACCCCGGTTACCGCGAGGCCACAAAACGCAAATTATTGGCGCTGGGGGCGAATCTGGTGGTTGGGGTTGAAACGGATGAAATGGGAATGAGCGATGTCGATTTGCAAATCATCGGCAAAGACCCGACGCTTTCTATTCGCGATCCGCAAGCATGGAAAATGCCTGACGGTGAGGCCAGTGCAATCCTGTCCGATGCCTATGAACCCGGGGCATTCACCACCTGCGTTTACGAGGCGGTGGATATTGCCCTCGGGTTTGACGGGCCTTAGCCCTTTTTGCCAGGGTTCAGAAACTGCCCCAAACGTTGCTTGTGCCCCTTTGAGCCAAAAGCAAAGGCTTGCAAATAGGCCTCGTATTCGAGAGCCGCATCCAGATTGGTTTCCATCGCGCGACGCATTGACAACTTGCTGATTGTATTAGCGCGGCGGGATTGGTCAGCGATGGTTTGGGCAACTTTCTGGGTTTCCACAATCAGTTGATCGCCGGGAACAACCTGCGAAAACAACCCCAACGCCTTGCCCTCATTCGCGTCAACAGTTGCGCCGGTCATCGTTAGATGAGCAGCGCGCGCTGCCCCCAAGTGGCGTTGCAGAAAAAACGTAGCCCCCATGTCGGCGGCGGCCAGCCCAATGCGGCCAAAGGCAAAATGATAGGAGGCTCTGTCTGAGGCGATTGCAAAATCACAAGCCATTCCGAGACAGGCACCCCCCCCAACAGCCGGACCATTCACTGCAGCAATAATCGGGCGATCAAAATAATACAGCCTCGAAACAATCTTGTTATAGCCTCGGATCAGCTCGAATTCCCATTCCGGATCTTGCTGCTCGACGCTCATAATTTCCTTAAGGTCGCCGCCCCCGGCGAACACGCTGCCAGCGCCGGTCAGCACTGCCACATCAACATCGGGATCATTTTCAACCTCGTCCAGCGCGGCAAGCAAGGTTTGGGTGAAATCCACCCCTTGTGCATTGCGCTTTTTCGGACGGTTCAGGGTAATCCAGCCGATCGCACCATCGCGGTGCACCAATACATCATCTTTTGACATGTCTTTATTTCCTTGTTCGGCCCAGCAATTCGCGGGCAATTATCAATCTTTGGATTTGGCTGGTGCCTTCTCCAATTTGGTACATCTTGGCATCACGGTAATAGCGCTCAACCGGGAAATCACGCATATAACCATAGCCGCCGTAAATCTCGATGGCACTGCTACAGGCCCGCAAGGAGGCCTCGGCGGCAAAGAATTTCGCCATTGCCCCCTCTTTCTTGAAGGGCAGGCCCGCATCATGCATCCGCGCGGCGTTCAAGGTGAGCAAGCGCGCGGCCTCTATCTCGGTGGCCATTTCGGCAATCGGCCACTGGATGCCCTGAAATTGCGAAATCTTGTGGCCAAATTGTTCGCGCTCATTTGCATAAAGAATGGACGCATCAACCGCTGCCTGCCCTAAACCAACGGAAAGCGCGGCAACATTCACCCGCCCCCGATCCAGCGTTTGGGCGAATTCCCGAAAGCCCTTGCCCTCTTCACCGATAATGTTTTCGGTAGGGATTTCCACATCGTCCAGAAACACCTGCGCGGTGGGCGAGCCATTCACGCCCATCTTGTTATCTTGCGGGCCAACCGACAAGCCCTTCATGCCTTTTTCAAGGATAAAGGCAGAGACACCGGCGGAACCTGCACCGTCCGCCGTGCGTGCGGTGACCACAAAAATATCGGCAACAGGGCTGTTGGTGATGAACTGTTTTACCCCGTTCAAAACCCAGACATCACCTTTCTTGACCGCCCGTGTTTTGCACGCCGCTGCATCCGATCCGCCCGATGGTTCGGTCAGGCCAAAGGCCCCGATTTTGCGCCCCGAGGTCATTTCACGCAAATAGCGTTCTTTTTGCGCAGTCGATCCGTGATTGGCAATCACCGAGGAGGCGAGGCTGATGTGGGCGTTCAAAGAACTGCCAACGGCGCCGGAGGCGCGCGAAACCTCTTCGAGCAGCAGGCAAACCATTACCGCATCACAACCAGCCCCGCCCCATTCTTCGGAATAGGGCGCGCCCATGAAGCCCAAAGCGCCCATTTCGTCAAACAGATCGGCGGGAAAAACGCCGGTTGCGTCAATTTCAGCGGCACGCGGGGTGATGCGCTCAACGCAAAACCGCTGCACGCTTTGCTGAAACTCCCGTTGATCGTCGGTCAGCTGATATTTGTCTGCACTCATTTTGTTGCTTTCGTTTTGTCTGAATTTTCTCTGTCTGCACCCAGCATTTCCCGCAGCTGGACCCGACGGATTTTGCCCGATCCCGTCAGCGGTAATTCCGCAAGGAACCGTATTTCCTTGGGCCGTTTATAGTGCGAGAGGTTTTCGGCGCAGTAGCGCAAAACCGTATCTTCGCTGAGGTTTTCTCCTGACTTAACAATGACAAAGGCACAAATCTGCTCGCCCGCGATTTCGTCATTTACTCCGACAACGGCAACAGATTGCACGCCGGATATTTCGGCAATCACATTCTCGACCTCTTTGGGGTAGACGTTAAAGCCGTTGGAAACGATCATATCCTTGGTGCGATCCAGAATGTGGATGTGGCCCTGTTCGTCGATCTGCCCCAAATCACCGGTGCGCAGCCATCCATCCTTTAGGGTCTGCGCGGTCAGTTCGGGCTGGTTCCAGTAACCGAGCATCACCGTAGGGCTGCGAAACTGCAATTCGTCCGGCTCGTTTTGCCCTACCACTTTGCCATCAAACCCCACCACTCGACATTCGATGCCCGGCAGCACCGGACCGCAAGACCCCAGCGGATTATCCCGACCGGGGATTTGCACGCTGGCCACTGGCGAAATCTCGGTCAGACCATAGCTTTCTACCACTTCGGTGCCAAAATCATCGGCCAACATCAGCTTTAGGCGCGGCGAGACCGGCCCTCCGCCCACATCAATCAGGCGCATGCTGGAAATATCGAGATCACCGATGGTGGTAGTGTCAAACATCCGGGCCAGCATGGTAGGAACGGCTGCCAAAAATGTTACCCTATGACGGGCAATCAGTTCCACCGCCTTGCGTTCTTCAAACTGTTCCAAGATCACAACCGAGGCTCGCAACAACCCGACTTGTAGGAAATCAAAGGCAAAACCAAAGCTGCTGAACATTGGCAGGACCGTCATAAAGCGGTCTTGCGCGGACATTTGCAACACGCCCGTGGTCATGCGTGCGTCCTCGACCAAAGCGCCATGGCTGAGTAAAATTCCCTTGGGTGCGCCGGTGGTACCAGAGCTGTAAATCATCATCGCCGGATCAGCACCCGTTGCATTCGCAGCCCGATCCGCCGGATCGGAACCCGCCAAAACGGCCTCATACGCGTGCCAACCACCCGGTGGGTTTTCCATATCGGTTGCAATGCGCAGATGCATCGCATCAAGGGCGGCACAGGTGGGTATCTGTTCCAGAAATTGGTGTTCCGCCACGATCCCAGCGGGGCTGCAATCGTTGAATATCCGCTCGACCTCGCGGGCCATGCTCATGCCGTTGATGGCGACGCCAACCAAATTGGCAATGCCGCAAGCGATGAAAAACTCGACGATTTCAGGGGAGTTTCGTAGGAAACAGGCCACCCGGTCGCCCTCAATTATACCGGCTGCGCGAAAGGCACCGGCAAGGCGGGCAGCGCGGGCGTAGGATTGCCCATAGCTGACATTGCGCCCATCGGGCAGGACAAGGTGCGTATGATCTGGCGTTTCCCGTGCAGCCTGTGCGAAAACCGCGTCAATTCTGTCGGGTGCTGTCATATCACACCGCCATCCGTTGACCACCGTCAACGACGACCGTTTCGCCGGTCATAAAGGAGGCTTTGGGCGAGACCAGAAAAGCAACCACATCGCCAACCTCCGAGGGTTGTGCATAGCGGCGCATCGGGATGCGCGACACAACCCGTTTGGCCATCTCGGGGTTTTCCAGAATGTCGCGTGAAATATCGCTGAGCACATAGCCCGGCGCGACTGTCACAACGCGCACACCATCGCGCGCCCATTCTGCGGCCAATGCTCTTGTCAGCCCCTCCAATCCGGCCTTTGAGGCGCAGTAAGAGGCTGCATTTGCAACACCAAGGCTGGCAAACATCGAGCCGATATTCACCACCACGCCTTTACTTTCACGCAGCTCGGCATGGGCGGCGCGGGCGAGTGTATAGCAGGCCACAAGGTTCACATCGAGTATCTGGCGGAACTTATCGGGCGCTACATCACTACTCGGTGCCTCATGCATGGTACCGGCATTGTTAACCACGATATTGATGCCGCCGTGTAGTTTTTTCACAGCGGCCACAAAATCCGTTAATGCAGTGTCTGAGCTGACATCTCCGACATGCACCGAGGCCGCGCCCCCAGCATCCGAAATGAGTTTGGCTGTTTCCTGTAGCGCGCTTTTATCGCGCCCAAAGCAGGCAACCGTATACCCATCCGCTGCCAGCGCCAAAGCTATCGCGCGGCCAATATTGCGGCTGGCACCTGTGACCATAGCAATGCCACTCATAATATCGCCCTCTGCAGGCCAAAAGAGAGTGCCCAATCATACCTGTTTCCAAGAGTTGAACCACATACGTTCTTGTCACCAAGTGACTCTAGACTCTCCATTTTGAAAATCCTTTTATCTTGTATTTTCAATAGTAAAGAGTTTTACTTTTGTCCTGTCCAGCCTTTATCTGATTCTGGGCATTCCGGTGCTGGAAAACACAATTCCGAGAATCCACCCAGCGTAAAATTACTAGGGGATGGGTTGAAAATCGGTTACTATACAAGCCTACAGACAAATGCCTGCCAACGGCTGTTGCAATATGCCTCAAGGGCCAAAAACAACTAAGAAAAGACCGTAAGAGCACAGGGAATGGGCGCTTTTCGCCGTTTCGGCGTATGGATGTAGTCGCTTTATCCGAATCTACGCAGGCAAAATTAAAGGAGGCTTTGCCTTTTGCCGGTATTGGCAATCCTTTTGGTGCCAGAGCGCAGATAGTAAGCCAGATGGGCCTGCTGGAAACGAACATAGATGTGTTATTTGGCGGCGGTGACAATGGCGCGTGGGCTATGGCAAATTCACTGATTGCATTTTGTATCGCGAAAGTGGGCAAAGGAAATGATACGTTGAAGAGGGCGGCGGCTAGTTTTCGAGCATCTTGCTGTCAGATTAAGTGGGTTCCCCGTACGGAAGCCAACATCTTCCTGCAAGAAATGTTGCAGGTAGGGAGAAATCCGTAGAACCATCGCAATCATGCTCACCCGAGGAGACGAGGGGATTCGATATCTTCCACTAAGTCATTGAAAACAGTGGTGAGCCCTGATGGATTCGAACCATCGACCTACTGATTAAAAGTCAGTTGCTCTACCAACTGAGCTAAGGGCCCTCACTGTGGGGGCGTATTAGGCTGCGTTTCACATAGGGTCAAGACAAAAACTGACAAAAATTGTGGGTCTGGAATGATTGTTGGTGCTGAGGTATAGCAAGCTCATGAATACGACGATTAAACATAGTGGCGGGATGCCATTTCTCAAGATGCACGGGCTGGGCAATGACTTTGTGATCATTGATGCGCGGGGCGTGGCGAATCCTGTTGGTGCGGATTTGGCGCGGGCGATCGGGCATCGTTATTTTGGCGTGGGGTTTGATCAGTTGGCGGTGTTGACGACCTCTGATCAGGCGGATGTAGACGTGGCTTTCTGGAATTCGGACGGATCAACGGCGGGGGCATGTGGCAATGCCAGCCGTTGTATTGGGCGGCTGCTGCTGGAGGAAAGCGGCAAGGATGCGGTGAGTTTGCGCACCGAGCGCGGATTGCTGCCGGTTCAGCGCGCGGGGAACGGGTTGTTTTCTGTTAACATGGGGCAGCCGCAGCTTGATTGGCGCGATATACCGCTGGCGCGGGATGTGGATTTGATCAACTTGCCGATTGAGGGCTCCCCCGGTGCGGCGGGGATGGGAAACCCCCATTGTGTGTTTGTGGTCGAGGATGTGGAGGCGGTTGATCTGGCTTCACTTGGTGCGTGCTACGAGTCTGATCCGCTTTTTCCTGAACGCACGAATGTCGAATTTATTCAGATACTTGATCGTGAAACCATCCGTATGCGGGTTTGGGAGCGGGGCAGTATTATCACGCTGGCTTGTGGTTCCGGGGCCTGTGCCGCGGTGGTGGTGGCGCACCGCAAGGGGCTGACGGATCGCAAGGTTGAGGTGCGCCTGGATGGGGGTAACCTGACGATTGACTGGCGCAGCGATGGCGTCTGGATGACCGGCCCAGCAACGCTTGTGTTTTCTGGTACGCTAAGTGCTGAATTTCTGGATCAGATAAGATGAAATCGCCACCGATTTTTGCCAATATGGGCTGTCGCCTGAACGCCTATGAATCCGAGGCTATGAAAGATTTAGGCACGACTGCCGGGTTGGAAAATGCTGTTGTGATCAATACCTGCGCGGTAACGGGCGAGGCGGTGCGTTCCTCCAAGCAGCAAATCCGCCGTTTGCGGCGTGAAAATCCGGATGCTCAGATCATCGTGACGGGGTGTGCGGCGCAGACTGAACCCCGCACATTTGCTGATATGGCCGAGGTTGATCTGGTGATCGGCAACTCGGAAAAAATGCAAGCGGAGACGTGGAACAATCTTGTCAAAGGACCTGACTTTCTGGGCGCAACCGAAAAAATTCTTGTTGATGACATCATGTCAGTGCGTGAAACTGCCTCCCATTTGATTGACGGATTTGGCACCCGTTCGCGTGCTTATGTGCAGGTGCAAAATGGCTGTGACCATCGCTGTACCTTCTGCATTATTCCGTTTGGGCGCGGCAATTCGCGTTCAGTTGGCGCAGGGCTTGTGGTGGAGCAGATCAAACGCCTGGTCGGTAAAGGCTTCAATGAGGTGGTTCTCACCGGCGTCGACATCACCAGTTGGGGGGCGGATTTACCTGCTACGCCAAAACTTGGTGATCTGGTGCAGCGTATTTTGCGGCTGGTGCCGGACCTGCCACGCTTGCGGATTTCCTCAATTGATTCGGTCGAGGCCGATCCGGCATTGATTGACGCCATCGCCTCGGAACATCGCCTGATGCCGCATTTGCATTTATCGTTGCAAGCGGGCGATAACATGATCCTCAAACGCATGAAACGGCGCCACTCGCGAGAGGAGGCCATCGCCTTTTGCAATGCCATGCGCGCCGCGCGTCCCGATATTATTTACGGTGCAGACATCATCGCGGGTTTTCCGACGGAAACTGAAGAGATGTTCCAGAACTCCCTGAAACTGGTTGAGGAGTGCGACCTCACTTGGCTGCATGTTTTCCCGTTTTCACCACGAAGCGGAACCCCCGCCGCGCGTATCCCTCAGTTGGATCGCTCGGTGATTAAAGAACGGGCAGGGCGCTTGCGAGCCGCCGGGGCCGCGCGGGTGCAGGCACATCTGGCAGCACAGGTCGGGCAACAGCATAACGTGCTGATGGAAAATCCGCGCATGGGTCGCACCGAGGGTTTTACCGAGGTGGCGTTTGGCAGCGATCAGCCCGTAGGCCAGATCGTGCAGAGGCAAATAGCGGGTTTTGAAGATCAACGGTTACTGGTGCAGTAAGCTTGCGCTAACAGGCCAACCCCAAACGCGCCCTGCGCAACAAAGTACTGGCAGGGGGGTATTTCCCGGTCAGTAGGGTGAAAAACGGGCCCGTCTTCGGTGTTCGTGCCATTCAGGGCGCAAACCCTGCATCTGTCGATCTTTGATGTGTTGGCGGCTCCTGCCGGATGTTAGTCGGCGTTGTTGGAACCTTGAACAGTTTTGATATCGCTAGGGTTATACCGGCAAAGCTGCTAAATTTTGGTAATCCCGCCGTGCGCTACCCATAGCGGGCCACAAAATTTCGCAGCAACAGTTCCGGCGCATGCACATCTGCAGCCTGGCACATGGCAATCAGGCGGTCGGCGTCTTCGGGGGCAAAGTAGCCCTTGTCTTTGTAGAGCCGGATGCGCAGCTCGAAACCGGCGCTATCGGCCTCGGGGTGAAACTGGGTGGCGTAAACGTTTTGTTTGTAACGGATCATCTGCATCGGGCAGGTTGGCGAAGACACCAGATGGGTGCAGTTCTTGGGCAGGTGTTGGGCGGCCTCCTTGTGGCCGACAAAGGCTTGGAATTCTTGTGGCAGGCCTGCGAGCAGGGGATCATCTGCTTCTTGGCGGCACAGCACCGCGCCCACGTCCTCAAAGTAGTTATCCTTGCTGACCACCGCGCCCAGATGATGCGCCAGAATACCAATACCGTAACAACAGCCCAGAAACGGAATGTCGCGCTCGGTGATTTCCGGCATCAAGCCCAGACAGGCGGCCTCGATCTGGGCTTCTTGTGCTGATTTTTCGGCAGGGCTGTCACTGACGCAACCCGGACCACCGCCCACGATCACGCCGGAATAGGTGTTTAAATCCAGATTTGCAGGAATTTCCTGCTGGTCCAGTCGGATGCGATGGGTTTGATCGGCTTGCAGGCCACCTTTGCGCAGGAAGGCCTGATATTCGTCATCCGAGGCTTGGATTTCAGGGCGCAGTTGCAGGATCAGGAAGGGTTTCATGGCGCGCAACTTACGCACCCTTTATTCTATTCGCAAGCGGCCCCTTGCCCCATGCGCCAATCAGACTTAAATGAAACCCATGCAAAGTATTCTTAACCGTCTGCGGTCCCGCCCCACTGTTTCTGTTGTCCGTCTGTCCGGGGTGATTGCCTCTGGCGGCGTGTTTGCCAGCAACCCCTTGAATGATGCAGGTCTTGCAACGCTGCTGGAGCGGGCCTTTCGCAAGGGCAAACCCAAGGCGGTGGCTTTGGTGATTAACTCCCCCGGTGGTTCACCGGTGCAATCGTCCTTGATTGGCGCGCGTATCCGGCGATTGTCAACGGAAACCAAGGTGCCGGTTTATGCATTTTGTGAGGATGTGGCGGCATCGGGGGGCTATTGGCTGGCCTCTGCGGCAGACCAGATTTACGTTGATGCCAGTTCGATTGTCGGTTCCATTGGGGTGATCTCCGCCTCATTTGGGTTTCACGAACTTTTGGAAAAACAGGGGATTGAACGCCGCGTGCACACGGCTGGCGAGAACAAGAGCCTGATGGACCCGTTTCGCCCCGAAAAGCCCGAGGAAGTGGAACGCCTCAAAGCGCTGCAACTGGTCATTCACAAAAATTTCAAACAGCAAATCACCGCTCGGCGCGCGGGTAAGCTGGCGGATCGGGATTTGTTTACCGGCGAAATCTGGGTCGGACAGGATGCCATTGATGTGGGGCTGGCGGATGGTGTGGCGCATATGGTGCCCAAAATGAAAGAGATGTTTGGCGACAAGGTTAATCTGGTGCTACACGGGCAACGTCGGTCTTTGTTCCAGCGGCTCGGGATTGGCAGCGCTGGGGATGTGCTCGCAGGGATCGAGGACCGCGCTTTGTGGTCGCGTTACGGGTTATAGATCATGGTCAAAATAATCACACTGTTTCTGATTTTCATTCTTGTGCTGGGAATGTTTGGCAAGCTGCGTTTTCCTAAAATGCCCAAGATGAAATCTCGCAAAAAGGTGCAAACGGCAGTGAAATGCACCAAGTGCGGGCGCTATAACGTGGCGGGCGATGATTGCATTTGCACCAAGGGTCAGGGATGACCTATGGGGCGGCTCTGGTAACAGGCGGTGCACGGCGTTTGGGGCGGGCGATGGCGCTTGCTTTGGCGGAACGCGGCGCTGATGTGGCTGTGCATTTCGCCAGCAGTGCAGAGGCGGCAGCCGGGACGGTCGCAGACCTCAAGGCGCTAGGTGTCAACGCGGTGGCCCTGCGGGCGGATTTGCTGGTGGAGGGTGATATGGCCGGACTGGTTCCGGCGGCCGCCGCGGCACTGGATAAGCCACTGGATGTCTTGATCAACAACGCGTCGGTGTTTGAATATGACCGGCTGGAAACCGCAACACAGGAAAGCTGGGATCGCCATTTCGACAGCAACCTACGCGCGCCGTTTGTGCTGATGCAGGCGTTTGCGGATCAGGCGGCAGAGGCGGCAACGGATGCGGCGGGAGAGGCCCTTGCAACCGGCTGCGTGATCAACATGGTGGATCAGCGCCTGCGAAAACTGACGCCGGAATTCATGACCTATACGCTGGCAAAATCCGGCCTCTGGACCCTGACACAAACCGCCGCCCGTGCGCTGGCACCACGTATCCGAGTAAATGCGATCGGGCCGGGGCCGACATTGATCGGGGACTGCCAGTCTGATGCCCATTTTGCCCACCAACGCCGCAATACAATCCTGCAACGGGGGTCTAATCCGGCCGATATTGTTGGGGCAATGGGCTTTTTCCTGGATGCACCATCGGTCACAGGTCAATTGATTTGTGTGGATGGCGGCCAACATCTGGGTTGGAATACCCCCGATATTCAGGGTGTTACTTGACATAAAAACAAGGCAGGGTAGAGCTGTCCCTAGGTTAGTTTGTCCACCGCAGGCTTTCGTTTACAAACCCGTTACAAATTATTGAACGTTTTCAACGTCCTGTATCGGAAGTACGGAAAATTTGTTTAAAAGCAAAGACTTGACTTGGTGCTTAAAAAACAGGCAAATCGCGGAAATCAGTCAAAACAAAGGAAAAAACCGGAACCCCCAATAATTATCCGCAGACTTATCCACAGATTTCGGGGATAGAATAATTCTTGAGTTGTGAAGGAATTCAGTGCAGCCCCCGACAGAATCAGGCAAACTATCGCTTATGGCCCATAACAGACAGCACGGCAAAATCATCGAGGAAGGCACGGGCGACGGATCACCCGATGTGCCAACCGGCCACGAGGTAATTGCGGGCTATTTGAAAACCATCGACGGCAGCCCCGGTGTCTATCGGATGCTGGGGGTGCAGGGCGAGGTTTTATACGTGGGCAAGGCGCGCAACCTGCGCAAGCGGGTGAGTTCTTATTCGCGGCTTACGGGCCATACCGCGCGTATCGGCCGGATGATTGCGGCCACCGCTTCGATGATGTTTCTGACCACGCGTACGGAAACCGAGGCGCTGTTGCTGGAGCAAAACCTGATCAAGCAGCTCAAGCCGCGTTACAATGTGCTGCTGCGGGATGACAAAAGCTTTCCCCATATTTTGCTGACCAAAGGGGTTGAATTTCCGCAGATTAAAAAGCATCGCGGACGGCGGTCAGAGGCGGGGGAATACTTCGGGCCTTTTGCCTCTGCTGGGGCGGTGAACCGCACGCTGAACCAGTTGCAGCGGGTGTTTTTGCTGCGCGATTGCACTGATGCGGATTTCGCAACCCGCACGCGCCCCTGTCTGCAACACCAGATCGCGCGCTGTTGTGCGCCCTGCGTCGGCAAGGTGAGCGTGCAGGATTATGCGGAGCTGGTGGCGGATGCGAGCCGCTTTCTAAAGGGGCAATCCTCTGAGGTTCAGGCCAACTTGGCCAAGCAGATGAACGCCGCCAGTGCAGCGATGGAATACGAACGGGCCGGGGCGTTGCGTGACCGGATCAACGCGCTGACGCAAGTGCAATCGACTCAAGGTATTAACCCGCGCACGGTGCAGGAGGCCGATGTGATCGCCCTGCACATCGAGGGCGGGCAGGCCTGTGTTCAGGTGTTTTTTATTCGCGCGCATCAAAACTGGGGCAACCGCGCCTATTTCCCGCGAACGGGATCGGGGGCAGGGGCGGCGGAGGTGTTGGAAGGTTTCATTGGCCAGTTTTATGATAATAAACAACCGCCGCCCTTGCTGCTGTTGTCGCATGATATTGAGAATCGCGATCTGATGGACGAGGCACTGAGCGCCAAATTGGGGCGCAAGGTACAGTTGTTGATCCCACAGCGCGGTGAGCGCAAGGAGCTGGTTGTCGGTGCCGAACGCAACGCACGGGAATCGCTGGCGCGGCGTTTGGCGGAATCCGCCTCGCAAGCCCGTCTGCTAGAGGGGACGGCTGCGGCCTTCGGGCTGAAAGCGGTGCCCAAACGGATCGAGGTTTACGACAACTCGCATATTCAGGGCAGCCACGCGGTAGGGGCGATGATTGTGGCCGGACCAGACGGTTTCATGAAATCGAGCTATCGTAAGTTCAACATCAAATCGGATGACATTACGCCGGGCGATGATTTTGGCATGATGAAAGAGGTGCTGACGCGGCGCCTCAAACGCCTGCTGAAAGAAGACCCCGAACGCAAAAGTGAAAACTGGCCCGATTTGTTGTTGATTGACGGCGGGGCTGGGCAGATTTCCGCCGTGCGTCAGATCATGGAAGAACTGGGCGTTTCAGATATACCCTACATTGGCGTGGCCAAGGGGACCGACCGCGATGCGGGCAAAGAGGAATTTTACCGCCCCGGCAAGAGGGCGTTTGCTTTGCCTTTTAATGATCCGGTGCTGTATTTTGTCCAACGCCTGAGGGACGAGGCGCATCGTTTTGCCATCGGCACCCACCGTGCCAAACGCAAGAAGGCGACCTTTGCCAACCCGCTGGACGAGGTGCCGGGCGTGGGGGCAGGGCGCAAGCGCGCGTTGCTGGCCCATTTCGGCTCGGCCAAGGCGGCCAGCCGTGCGGGGTTGGTAGACCTCAAAGCCGTTGACGGTATTTCCGACGCTTTGGCGCAGGTGATATACGACTTCTTTCATGACAAGGGCTAAAGGATCGGGTAGGTGGGTGTTTAAACGATGAATAAAGAGACTTGAATGCGCTGGAATTTACCTAACATCCTGACAATCCTGCGGCTGATCGCAGCCCCTGGGGTTGCGATCATGTTTCTCTATTTTGCCCGTCCCTGGGCCGACTGGTTTGCGCTGGTGCTGTTTGTCGGCGCAGCGGTGACCGATTTCTTCGACGGCTATCTGGCGCGCCTGTGGAAGCAGGAGAGCAACTTTGGCCGGATGCTGGATCCGATTGCCGACAAGGCGATGGTGGTGATTGCGCTCTTGGTGATCACTGGTGTGTCAGGGTTGGACCCTTGGGTGCTGTTGCCCGCCACACTGATCTTGTTTCGCGAGGTGTTTGTGTCGGGCTTGCGCGAGTTTTTGGGCAATAACGCAGGCAAATTGCAAGTGACCAAGCTGGCAAAATGGAAAACCACGGCGCAGATGGTTGCGATTGCGGTGCTGTTTGCGCAGGGTATTTTCGAGCATTATTTTTTCATGCGTTCCTATGGCATGGATGAACAGATCATCGCCGGTATTTTCGCCGGAGAGATTGAGGATATACACAAGCTGAATTACCTGTGGTTCATGGCGCAGGGTGCCTGGATTGGTGGATTGGCCTTGTTGTGGTTGGCGGCGATCCTGACGCTGGTGACGGGGTTGGATTATTTCGTCAAGGCCTTGCCATATCTTAAGGAGCCAGCGGAATGAAGATACAGGTTGTTTATTTCGCTTGGGTGCGCGAACGCATTGGGGTGCCCAAGGAAACAGTGGAAACCGAGGCGCTGACGGTGGCCGATCTGGTGGCCGAACTGGTGGCACGAGAAGAACGCTATGCTGCGGCTTTTGTTGATATGTCGGTGGTGCGGGTGGCGCTGGATCAGGCGCTGGTGGCGCTTGATACGCCGCTGGGCGAGACCCGCGAGATCGCGTTTTTCCCACCAATGACGGGGGGGTGATCGGTGTCGGTTCGTGTGCAAGAGACAGATTTTAATGTCGGTGAGGAACTGGCAAAACTGACTTCGGATCGCGTTGATATCGGCGCGCTGGTCAGCTTTACCGGCCTTGTGCGCGATGTGACGGGCGATCTGGAGGCGTTGGAGTTGGAACACTATCCAGCGATGACACAAAGCGCCTTGGAGAAGATCGAGGCCGAGGCGATTGCCCGCTGGGATTTGGACGCCAGCCTGATCATCCACCGCTATGGACGCCTTGAACCAGGCCAGCAGATCATGATGGTGGCAACCGCCAGCAAGCACCGCAAGGCTGCCTTTGAATCGGCTGATTTCTTGATGGATTTCCTAAAATCCCGCGCCCCTTTCTGGAAGAAGGAGCACGGGCTGGAAGGCGCTGAATGGGTGGATGCCAAAGAGGCGGATGAAGACGCCCTGAAACGCTGGTAAATGGGTATGTTTAGACGCCCCCCAAAAGTTCTGATCGAGGCCGAGCATGTGACCCTGCGGATGCCGGTGATGGCGGATCACCATGCTTGGGTTGCGCTGCGCCGAGAGGGTAAGGAATTTCTGAAACAATGGGAGCCGGACTGGTCGCCGGATCATTTTTCCAAGAAAGCCTTTAGCAATCGGGTGTTCTGGGCA
Organism: Paracoccaceae bacterium; assembly: GCA_019090795.1. Classification (GTDB taxonomy): domain Bacteria; phylum Pseudomonadota; class Alphaproteobacteria; order Rhodobacterales; family Rhodobacteraceae; genus Amylibacter. Next base: position 2,503 of record JAHRVG010000071.1, on the reverse strand, counting down.
CGCAAAACCGTTGAATCGGGCAAGGGTCTGCCGCTGTTCATTATTCGGCGTCACGATCAGCGTTTGCTCGGGGCGATTACGCTTGATAGTATCCGCCGCGGCCCGGCGATGGTGGGGACGCTGGGTTATTGGATCGGGCCGGAATTCGCGCGTATGGGCTATATGAGCGATGCGCTGGCGGCGGTAGTGCATTATGCGTTCAACACCCTTGATCTGAGCCGCCTTGAGGCGGCCACATTGCCGGAAAATGCGGCTTCAAGGGGCTTGCTGGAAAAAACCGGCTTTAAATATGAAGGCGTGGCGCAGAGCTATCTACAGATCGCCGGACGCTGGCGCACCCATGTGCTCTATGCCAACCTGCGCTTTGATCGCCGTGGCAAGACGGATGCGGGATGATGTTTAATCCGGCGCAAATCGAATTGTTTTCCGGATTGCCTGCGGATTTGTTTTGCGCAGCACCTGCGGCATATCTTGAGGAACCGCGCAAGTTGTTTACCCGCGATGCGGCGCTGCTGGCACGACCGCGCAACGTTGAACAGGTTTCCCGGATTCTGGCAATTTGCAACCGTAATCGGGTGGCTGTGGTGCCGTATTGCGGCGGAACGGGGCTGGTTGGCGGGCAGGTGATGCAGGACGGCCCCGCGCCGCTGATCCTGTCGCTGGAGCGAATGAGCGCGGTGCGCGATTTGGATGTGGCGGGAAACGTGATGGTTGTCGAAGCGGGGGCAATTCTGGCGGATGTGCAGGATGCGGCGGTGGCAGTCGATCGCCTGTTTCCGTTGTCATTGGCCTCCGAGGGTTCGTGCCGTATCGGCGGCAATCTGGCGACCAACGCAGGTGGTGTGCAGGTGCTGCGCTATGGCAACATGCGCGATCTGTGCCTGGGGCTAGAGGTGGTTTTGGCGGATGGCTCGGTGATGCAGGGGCTAAAACGGCTGCGTAAGGATAACACGGGCTATGATCTGCGTAATTTGATGATCGGTTCCGAGGGCACGCTGGGCGTGATCACCGCAGCGACGCTCAAACTATTCCCAAGACCGCGAGAGGTGACAACAGCGTTTTTGGCAGTGGAGACGCCGCAGGCAGCGGTAGATTTGCTGAGCCAGATGCAGGATAGCCTTGATGGCTTGGTTAGTGCGTTTGAACTGATCCACCGAACTGGACTGGACTTCCTTAAGGAAACAATGCCGCAAGTGCGATTGCCGTTTGATCCGGTGCCGGAATGGATGGTGCTGACCGAGGTCGGCGGTGGCACGGGCGCAAACATCGAGGCACGGTTGATGGACGTGTTAGAGCAGGCGTTTGAGGCTGGGCTGGCAAGTGATGCCCTGTTGGCCCAGAACGTAGCACAGCGCAAAGCGTTCTGGGAAGTCCGCGAGAGTATCCCACTGGCGAATGCGCTAATCGGGGGCATTGCCTCACATGATATTTCAGTGCCCACGCATCGTTTGCCGGAATTTATCGCAGCGGGCGCGGTGTTGATTGCAGGGTTCGGTGATCTGCGTCTGAACTGCTTTGGCCACCTTGGCGACGGGAACCTACATTACAATGTCTACGCCCCGAAAGGCGCAGTTAAACAGGATTTCAAAAATCTGGCAACAGACGTGAGCCGGGCGATTTACGATCTGGTAGCAGCTTATGATGGTTCGTTTTCGGCGGAACATGGGGTAGGGCGGTTGAAAACCGCAGACTTGGCACGTTATGGTGATCCGGTGAAGCTGGCTGCAATGCGCGCGGTGAAGACAGCGCTTGATCCGCAGGGCGTGCTGAATCCGGGGACAGTTGTTTGAAGTGGATTTTGCGGTTGGTGGTGTTTTTGGTGTTTAGGTTGGCGATATTGTTTTGGCCGGTGGTGTTGATTGTGGGTGGGTATGTTTGGATCGCGGGGTAATGCGGCTAAGCTATCATTCTGATGCTACGCTCACCTTCGTGTTCGACAGGCGTTGATACATTCGCCATTAATTCTGGCAAACACTTCGCCCAGGTGCCACTATGAAATCGAAGGGTGCGCGCCCTTTTCTTTCGATTATTTCGGCAACGCCTATTTAAGAGAGTACAGGTTTTTCAGTATCAAATTATAGGGCGTGGGGCTTTGTTACTGCCCTTGTGTAGCTTAGCTTTGTTTTTCAAAGACAGGTAGTGTGGTTGACGTTGCGCTTTTTCTTCGAGAAGTTGTTTCATCGTTTTCTTTGGCGAAGCTTCTTCGTCTTTTTTGTCGGTCATTTTCTGTACATCCTGAAATCTGTGGAGTAATTGCACCCTAAGTGTCAAAATTTGACCATAAACACCACCCTTAAGATCCGTTTACTGCATATCCTCAAATTCAGGACCACAAAATAAACTGGGGCAGGCAATCGGGATGTGTTAAATAGCGCAGAGACAGGGATTATGCGACCACCAATGCTTGTTTGGGTTCAAAGCTGGCATTAGAGCACATACAATCCAACGCCTCCACCCAAACCCCTTGACCTCCCCCCCATTCCCCCTTACAGCTGTCTCTTAT
>JAHRVG010000070.1 GCA_019090795.1 Paracoccaceae bacterium | reverse complement strand
GTCAGATGTGTATAAGAGACAGGTAATCACCAGAGGCGCAACAAAGAAAATCGCGCTCGCCGTGGCCAGTGGAATTGCCACCAGCCCCGCAAAAAAGGTGGAATTAGCCACCACGACGCAAAGCCCGCGAAAAATATGTGCGCCCGGGCGTTTGGTGCGCATATTGGCCATTCCCCCCTCCAGCGGCATGATAATTGCCAAGGTCAGCGTCAAGCCCACGGCGGAACGTATAAATACCAGCTCATGCAACGGATAGCCGCCACTGAGCAGCTTGATCAGCATATCATTGAGCGAAAAGCAGATCGCCGCGATGATTGCAAAACTGATACCACGGGCGGCATTCTGGCCCGTCTGAGACGCAGACATTGGGATTCCAGTAGATTGGGGGCGGGATGCAAATCATCCTTTGAGCAAGCTAGACTTGCTGAACCCGTTAATCGCACCCAAAACCGACACAAATGTCGCAAACAGAAAAGGGCGCACGTGGCGCCCTTTGTCTAACCGGTATTTGCCAAAACTATTTTTCGTCGTCTTCGTCCTCTTCGCCAACCTTGGGCAGGTTGAACAGGCTCTCCGCATCGACAATGGCGTCTTTCTTGTCCTCGTCGGGGGTATCCACGCGCATAAAATCCTCCAACCCGCCCATATTTGAAGGCAGGCTTGGTTCTGGTTCCATGTGCAGGGACTGCTCGGTGGAAACCAGCTTCAGGCGCTCCTCATCAGACATCACCTCGCCACTTTTCGCAGCCTTGGCGGCGGCTTTGGCAACAGCAGCGTCCAACTCACCTTGCTTACACAGACCCAACGCTACCGGATCAATCGGCTGAATATTGGCGATATTCCAGTGGGTCCGCTCTCGCAGCGCCTGAATCGTCGGCTTGGTGGTGCCAACCAGTTTGGAAATCTGGCTGTCAGCCAGCTCGGGATGGAATTTCACCAGCCACAAGATAGATGCCGGGCGGTCCTGACGTTTGGACAGCGGCGTATAGCGTGGACCACGGCGTTTCTGCTCGCCTTGGGCTGCGGCGTAAAACTTTAGTTTCAGCTTGTGGGAAGGCTTGGCCTCTGCTGTCTTGATTTCCTCAGTGGTCAGCTGGTTATTGGCAATTGGATCAAACCCCTTGATCCCCACCGCAACCTCGCCATCTGCAATGCCGTTGACTTCCAGCTCGTGCAACCCGCAAAAATCCGCGATCTGCTTGAAGCTGAGTGTTGTATTATCCACCAGCCAAACTGCGGTGGCTTTTGCCATAATTGGGAGCGCCATTGCCTTGTCCTTTGCATATACCCCGCCCGTGCCGAGAATCGGCTGCTTTACCGAAGTAAAGCGAATTTCCGTTTGTTGGGGGGGAATTCCCAGCCTATATAGACTGGAATTGCCAAAAGGAAAAGACCAAATCATGCGTGCTATATTTGCCCTGTTGTTGCTGCTGGCCAATCCGGTTTGGGCCGATGGCGAGCGGGCGGGATATTTTGATTACTATGTTCTGTCACTAAGCTGGTCCCCGAACTGGTGTGCCCTGACAGGTGATGTGCGCGGCGAGGACCAATGCAACCCGCGCCATGATTACGGTTGGGTTTTACACGGGCTTTGGCCGCAACAGGAAAAGGGCTGGCCTGCGTATTGTCACACCTCAAAACGCGCCCCCAGCCGCGCGATGACGGCAGCGATGATCGATATCATGGGCAGTTCCGGTCTGGCGTGGCACCAGTGGAAAAAACACGGCTCATGCAGCGGATTGAGCGCCGAGAGTTATTATCGGCTGGCACGTCAAGCCTATGGGCAGATCAATCGCCCGCAGATTTTTCGCAAACTGAAGAACCCGATCAAGCTGCCTGCAAAGGTCGTGGAACAGGCCTTCATGGAGGCCAATCCCAAACTGCTGCAAAACCAGATCACCATCACCTGCAATTCCGGCCACATCCAAGAGGCCCGCCTGTGCCTGACCCGTGATCTAAAACCGCGCAAATGCGGCGTGGATGTAATCCGTGATTGCACCCACCCCAGGGCGATTATGACCCCGGTGCGTTAGCTGGAAGCGCTTTATTGGCACAGTATCACCCCCGAAGCTCCTAAGATTTAGCTCAATTTTGACACTTTTTGAAACCAGTTTTCGCCCTGAGGCAAACTGTTCAAAAACAAAAAACGAGCAAACCAATGTTGACTTTCATGCTGGCAAATATTGCTAACGCAATGCTGTTTCTGGGCGTATTCGGCCTGTCTTTCGCTGCAAATGATGACGAAGAAGAGAGCACTGCGACCGAGGAAGAAGCCGACGTATATTCGGAAACTGTAACCGGTACCGACGGAGATGACGACATTGATAGCGGCGGCGACAGTGGCAATTCGTATTTTCTGCAAGCGGGCGATGATTCACTGTCAGCCACCGATGGCAATGACCGCGCCCAAGGCGGTGCGGGGAATGATGACCTGTCATTTTTGGATGGCGATGATCTGGGGTGGGGGGATATCGGTGATGACACACTGGATGGCGGTGATGGCGACGACGAACTGAATGGCGGCGAAGGTCTCGATAACCTGATCGGGGGCACTGGCGCGGACAGCCTGACTGGCGGTGATGATACTGACACACTGGATGGCGGCGAAGGTGATGACGTGCTGTTTGGTGACGCAGGCGTAGATACGCTCTCGGGTGCTGAGGGTAACGACCTCCTGTTTGGCGGCGAGGGCGACGATATACTAAACGGCGCAAGAGGCGACAGTTCCGATCTAGAAGGCGATGGCACCGACACGCTTTATGGCGGTGGGGGCGAAGATATTTTCACACTTGGCACAGGCGATCTGGCATATGGCGGCGAGGGTTTTGACACCTTTATCGTTGACGAGGCTGTACTGGGCAACGAGGCTGTGAACATCCGCGATTTCACCGATGATGACACGTTGCAAATCGAATACATCCCACAAACCAATGAGAGTGGTGATCCGATAACGCCCGAAGTGACAACAACGAATTTTGAGAATGACAGCGGTGCAACCGTTTATCTGGATGGCGTTGCCGTGGCTCTGGTTGCCGGCGGTCAGGATATGGACCCCGCAGACATTCGGTTGATTGCGATTACTGCTCCGGTCTGAATAATTGATCTGGGTTTTGTCTCGTAAAGGCATCGGTTTATTGGAGGTCAGGGTCGATTTTACCTGCGCCTCGGGTTCAGATCATCCACAAAACACTTTATAACAGAATTATTGCGGCAAAACATGAAAGTTTATTGACAGGTCAAAGACTCTTGTCCAATCTTGTTCAATCAAACCGGCGCGATAAAGCCACGGATTTGAAATTTCGAAATGATGTCGGTGAATTTGCTAAACGCCGCGGTCTTGCAAGGAGCGATCAATCCTAGGCAATCCGGAACAAAAAGTGTCACATTGCTGATACTTAAACAAAGCAAATGGGCTGGGTAAACAGCTCTCCATAGATTCCAGAGCAACAACAGAGAGGAAATAACAATGAAATTAATGCTATATTCAAGTGTCGCATTTTTGGCACTGGCAGGCGGAGCATCTGCAGCTTCGTGTCCAGCAGTAACCGTCGCTGACGGTATGGGCCTAGGCGCTGGCGCTTTCCCGCAACAATATGAACTGGCTGAAATCCAGTCCATTGGCAATTGCACTATTGAATTCTCGGCCAATCCTGATTCTGACGCGCTGAACGCACGTATCATCGGTAACGGCCCACTGCCATCATTGGCTGACCGCTTACCAAGCGAGCCGCTGATTCTGGCACCTTACGATTCCGTCGGAAAATATGGCGGCACGTTCGACGCCTTGTCCAACGCGACTGAATCCGGCACTTCCGATTTTATGTCGGTCCGCCATGTTAACCTCGTGCGCTATTCAGACGATCTGACAACCATCGTACCAAACATTGCCAAAGGCTGGGAATGGAATTCCGATTTCACCCAACTGACATTCTTCTTGCGCAAAGGCCACAAATGGTCGGACGGCGCACCTTTTGGTGCTCGTGATGTGAAGTTCTGGTATGACAACCTTGCGCTGGATAAAAAAGTCCGCGAAAAAACCAAGGACTATGTTCTGGTTGGTGGCGAGCCGATGGAAGTTGTCGTTGTTGACGAAAACACTGTTCAGTTCAACCTGCCTGCGCCAAAGCCGGGCCTATTGTCCCACTTTGCAAACCACTATGCACAGGGCTTCCAGCCGATGCATTTCTTGGGCCAGTTCCACCCGTCAATTGACGCAAATGCAGATGCCAACGCCAAAGCAATCGGTTATGAAAACGGCTATGCCGTAATCTCCGCTTACTATGGTAACTCCGATTGGATGGATACCGCGACACCAATGCTCAACAGCATGGATAAGCTGGATGGCCTGCCTGCGCACACTGTACCAACACTGGAAAGCCACATCATCATAGCGGAAAGCACAGAAGGGCGCCATCTGGTTGCCAATCCGTATTTCTTCCAAGTAGATACTGCTGGCCAACAGCTGCCTTACATCAACGAACAAGACGAACTGTTTGTCGGTGAAAGCGAAGTTCGGTTGCTGAAACTGATCAACTCCGAAGTGGATTATAAATCACAGGCGTTAAACCTCGACTTTGCCCCAATGTTGCTGGAAGGCCAAGAAAAAGGCGGCTTCACTGTTGAGCTGAAACCAGAAATCGCTTTGGCAACATTTGCTTTCAACGTGACCTCGGAAAACATGGAAAAACGTAAGGTTTTCGGTGATCTGCGGTTCCGTCAGGCGATGTCTGTTGCCATCAACCGCGACGAAATAAACGAAGTCGTTTATTTCGGCTTGGGGCGTCCGCAGCAATACACCGGATTTTCACCAACACCGAGCTTTGTAAGCGAAAAAGTCGAGCAAAGCTACGCGCAGTTTGATGCTGATCTGGCAAATAAATTGCTGGATGAAATGGGCATGAAAGATACCAACGGCGACGGTATGCGCGAAATGCCAAACGGCGAACCGATTGTGTTGAACATGCAGGTAGCAACTCAAGCCATTTCAGTAAAACTGGTCGAATTAGTTGGCCAAAACTGGAAAGATGTTGGCATTGATAGCACAGTTAAAGAGGTGACAACGGATGAATTCCGCTCTGCCATGTCTGCAAACCAGCTGGACGTGACAATGTACGCCAAAGGTCAGCCACTCGCTGTTATCTTGGGTGTATCAGAGCTGTTCCAGCCACCGTTTGACAACTACTTCAACCTGCGCTCCGCAATGCTTTGGGGTGAATATGTTGATACTGACGGCAAATCCGGCGTGAAACCTCCGCAGTATGTCTATGACATGATGGATGACATCAACGCATTCCAATCTGCTATCGCTGGCTCTGACGAATCAAACGAAATCGGTGCGCGTATGGTGAAAACCATGGTCGATAGCCTGTTGTTCATCGGTACTGTGAAAGCGGTTGCACCGATCTATCACAGCAATGCACTGAAGAACTTCACCGAGTTCCAGACCCAGTCATATGCTTACTATCGGACATACCCTTACCGGGCGACCCAGTGGTATCTGGACTAATGTAACAGGTCGTTTGACCTAATGATAATCGCGGGCAGGCTAACCTTGCCCGCGATTCACGAATAAGGCCGAATGGCTAAAAGCTGCATTCTGGGGAGGCGCCGGTAAAACGATGCTACAGTTTTCTAAATTTGTTGTTGTGCGTGCAACGCTGGCTGTTTTAACGCTCATTCTTGTTTCATTTATCGTTTTCACCTTGATGGAGTTAGTGCCGGGGGATTGCGCAGAGCGCTATCTGGCTTTCAAGAACTCTCAGGGTGCTGTGATCACCCCTGCCGACATTCAGGCAGAGCGGGTGCGATTGGGCCTTGATCAGCCATATATCCAACGCTGGGGCTCTTGGATCATCAATGCTTTCCAAGGAGAATACGGTGACAGCTGTATTTTGCGCCTGAACATCAGCCAACTCCTCGGCCAGAAATACTGGCTCAGCCTTGGCCTCTGTCTTGCTGCCTTGGTGCTGGCCTATGCCATCGCCATTCCCGTGGGCATTCTGGCCGCCACATCCAAAAACGCTGTGCTGAATAACTCTCTGCGCCTGGTCAGTTATCTGGGGCTGGCGCTACCAAACTTCTTGCTGGCGCTGATGATCATGCTGTTTTCGACGATCATGTTTGGTGACAGTCTTACTGGGCTATTCTCAAAGGAATTCCGAGATGCCCCCTGGGATTATGCTAAGGTGATGGATTTCCTCGGACATGCATGGCTACCGATCTTTATTCTGGGTTGGTCCGCCACCGCTTTCGCCATCCAAACCGTGCGTGCCTTGATGTCGGATGAAATCGGCAAGCTGTATGTGACAGCGGCCGAGGCACGTGGGGTTTCCGGCTCTCGATTGCTGATGCGTTATCCGGCGCGCCATGCGCTTAGCCCGATCATCAACTCGCTGGGCTTCGATTTGAACCGTATCTTTAACGAGCTCCCTGTCGTGGCGCTGATCCTGACCTTGACAGAAGCAGGCTCCCTGCTGATCGAAGCGCTTGCCCGTTCCAATGATCAACAGCTTGCCGGGGCAATTATCTTCTTGCTGACGGCCAGTATCGTTGCAATCAACTTTGTAACCGACATCATTCTGGCACTCACCGACCCACGCGTTCGCCGCAGTATTGTAGGATAAGTGACATGACTGATACAGCAAACGTCGACCAAAAATTGAAAGAAGCCTATTTCACTGCCTCGCAAGGGCAGTTGATCTGGCAACGCTTCAAACGCAACAAATCGGCGCTGGTGGGGGGCTGGGTCCTGATTATCCTGATCATGTCCGGCATCTTCGCGCCTTTCCTGACCCCCTATGACGCGACGATTTCAGGCCGCGATAAGGAATACCTGAACGGCGCGCCCCAAATCCCCAGCTTTTGCGATGATAACGGCTGTTCCCTGCGACCCTTTGTTTACACCCAAGAACGCACCCGTTCGATCAAGACCAATTTTCGCTGGGTGACTACGGTAAAAACCGATCTCGAATCCCGCCGCTACGTCCACTTCTTTGTTAAAGGGGCGAAATACAGCCATCTGGATTTCGAAATCAATCTGCCCGGCAAGGCGCTGGATTTTAAATTCAAGGGCGTCCAGTTCGAAACCCACCTATTTGGCACTGACAAGGGTATGATCCATATCTTTGGCACGGATTCCACCGGCAAAGACATCTACTCGCGCACGCTTGCGGCGATCAAAACTTCTATGGCTGTGGGGACCATCGGCGTTTTCATTGCCTTTGTGATGGCTTTGGCCATCGGTGGTATCGCGGGGTATTACGGCGGCTGGATCGACTCGGGCCTGCAAATGATCACCGACACGGTACGAACGATCCCCAGTATCCCGCTGTTCATGGCACTGGCTGCATTTATTCCAGACACTTGGAGTGCCGAGGCCCGCTTTCTTTTCATCTCGATGGTGCTGGGCCTGATTGGTTGGCCCACATTGGCGCGCCGTATCCGCACCCATCTGTTGACCGAACGCAATCAGGAATACGTGCTGGCTGCACAGCTCTGCGGCGCCTCCCCTACCCATGTGATCAAGCGGCATTTGCTGCCCAGCTTTACCAGCTATATCATCGTCGATCTGGTGATTTCCTTCCCCTATATGGTGCTGTCTGAAACCGCTCTCTCCTTCATCGGGTTGGGGCTGAAAGACCCCGTTAACTCGCTCGGGGTGATGTTGCAGAACGTCACCAGCGCAGATGTGCTGTTGAACTACCAATGGTATTTCATTCCGGTCATCTTTTTCATTGTACTTGTGTTGGCTTTCGTGTTCGTCGGTGACGGATTACGCGACGCGGCTGACCCTTATTCGGATTCCCATTAATGGCGCGCCTTCTTGATGTAGAAAACCTGACCCTGCAATTCGATACAGACGAGGGACGGATCACCGCAGTTGATGATGTGTCTTTCACGCTTGAGGCGGGCGAGGTTATGGGGCTTGTCGGTGAGAGTGGTTCGGGGAAATCCGTGACCGCCAAGTCGGTGATGAAACTGAATGCTTCAAATGCCCATTACGGCGACAAAACCAATATCAAACTGCATCTGGAGGATGGCACGGTCGACATCATGTCGCTGAGCAAGCCCAAAGAACTGAAAGTGGTGCGCGGTGGCGCGATTTCCCTGATCTTTCAGGAACCTATGGCCAGTTTCGCCCCCGCAATCACCATTGGCGACCAGATGGTCGAACAGCTGATGATCCACAGCAGCATGAATGCAAAACAAAGCAAAGAGCTGTCAATCGAGATGCTGAACCGTGTCGGCATTTCCGACGCTGGCACCCGTTTCGGGCAATATGCGTTTGAGCTGTCAGGCGGTATGCGTCAACGCGCCATGATCGCCATGGCACTATCGACCAAACCCAAGCTGCTGATCGCGGATGAACCCACGACGGCGCTGGATGTGACCATTCAGGCGCAGGTGATTGACCTGATGAAGGATCTGGTGACAGAATTTGGTATGGGCATTGTTTTCATCACCCACGATCTGGGCGTGATTGCCCAAACTGCCGATACGGTGGCAGTGATGTATCTGGGGCGTATCATCGAGAAGGGCACAGTGCGTGACGTGATCCGCAATCCGGCGCACCCTTATACCCGTGGTCTGCTGGCGGCTTTGCCTTCGCTTGATGATCTGGACACCCCGCTGCAAGCGATCCCTGGCGATATTCCCTCACCACTGGAACGCCCCCCTGGTTGCGTGTTCAACACCCGTTGTTCTGAGAAGGTTGGCGATATCTGCATGGCGCACCCCCCCGATTTCTTCTCAATTTCTGACGGCCACTCTGCCGCCTGCCACCTGCACAATAAAGGAGCAGCCTCATGAGCAATGATATTCTGATCAAAGCCCGTGATCTGTCTGTGCATTACCCCTTGTCTGGCGGTGGCTTGTTTGGTCCCAAGCCCGTGGTGAAGGCAACTGAAGGCGTTAATATCGACATTGAAAAGGGCAGTTTTTTCGGCCTTGTGGGCGAATCCGGTTCTGGCAAAACCACCCTTGGCCGCGCGTTACTCAAGGCCGCGCCCATTACCCGTGGCACGATTGAATATGACGATGGCGAGGCCTCTTATGACGTCTCAAAACTCAATGCCGCACAGCTGAAAGATTACCGCTCGCGCAGCCAGTTGATCTTTCAAGACCCCTACGCAGCCTTGTCTCCGCGTATGACCGTGCGTGATATTATTGCCGAACCGCTTGAGGTCATGGGGCTGACGTCCTCACGCGAAGAAACCGACGAACGGGTGCGTGAGATCGCTGCAAAATGCCGGTTGAACCTTGAACACTTGCGCCGTTTTCCACACGCATTTTCTGGTGGTCAACGCCAGCGTATTTCCATCGCCCGCGCGCTGGTGTCACGGCCGCAATTTGTTGTGGCCGATGAATCCGTGGCGGCGCTGGACGTGTCGATTCAGGCCGATGTTCTGAACCTATTGAAGGAAATTCAACAGGAAATGGGTGTGACTTTCTTGTTCATCAGTCATGACCTGTCAGTTGTCGCCCATGTCTGTGACCACATCGCAGTGATGTATCTGGGGCGTTTGGTGGAAACGGCCCCAACGCGCGAACTGTTCGCCGCCCCACGCCACCCCTACACCAAGGCGTTATTGTCAGCGATTCCGTCACTTGATCCGGATGATCGTGGCAAGGCACAAAAGTTGGAGGGTGAAATCCCCTCGCCCACCAACCCGCCTCCGGGGTGCAAATTTCAAACCCGTTGCCCCAATGCCATCGACAAATGCCGCGTGGATGAACCGTTGCTGGAACATTCCAGCACTGGACATGAAGTAGCATGCCACCGCTGGCAGGAATTGATGGCATAAGCCCCTACACTAGGGCCTGTATCCTAGCGCGCCATCCTTGGTCATTTTGATATCCGACAACGTCCTGTCCGTGTGCTTCATCCGGTGACTGAGCAGCTTTTGCGTCAGTCGCAGCAGGGTCGCACTATGGGCCGGATCACCCGCCAGATTGTGCATCTCGTCCGGATCGGCCTTCAGGTCAAACAACAAGGGCGGCAGGCCGCCATTGAAGTGCACCAGTTTGAAACGGTCTTCGCGCAGGATCGCAAGGTTGGATTCATGCAGCACGGTGCCGGTGGCCTTTTGCCATTCTGTCGGGCCATCCGGTTCGCCGAAATCAAGCTCCATGTGCACGCAATCACGCCAGCCATCTGGCGTCTGTCCCGCAAGGAAAGGACGCAGCGATGACCCATCCATGCCTGCCGGAATATCGCGCCCGACCAGATCAAGGATGGTCGGGGTCACATCAATGGATTCGGTGAATGCCGAAACACTGGTTCCATGTTGTGCAGGCGCGCGCGGGTCGCGAATAATCAGGGGAACCCTGTAGGCCGATTCGTATGGGTTCTGCTTGCCCCACATGTGATGCTCGCCCAGCAATTCACCGTGATCCGCCATGAACAGGACAACCGTATTATCATACTGTCCGGTCTCTTTCAGAAAGTTGATGATCCGCCCGAAATGGGTATCTACCTCGGTTGCCAGCCCCAAATAAAGCGCGCGCAACAGCTGCACGTCTTTGTCATTGCCAGCGTCCACCTGCCCGTCACAGCCGCGCACGATGTTTTCCATTTTCGGGGCATGCAAAGCCCCTTTCATAAACGGATGCACTGCGGCCTCGAGATCGCGGCTGGGACGGCGGGGGGGCATTGGCAGATCATCCGGATCATACATCCGGTTGTAGGGTTCCGGTGCCACAAGCGGCGGGTGCGGGCGCAAATAGGTGGCCAGTGCAAACCATTTCTGATCCTTGCGAACCGTTAGGTCGTGGATCAGCGAATGGGTCAGAAAAGCGGTGTCGCTGTCCTCGGCTTTGTAAAAAGGCGGATCATCCGGACGTGCGGGGCGTGTCGGATCGGGCGAAATGGAATCATAAAACTGTGCATAATCGGGAATGTCATAGCCCTTTGATGCCAAATAGGCGCGCCATGGGTAGTTTTCCTTCAGGCGAGCCTCCAGCGCCTCGGTAAAGCCCGGCAACACGTGTTCCTCTGTTTTCAGGTCCGGATCATTGGGATGGCGCGAGCGCGGGTCAATGCTGGTGTCGGTATAGCCGTAAAGCAGTGGCTCATACCCCGATTTACGCATTTCGCGGGCAATATTTGTGATGTCGTCCGCAAGAGGGGCGCCATTACGCACCGAGCGGTGGTTCATCGCATAGCGTCCGGTGAAAATACTGGCGCGCGACGGGCCACAAGGATTTGTCACCGAGTAGTGCTGCTTGAAAGTCACGGCTTCACGTTGAAAGGCGTTAATGTTGGGCAGATTGACGTGCTGCGCCAAGGCCCCCGAAATGCAATCGGCCCGAAACTGGTCTGCGATAACAAGGAGGATTTTCTGATTTTCCGGCATCGACATATCTCCAGGTCGAAAGGTGTTTGCCCAAGTGGCTGAGGCCAGAAAAAGCATATTCAGCTGGGAGGTCAAGCGATTGTTTGGGCGAGGGCTACGGTTTGAATTTTTCCGGCTGGTTGCAGCAAATCAGTGCCATCCACAGGCGTTCAAGACGTCGGCACACCGGATATCGGCGACACTTTGACGTGAGGTACAATGCACGTTATGGCGAAGGACAGCTTTTCAACCTTGACCTCACTGGAACATAAGCAATAGGGTTCCCCCAGTTACAGGTGTCTGTACCCCGCCCTGCTAGGCTGTGTTCAGATTAAACGGGAAGTCCGGTACGCATTTTGCAATTCCGGCGCTGCCCCCGCAACGGTAAAAGCGGTGTAAGGGATGCTAAAGCCACTGTGCATTTTGCGCGGGAAGGCGATCCCTTCGGCTCCAAAGCCCCGCTTCAGCCCGGAGACCGGCCTGCAACTGCTTGAGCGGCATTGCGAGGGGCGGTGTCAGGGCCTTTGGCCCCCTTCCCCTTTGCGTGCCTATTGTAACGTCGTTTGCGCGGGGAAAGCGTGGCGGCACATAAGAAGGGAATACCCCATGCATATCGAACCCGGAATCGTTGAGGGCGGCAAAATGGCTCTTGGCTATGCCACTGCTGCCGGATCGGTGCTTTTCACCGCAAAAATGGCGCTGCAGGCGCTGAAAACAGACGGCCTTGTGTCGCTTGCCCTGCGCAGCGTTCTGACCACCATTCTGGTGTTTGGTTTCTTTCAAGTGCTGCCCCACCCGCCGGTCGGCGTGTCAGAGGTTCACCTGATCATGGGGTCCACCCTGTTCCTGCTGTTCGGCCTCACCCCCGCCGCAATTGGGTTGGCGCTTGGCCTGTTGGCCCAAGTCCTGTTCTTAGCGCCCTTTGATCTGCCACAATATGGTATCAACTTGACAACCTTGCTCGTACCTTTGTTTGCGATGGGTGTACTGGCCAAGAAAATCATCCCTGCAAAGACTGCTTACAAAGACATCAAGTATTCGCAAGCGCTGAAACTCTCGACCGCTTACCAAGGCGGCATTGTCACTTGGGTGGCGTTCTGGGCATTCTACGGTCAAGGCTTTGGCGCAGAAAACATAGCCTCCGTCGCCAGCTTTGGCGCGGCCTACATGACCGTGATCCTGCTGGAGCCACTGGTTGATCTAGCGGTATTGGCAGCGGCCAAAACGCTGCACCGTTTCCAAGACAGCGGGTTGTTTGAAAACCGCCTGTTCAACGAAGCCTAACAAAAAGGCCTTCCCCTGCAGTGCAGGGGAAGGCCAAAAGTCTAATGCTGTTTGATCCCTACGGATCCAGACGCACCGCCCCTTGTGAGGCATTCCCCACCAGTGACGCATAAGCCTTGAGCGCGCGGCTAACTTTGCGTTTGCGCGGCTCTATCGGCTGCCAGCCGTCCTTGCCTTTGGCATCCATTGCGGCGCGGCGGGTAGCCAGTTCTTCCTCGGAAACACGCAGGTTCATAACACGGCTGGGGATGTCGATGTCGATCATATCGCCCTCGACAATCAAGCCGATGTTACCGCCTTCAGCAGCTTCAGGTGAAATATGCCCGATCGACAGGCCCGAGGTGCCGCCGGAAAAACGCCCATCTGTGATCAGCGCGCAGGCTTTGCCCAGACGCATGGATTTCAAATACGATGTCGGATACAGCATTTCCTGCATCCCCGGCCCGCCGCGGGGGCCTTCATAGCGAATCACCACCACGTCTCCCGCTTTGACCTCTTTGTTCAGAATGCGGTTCACCGCCTCGTCCTGACTCTCACAGACAATCGCTGGGCCACTGAAGGTCAGGTTTTTGTCGTCCACGCCAGCGGTTTTGACCACACAACCGCCCTGCGAGATATTGCCAAACAAAACCGCAAGGCCACCCTCTTTGGAATACGCATTTTCCATCGAGCGGATCACCCCGTTCACGCGATCCACATCCAACTCCTTATAGCGGCGCGACTGGCTAAACGCCTCGGTGGTACGCACGCCACCGGGGGCCGCCATATACATATCGTGCACATCACGATCATTGGTGACAGTCACATCCCATTTTTGCAAAGCCTCGGCCATGCTCGCGGAATGGATCGTCGGCACGGTGTTATCCAGCAGGCCCGCGCGATCAATTTCGCCCAGTATACCAAAAATCCCACCGGCGCGATGCACGTCTTCCATGTGCACATTTGCTACGGCCGGGGCCACTTTGCACAGGCAAGGCGTGACGCGGCTGAGGCGGTCGATGTCGTTCACGGTGAAATCAACCTCGGCCTCGTATGCAATCGCTAGCAGGTGCAAAATGGTGTTGGTGGAACCGCCCATGACAATATCCAGCGTCATCGCATTTTCAAACGCCGCCTTGCTGGCAATGCCCCGCGCAGAAACGGCGGTGTTACCGTTCTCATAGTAATCCTTGGTCAGATCGACAATCTTGCGCCCCGCCTCTTTGAACAGCTTTTCACGATCCGCATGGGTCGCCAGCATGGAGCCGTTCCCCGGCAACGCAAGGCCCAATGCCTCTGCCAGACAGTTCATCGAATTGGCGGTGAACATACCCGAACAAGAGCCACAGGTAGGGCAAGCGCCTTCTTCAAAGGCCAACACCTCCGCGTCCGTGCGCTCGGGGTTCGCCGCTTCAACCATCGCATCAATCAGATCAACGGATTTTAGCTCGCCATCAATATCAACCTTGCCCGCTTCCATCGGTCCGCCCGAGACAAACACCACCGGAATATCGAGGCGCATCGCCGCCATCAGCATCCCCGGCGTGATCTTGTCGCAGTTGGAAATACACACCATGGCATCGGCGCAATGGGCGTTGACCATATATTCGACGCTATCGGCGATCACCTCTCGCGAGGGCAGCGAATAGAGCATCCCGTCGTGCCCCATCGCAATGCCGTCATCCACCGCGATGGTGTTGAATTCCTTGGCCACACCACCCGCGGCCTCGACTTCTCTCGCCACCAACTGACCGAGGTCTTTGAGGTGCACATGCCCCGGCACAAACTGGGTGAAAGAGTTCACAATCGCAATGATCGGCTTGCCGAAATCACCATCGGTCATGCCGGTCGCACGCCAAAGGCTGCGCGCGCCAGCCATATTACGGCCATGGGTTGAGGTGCGGGAACGGTAGGGGATCATGGGCTGGCCTTTCGGGTTATCAACGTTTGTGTGTTATTGCCGGAGTTGGGCACAGAATTCCAGTCGTTTGTGCCCGTCGTTTGTGAAAGCGTTCCCCTTACGGCGTAATCATGATCTTGCCATCCTTACGCTTGGTCGCGGCCGCCAACCCGCTCACAACCTCTCGCAAAGGCAAATAAACGGCCACGTCGGTTTTCCACTCACCCTTGGCAAAGCGCATTTGAACCTCTCCTGCAGTTCGCGCCAGATCCGTGGGCAGGGTTTGTTGCATCCAGCGGGTCAGCCAAAATCCCTCAATCACCTTACCCATGAAGATAAATTGCCCCATCTGGGTCATCTCAAACGGCTCGGGGCTGAGTTTGCCATAGGTCACCCAACGGGCATTATTCGGCATCAAGGTAAACACCTGCTCGGAAATTTTATCAGTCACCGCATCCAGAAACACCCGTGGTTTCAACGCGCGGCTTACCTTGGTGAATTGCTCCGTAAAATCATCTGCGGTTACATCCAACACCTCGGTCGCGCCCAATGCCAGTAAGGGTTCGATGGTTTCCGCACGCCGCACCAGTGCAACTGAATTCAGACCTTTGTCGCGCGCCAAGCCAATCATCAGCTTGCCCAACTGGCTGGTTGCTGCCGAAATAATCAGTGCATCATCATTCTGCGCCGCAATATCCACCATGGCAACGGCGGTCAGCGGGTTGACGATCTGCGCTGCACCATCCTCATCCGACACATCAGGGTGTAGCGGCACACACATCACCGCATCAGCAATCAGATATTGCGACCATGCCCCTGCTGCACTGCAGACAAACGACACCCGCTTACCCACCAGCGCCCCAGCCCCTTTACCCGCCAAAACCACATCACCGCAGCCCTCAAACCCTGCCGCAGTACCCTGCCTGCGGGGCTGGCCATATTCGCCCTTGATGAAATGCAAATCCGACGGATTGACCGAAGCCATACGCAGCTTGATCAGCACCTGCCCGGCTGTAGGTTCGGGCATCGGCAGCATAGCAGTCTCCAGATACTCTGCCGCGTCATCAATCACCGGCCCCTCTGAGCGCCCCGAATAACCGTCAAGTGTCTGGATCACAGCAAAGGTTTCGTTAGGTAATTCAGTCATGGCGTTCCCCAATTGAAAATATCTCTAGGAAAGAGAAACCGCTCGCCTCTATGATGTCAACGAAACTGCGTGAATTAGCGCAAAGTAATTATTGGGAGCCTCGAAATGCTGCAAGACCTCTTTGGCCTGAACGGAAAAACCGCACTCGTAACCGGCGGGGGAACGGGCATCGGCGCGATGATTGCCCAAGGTTTTGCCGGGGCTGGCGCGCGGGTGCTGATCTGTTCGCGCAAGCTGGAGGTGGTCGAGGCCACGGCAGCGCAAATCAACGCCAGTGGTGTGTCGGGAACGGTCGAAGCCTTCGCGGCTGACGTCAGCACCGAGGCAGGCATCGAGGCAATCGTGGCCGAGGTTTCAAGCCGCACGGACACGCTGAACATTCTGGTAAATAACGCAGGGATCACTTGGGGGATACCGCTGGGACAATTCCCGTTCAAGGCCTGGGAAAAGGTGATGGGCATCAACGTCGCGGGCCTGTTTCACCTGACGCAAAGCCTGCTGCCCATGCTGACGGAATCCGCCAGTGATGCTGATCCGGCACGGGTGGTTAACCTTGGCTCGGTCATGGGGAAACGGCCCATGGGTGACGGGGCATATTCCTATGCGGCCAGCAAGGCGGCAGTGCATCATCTGACGGAAATCCTGGCCAAGGAACTGGCTGGAAAAAGGGTCACGGTGAACGCGCTGGCCCCCGGCCCATTTCAATCCAACATGACAGCTTTTGCCACTGCCAGCGAAGAACAGGCGACAGCGGTGGGCAATGACGTACCACTGGGCCGCATCGGCGCGCCAAGCGATGCGCAGGGGGCGACCATATTCCTGTG
Source organism: Paracoccaceae bacterium (assembly GCA_019090795.1). Taxonomy (GTDB): domain Bacteria; phylum Pseudomonadota; class Alphaproteobacteria; order Rhodobacterales; family Rhodobacteraceae; genus Amylibacter. The sequence goes on along the minus strand of JAHRVG010000070.1, from coordinate 5,986 downwards.
TTCGAAGGCGGGAGCCTATGTGACGGGTGAGATTGTGCCGATAGACGGCGGTCTGCACGTCAGTACCAGTGGCAACATTTTCGCCGCTGCAATGGATTAAAAGGCCCGCAGCAATCCAGCCCGTCCCAGATTTGGAGGATCATTAGTGGCGGCCCCACCTTCTCGGACCCGTCACTAAGGTGGATCGACGAATAAGAAATCCGAATCAAAATTGACGGAACAAAAGAATCATTCCCCCACTCATCGTTTGCTTGCAAACGATGAGTGGGGGATTTCAAAGCTAAAGTTGCACTTAAAGTAATCTGCAAGGCAACGCAGATTGACTGCTTAAATGAACTCCTGATGCTCCTAGCTGCACCAAATTATCACAGTTTACGTATCCCGTTTGCCGAACCAAATTCGGGCAAACAAACGGTCTTTGATGATGAACTGATGGTAGAGTGCACCGACCACATGCGCGACAATCAACGCTGCCAGAAGTTTCGTCAAAATGCCGTGCGCAATGCGCGGGGTATAGGCCCAAAAATCAGGCGGCAGGGTCCCCTGGCCACCAAACACAATCCCCGGCAGACCGGCCTGAAGGGCGAGTCCAATACCACTGGCCGCAGTCAACAACGTCAGAAGATTCAGACCATAATGTGCGGCGATGCCGAGCCTGTCCAAGAGCGCATTACCCGTGTCGGCGTGATCCGGTTGCGCGCTCATGCGCCGCCAGATCAGGCGGACCAACGACAACAGCAGGATTACGCTGCCAAAAACCATGTGCCCCCGCAATCCCGCCAATTTCGACGGGTCGCTGTTGGGGGTCTGCGCCAGCACGAATGTTCCCATGATCAGCATAAAGAGCACCAAAAGCGCCACCACCCAATGCAGGGCGACCTGAATATTGTTGTATTTTGAGTTTTTCATCGTCATATCCAAGCTTCTCCTACCAACCCATATGATAGAACGCCCAAATGCGTTCTATGTTCATCGGCAGCCATTCATCATAATAGCGCCAGCCCTTATACTTAGGAAGCTTTACCGATGCCTTCAGTTTATCCGGGCTGTGTACTCCTGCATCCATAGCCCCTTTGACCGCTGCCATCAGATCTTCGAGATATACCCGCTGATCCTTCACCACGTTTGCAGTATCGATGGCAGGTTCGGTATTGGGCCCGTGGCCAGATATCACATAATCAAAGTCTGTAGCTTCGATCTCCTTAAGACTCCTGATCCATTCATCAGGCCAGAAATCTGGCATCATACGAAAAGCGACCCGTCGAGGCGTGACAATGTCAACGATGAACAGAGCATTTTCTTTGGGCAGCCGCATCACCACAAGGCTTTCACCGTGGTTGGCGCCGAAATACTTAAGCTCCAATTTTCGGCCTCCCAACTCCACAGTATATTGATCCTTGTATGTAATATCCGGAAGCGGCGTCACAGGGCTCGGATGATCTGCAAGCTCTTTCAGCACGTTCTCATGTCCGACGAATTTGGCACCCTCTTCCTTGAAAATAATACCCCCTGAAATGTGGTCATGGTGGTTATGGCTATAGACAACATATTTAACAGGTTTATCGGTGATCTTACGAATCTCGGATTGCAAAAGCTTCGCTGCTTTTGGATTCATTGGATCGGTGACAATGACGCCCTCATCTGTGACGATGAAGATATTCCGGTAGACCCACCAGCGAAACACATAGACTCCCTCACCTAGCGTGGTCACGCTGTGGCCGAATGGTTCGCCACCGACTGGTTCGGTGAGTGGAAACTCTTTGGCCGCAAGCGATAGTGTTGACACAAACAATCCAAACAAAAGGATTGCGGAACGTAATAGGTATTTCATTGTCATGTCTCCTGTTTTGTTACTGTATTCTGGCATGGTCCGAGGGATTATCAGCCGCTCCGCTATTTAAAGATCGGGGACGACAACATCACTGTTCGCTAGCATCCGCCGTATGAGCGACTGGATGGAACCGTTCTCATTTTCAGTGAGGCAGGCGACAAATTTCGCGTTGACAGCCTCTGATTCCGCTGCAAGCTCGGGAACGAGACGTTCACCTTTTAGTGTCAGCATAAGATTAACAGAACGTCGATCAGTAGAGCTTCGATCCCGAACAATCAGCCCTTGTTCCTCGATGCGATCCAAATGTCGCGTTATTGCCGCCCTATCAATACCGATGAAGCTTGCGAGCGTTGCTGGCGTTGTAACATCGTGATGCCTGATTGCGCTTAACACAGCCCAAGCGGCTCTTGTTACGTTGTGCTTTTCCAGACTTGCTTCGAAATCAGCTTCGATTGCACGGGCGAGGCGCGTCACCCAATATCCGGTACTCGATTGCAGTGAATAGTTTTTTTCCGTCATCACTCATTCTAACGATATTTAATTGATCACAACAGTAATTGATATAGTCAATTATATTTGCAAGTCAAGCGCTCGCGCGCATTTGGCTTTTCAAAGGAATTCGTGCAAACTTTCCAAGCGATAGAGTGGGCTAAAAGGCAAGGGGCTGTCCAAGATAGCCACTAATGGGATTATCTTGGACAGCCCCTATTTTTACTAGTTTTTATTAAGGGAATAGTCGTAATAACGGACATACAGGTGATTTTCTTAGGAGTGTGAAACATGGATCGCGCCGACATTGTTGATCAGGCTTTTCGCGAGAAACTTGCGGGAGGTGCATTGCCAACAGGTACCGCACCTTCGGGGCCGCTCTCGGACACAGAGGCGGTAGCGATTTTCCGTGCCCAATGCCTAAGTCGCAACCTTGATCGGCGTTCGCGTAAGATGCAGGCAGCCGGACAAGGCTATTACACCATCGGCTCCAGCGGGCACGAGGGCATGGCTGCGGTTGCCGCGGCGCTGCGCCCCAACGACATGGCGTTTCTACATTACCGCGACGGCGCATTTCAAACCCGCCGTTCGGCACAGGTGCCCGGCACCACCCCCGCCTGGGATATGTTGCTCAGCTTTGCCACCTCGACCGACGATCCGATTTCCGGAGGGCGTCACAAGGTTTTGGGATCAAAAGCGCTGAACATACCTCCACAAACATCGACCATCGCCAGCCACCTGCCCAAAGCGGTGGGCGCGGCCTATTCCGTCAACCTTGCCAAGCGCCACCAGCCGGAGCATCGCGTGATGGCCGATGATGCGATTGTGATGTGCTCTTTTGGCGATGCCTCGTCGAACCATTCCACCGCGCAAGGCGCGATCAACACCGCGTGCTGGACCTCCTATCAATCAGTTCCCCTGCCGCTGTTGTTTGTCTGCGAAGACAACGGCATCGGCATTTCCACCCGAACCCCCAAGGGCTGGGTTGCTGCCAACTACGCCGCCAAGCCGGGGCTGAAATATTTCACCGCCAACGGGCTGGACCTGTATGAAACCTTCAAGGTGGCACAACAGGCTGCTGACTATGTGCGCAAACGGCGCAAACCCGCCTTTCTGCATTTGCGTCTGGTGCGGCTTTACGGCCATGCGGGATCAGACCTGCAACAGGCCTATCTGTCCAAGGAAATCTTTGAGGGCTGGGAGGGCGACGACCCGTTGCTGCATTCCGCCCGTTTGCTGATTGAAAAGGGCGTTCTAAGCGCCAAAGAAGTGCTGCGAATATACGACGAAACCGAAGCTCAATGCGCCCGCGTTGCCGCCGAGGTTGTCAAACGGCCGCGCCTGAAAACAGCCAAACAGGTAATGGCGAGCGTCATACCCCCTGCGCGGGTTTGCACGACGGGAAACGGCCCTTCAGACAAGGATCGCGCGGCGGTGTTCGGGGCGGACCTAAAGCAGATGGACAAGCCGCAACCCATGTCACGCCTGTTGAATTGGGCGCTCACCGATCTGATGCTGGAACACCGCGAGATCGTTATGATGGGCGAAGATGTCGGGCTCAAAGGCGGCGTTTATGGGGTGACGCAAAAACTGACCACCCGTTTTGGCCCCGACCGGATGATTGACACGCTGCTGGACGAACAAAGTATCCTCGGACTGGCCATCGGCATGGGGCACAACGGGTTCGTGCCGATGCCCGAAATCCAGTTTCTGGCCTATCTGCACAATGCCGAGGACCAGTTGCGCGGCGAGGCGGCAACCTTGCCGTTCTTCTCAAACGGTCAGTTCACCAACCCGATGGTGCTGCGCATTGCCGGGCTTGGATATCAGAAAGGGTTTGGCGGACATTTCCACAACGATAATTCGCTGGCCGTATTGCGTGATATTCCGGGACTGATTGTGGCCTGCCCGTCGCGCGGCGATGACGCCGCCAAAATGCTGCGCGAATGTGTCCGACTGGCGCGCGAGGAACAGCGGGTTGTGGTGTTTGTCGAACCGATTGCACTATATCCGATGCGCGATTTACAAGACGACAAGGATGGCGGCTGGATGGCAACCTATCCCGGCCCCGACCAGCGCATTACCTTGGGCGAGGTTGGCGTGGAAGGCGACGGCCCCCTGGCGATCCTGACCTACGGCAATGGCCGCTACCTCAGCACCCAAGCTGCCGCCGTGCTGGCGCAACAGGGTATCCAAACACGGGTGATTGATCTGCGCTGGCTTGCCCCCCTGCCAGTGGAGGGGGTGATTGCTGCACTGCGAGGTGCCCAGAAAGTGTTGATTGTTGACGAATGTCGTGGCACGGGCAGCCAATCTGAGGCCCTGATGGCCATGCTACACGAACACACGACCCTGCCGCACGCGCGCATCGCCGCCCAAGACAGCTTTATCGCCACGGGTCCGGCCTATGCCGCAACCATGCCATCGCGCGATTCAATCACCCATGCTGCGCGCAAATTATGGGGCCAATCATGAAACAGACCGCCGTTATCATCGCGCCGGGGCGCGGCACCTATAACCGCAGCGAATTGGGCTACCTGGCCCGCCACCACGGGGATAAAACCCCATTGATCAGTGCCTTTGACAGCTACCGTCAAGACCAGCAGCAAGAGAGCATTTCCGCCCTAGATAGTGCTGAGCGGTTTTCGATCGCCAAACACACCCGAGGTGATAACGCCTCGGGACTGATTTACGCCTGTGCCTACGCCGATTTCCTGTCAATCGACCGCGACCGTTTTGACATCATCGGCGTGACCGGCAATTCGATGGGGTGGTACGTGGCGCTGGCCTGTGCCGGTGCGCTTGGTGCAATGGGCGGGTTCGAGGTTGTGAACACCATGGGAACCTTAATGCAGCAAAGCCTGATTGGCGGTCAGCTGATCTATCCATTTGTAGATGATAACTGGGTGGAAATCCCCCACGCACGGCAGGTAATCGAGCGCAAAATGGCCGAAATCAACGCCCGTACTGGCCATATGCTGGCCCTCTCGATTGATCTGGGCGGGATGTTGGTTATTGCCGGTAACGAGGCGGGCCTGTCTGCTTTTGAGGCTGAAATGCCCCCCATGCAGGAACGGTTCCCCCTGCGTCTGCCTAACCACGCAGGTTTTCACACTTCACTGCAAGCGCCCGTGGCCGCACTGGGTCAGGCGCAGTTACCTTTGGGGTTGTTCCACCAACCGGAACTGCCCCTGATCGACGGGCGCGGGGCGCTGTGGTATCCGGATGCTGTGGATTTAACGGCCCTTCGCAACTATACACTGGGCCATCAGATAACCCGAACCTATGATTTCACCGCAGCCATCCGCACTGCTGCGCGCGAACTGATGCCCGATGCGTTCATTGTTCTAGGCCCTGGCACGACCTTGGGCGGTGCCGTTGCGCAGTCGTTCCTTCAGGCAGAGTGGCGCGGCATGAGCTGCAAAGCGGATTTCCAAACTACGCAGGCAAGCACTCTGCGTCTTGCCTCTATGGGGCGTGAAGACCAGCGCAATCGGGTGAGCGGCGGCTGCGAAATAGGGCGAGCAAGTTCCGTTCTCTAAAGCCAATTATTTGCGTTTGAATTGTAATGTGAGTGACCTGCCCCCCGAGGCTCCCTCATTCATAACGAGAGTTTGCGGGTTTGGATTTCATATTCTTGATCGTCAGTTTGGGCAAGTACGTTGT
>JAHRVG010000069.1 GCA_019090795.1 Paracoccaceae bacterium | reverse complement strand
ATCATGCGGATTGTGCAGATATGCAGCTGACACTGGTCAAAGGGGCAGATCACCGGTTTTCGGAACCCCAACAGCTGGCCCTGATCAGGGCGGCCATTACTGCTGTGGATGCAGCCTTATAAAAGCATTCCGATCACCACTGCGGCCAACCCGATCGTGGCGGTGAATACAGACGCCAGATTGATGGGAATCAGGGCGCGCAACTTGCCGACCAGCTCTTCGCCTTCTAGTCCCGACGTGCGCAGTTTGTTGGCCTGAATGATGCAATAAGCAAGGCCTGCGATGCCGATAAGGGCGATGATTGCACCGGGGATGACCAGATAATCCATGGGGATACCTTTCGTTTTGCGGGCTGTTTACAGCAAGCAAGCAATTGCGACAAGCGCGGCCTTGCGGCGCAGGCGCGGGAGGGGTAATCAGACAAACACCGATAATTTAACGAGACGAGCATCATGAACGACGAAACAGAACACACCCCGAACCCCGGCGACAACACCTACCGCGTGGCAGCTGGCGAATTGCGCGCATTCGTGGAACGTTTCGAGCGGCTGGAAGCGGAGAAAAAGGACATCGCGGAGCAGCAAAAAGAGGTGATGGCCGAGGCCAAGTCGCGTGGCTATGACACCAAGGTATTGCGCAAGATTGTGGCCCTGCGCAAAAAAGACCCCGCCGAGATTTCCGAGGAAGAAGCGGTTCTGGAAATGTACAAAGAAGCGCTCGGGATGTAGCCCAACCTGAACAGGAGTGAAGAAATTGCCAGACTTTGTTGTGGATTACTTGGAGGCAGGAAGCGGACCGTTGGTAATTTTGCTCCACTCAAGTGTTTCGGGGGCACGACAATGGCGCAAACTAATGGACTGCCTGTCGCCGAATTTTACGGTAAGGGCGGTCAATTTATTCGGCTATGGCAAGACACCCCCTTGGTCTGACAGCAAACCCCAAACGCTTGACGATCAGCTTGACCTGATAATGACGGCAATTCCGCCCGAATGTGAAGATGTGTGTTTGGTCGGACATTCTTTTGGTGGCGTGATTGCAATGAAGGCCGCATTGCAGTTGGGAACCTGCGTCAGGAAACTTGTGCTTTTCGAACCCAACCCGTTCTTCCTGTTGCGGGACAATAAACGCGAGGATGCTTTTGCCGAGGCTGTTAAGTTGCGCGATATTATCAAATACCACGGAGCCCGCGACGACTGGATGAGTGCTGCAGAGTATTTTGCCGATTATTGGGGCGGCGATGGTACATGGGAGGGAACCAGTCTGGAACACCGGGGGATTTTTGCCAAAGCTTTGAAGTCAAATAGTCATGAATGGGAGGGCATGATGGCCGAGACACTGGAATTGCAAACTTTGGTTTCCGGAATTCATGCGCAGACTTTGGTAATGTATGACCCTACTACAGTGCGGCCGATCCGCGAGATTGTTGATCTGTTGCGGAATTCAACGAGTTGGAAAGTTGAAACAGTAGCCCAAGGTGGGCATATGGCTCCGCTCAGCCGTCCTGATCTTGTGAACCCCGTTATCGAGCGTTTCCTGCTGGCTTAGTTTTTCTAAGTATTCCATCACGCGGTTTGCGCAATGGCCTGTTCCAGATCAGCGATCAGATCATCAACGTGTTCAATCCCGATTGATAGGCGCAGCAAATTTTCGGGGATGCCATAACCCTCACCGGAAACAGTCATGCGGTGTTCAATCAGGCTTTCGACGCCCCCCAGAGAAGTGGCGGGGATGAAAACCTTGCAGGCTTTGGCGATGGCCAGCGCGCGCCCCTTTGGGCCTGCAACCAGCAAGGACATCATGCCGCCGTAACCGCCCGTCATTTGGCGCGCTGCGATTGCGTGGCCTGCGTGGCTGGGCAGGCCGGGATAGAGCACGCAATCAATAGCGTCAGCCCCCTCGAAATGCTGTGCCAACTGCATTGCATTATCGCTGGCTGTCTTGTAGCGGATGTAGAGCGTGCGTAGCCCGCGAATGAGCAACCACGCCTCAAAACCGGGCAGGGTGGTGCCTTGAAAACCCCGCACATTGCGAATTTCCTCCCAGACTGGCAGGGCAGAACGGGCAGATAAAACGCCTGCGGTCAGGTCGGAATGGCCGTTGAGGTATTTGGTGGCGGAATGGAAAGAGATATCCGCCCCCAGCTCCAAAGGTCGCGTGGTGCAGGGCGGCGCGGCAGTGCTGTCACACATCAAAATAGCGCCTGCGGCATGCGCCATGTCAGCAGCGGCGACGATATCAGTGACAGACCAGTCGCCATTGGCTGGGGTTTCGATCCATACCAGTTTTGTTTTGCCCGGTTTGATGGCAGCTTTCAACGCTTGTAGGTTGCCAGCCTCAAAGGCATCAAGCCCGATCACGCCGCGTGCAGCCTGTCGTTGCAACCAGTTTAAACCAACGTGATACATCATGGATTGGGCGACAACATGGGCACCCACCGGCAATGCTTCAACCACCGCAACAGTTGCGGACATGCCGGAGTTAAACAGCAGGGTTTCATCAGCATCCTCTAGCGCAGCGATTACATCCTCGCCCTGTCGCGTGGTGGGCGATCCGTAGCGGCTGTACACAAATCCATCACGCAGTTCGTAGTTTTCGTCGCGCGCAAAGGTCGAGGCGCTGTGCATTGCTGGCACAACCGCACCGGATTCCCGATCCAGCATATGCAAGGCCTGCGCGGCCTTTGTCTGCGGAGACAGATCAGAATTGCGTGTCATCTAGTCAATCCCGCGATAAGGCTCAACGTATTGCAGCGCCATGTCCCACGGAAAGAAAATCCAGGTGTCTTGGGAAACTTCGGTAATAAAGGTGTCCACCATTGGGTGGCCTTCCGGTTTGGCGTAAACGGTGGCGAAATGCGCCTTGGGATACATTTCGCGCACCAGCTTTAGGGTTTTGCCGCTGTCCACCAGATCGTCGATAATCAGGATGCCGGTGCCGTCTCCGATCAGTTCCGCATCGGGGGCTTTTAGCACTTTGGCCTCGGAGCGCTCCTGATGGTCATAGGATTTCACGCTGATGGTATCGACCGTGCGAATGTCGAGTTCCCGCGCGATGATCATAGCGGGGGCCATTCCACCGCGTGTTACCGCAATGATGGCTTTCCATGTGCCGTCATCCGGACCATTGCCGTCAAGACGCCAAGCAAGCGCGCGGCTGTCACGGTGGATTTGGTCCCAACTGATGTGGAAACCTTTTTCGTGGGGTAGGCGGTCAGACATTGGGCGGCTCCTATGGGCGTGAGAGAAGGAAGGTGATGCCTAAAGCACCCAGAACAGCCGCTGCAGAGCGGTCGGTCCAGCGCTTCAGGTTAAGATAGGCATTGCGGGCAGCGGGTCGGCTGAGCCAGAAAACGAGGCTGCTATAAAAGCTGATTTCGATGGTGATCAGAATTGACAAGATCAACAGCTTTTGCGCCAGCGTCATGTCTGACGGAAAAATAGCCATGAGCACGGCACCAGCAAAAAGCACCGCTTTTGGGTTGGTCAGGTTAATTGTACACCCACTGATAAAGGCCCGCATGCCATGTTTTGGCTGATTTGGTGTTTCAGATAGTTGATTTGTTGCGCCGCGCCAGATTTTGAAGGCCAGAAAAATCAGATAAGCACCGCCCGCCAGCTTCATCGCGCTGTAAAGCCATGGCAGATAGAAAAACACCGCGCTCAGCCCGAACAAAGCCAGTGCGCACCAGAAAGTGGCGATACTGGCAAGGCCAAGGCCAAGGACGAATGCCTCGTGTTTGGAACGGTTTAGAGCAGCGTGGGAAATCGCAATAAAGGCGGGGCCGGGGCTGGCAACCGCCACCAGACTTGCTAGCATGAAAGTTGCGAGTGCCCAGCCCATTATTATTTTCGTCCTGTAACCACGTCGATGTCTGGGGCGTCTTCGGCCTTCATGCCGACGACATGATAACCCGCATCTACGTGGTGGTTTTCACCGGTCACACCGGAGGACAGGTCAGAACACAGGTACATACCGGATTTCCCCACGTCGGTCGTGGTCACATTGCGGCGCAGGGGTGAATTTAGCTCGTTCCATTTCAGGATATACCGGAAATCGCCAATGCCCGATGCAGCAAGGGTTTTAATTGGGCCCGCGGAAAGGGCGTTAACGCGGATGTTTTTCGGGCCTAAATCCATGGCCAGGTATTTAACGGATGCTTCCAGCCCAGCCTTAGCAATACCCATCACGTTGTAATGCGGCATTACCATTTCGGCGCCATAATAAGTGAGGGTCAGCAAAGCCCCCCCGTCTGGCATCATTTTTTCGGCGCGCTGGGCGACGGCGGTAAAGGAGTAGACTGAAATATCCATGGTCATGCGGAAGTTTTCAGCGCTGGTCTCAACGTAACGCCCGCGCAATTCGTTCTTGTCGGAAAAGCCGATAGCATGGACGACAAAATCCAGTTTGCCCCATTTTTCTTCAAGGGTGGCAAATAGGGTGTCCATGGAAGCGGCGTCAGTGACATCACATGCCAGCACCAGATCCGAACCGATGCTTTCAGCCAGTGGTTTCACCCGTTTTCCTAAAGCCTCGCCCTGATAGGAAAATGCCAGTTCTGCGCCCTGTTCGTGACAGGCCAACGCAATGCCCCAAGCGATGGATTTGTTATTCGCGACACCCATAATAAGCCCGCGTTTGCCTTGCATTACTCCGGTGGTCATTGCCCTGTCCCCATTGGTTTTCTTAATCCATTAGGGTTTATGGCAAGCGGTGTTGCCCCGCAAGGGGATCATGCATAGGTTTCCGGGCCGCTGGGGGGCACTTCCCAATTTCAATAGAAGGGCTACGATTTTTTACACCGTATGAAAATATTGTTGGGATGGGGTTGAATGGGCTGGACGCGGGGAATGAGAGGTCCATACTGGCCCTGCCCAATGGGTTGATGAATAGTTGGATTGGCTCGCTCAAAGGATTCCCGAAATGAAACCTGTTGATGAAAATGACCGCCGTAGCGGTATTTTTACGGGTGATGATCCGTTTGTCATAGCCCAGGGCTGGCTGGATGAAGCCATGAAATCCGAGCCCAATGACGCTAACGCCATTGCGCTGGCAACGGTTGATGCCGATGGTTTGCCGAACGCCCGTATGGTGCTGCTCAAGGAGATAGAGCCAGCCGCATTTGTGTTCTATACAAACTACAATAGCTGCAAAGCTGGCGAGTTGGACAATGCGGGAAAAGCGGCCTTTGTGATGCACTGGAAATCCCTGCGCCGCCAGATTCGTGTGCGCGGTGAAATAAGCTGTGAGGATGGACCACAGGCGGACGCCTATTACAAATCACGTTCGCTCAAGAGCCGCCTTGGCGCATGGGCTTCCCAGCAATCCGAACCCCTGTCCTCGCGTACGCATTTGATGGCAGAGGTGGCAAAGATCGCGGCTTCTAAAGGGATAAACCCAGAGCGCCCACCATTTTGGGGTGGCTACCGGTTAATTCCGAGCGAAATCGAATTTTGGGCCGATGGCAGTCACCGACTACATGACAGATTTGTCTGGCGGCGGAGTGATATAACGGCTGCTTGGCACGTGTCTAGACTCAACCCGTGATTGCGGTCACGCGGTTTCACTCATGTTATACCTTCTATTTTCTAGGAGGCTGAGGCCTATTTGCCCCAGTTATTGGAAAAATTTCGCATATTGCGGCTGGTTTATCTTGAGATTCTCAGCACTTGTTCATAAAGTTACCTCAAGTGGTGGAGGCATGTATGGCAACCAAGTCAGGCAGCGTTAAATGGTTCGACGGTAATAAGGGTTTCGGCTTCATCTCGGATGATGAGGGTGGACACGATGTTTTGCTGCACGCAAACGTTTTACGCAACTACGGGCACAGCTCCGTAGTTGAGGGAACGCGCATAGAGGTCGAAGTCGCGCAAAGCCAGCGCGGGTTGCAAGCGACAGAGATCGTTTCGATGGACATCCCAGAAATCGACCCCGTTACAATTCTGCGCGGTGTGCAGGATTTGGGAATCGACTTTGACAAGCTGGACACATCACAGCCTTTGACACCGGCCCGGGTAAAGTGGTTTGACAAGGTCAAAGGTTTCGGTTTTGTAAATGTATTCGAAAACACAGATGATGTTTTTGTGCATATGGAGGTTTTGCGTGCTTACGGGATGTCTGAGCTGGTACAGGGAGAGGCCTTGTGCGTTCGCACAGCCGACGGCCCGAGGGGCCAGATGGCTGTTGAAGTGCGCGCTTGGGATTTCGCAGCGCAATCTGACTAGAGCAGCATTCGCCGGATTCCTTTCCTGCGTGAGTTTTACCGTTTCAGCAGCGGTCGGCCCATGTTCCGCCGATTTCGCTGATCTGCGTTGGGTGGGTGGCAAAGCACGATTCGCGATAGAGCTGGCCGATACCTTTGACGAACGGGCGATGGGGTTAATGTTCCGCACCCAGATGCCCCGATTTTCCGGTATGCTTTTTATCTATCCAGAACCTTCAAAAGTTTCGTTCTGGATGAAAAACACCCTGATACCTTTGGATATGGTGTTTCTGGATCAAACCGGCCTTGTGACCAAAGTGCATGAAAACGCCACTCCGCATAGCCTCGAAGCGATTCCCGGCGGCAAGGATATTCTTGCGGTTCTGGAAGTGAATGCTGGCCTGACGCGGCGACTCGGAATAGCGGAGGGTGCACAGATGCGCCATGCAGCTTTTGATCAGGACAGCGCTGTTTGGCCTTGCGAATAAGGTATGCGCCTTGATCAAGGCGCATACTTTGTTCACGGATAAAGCAATTCTTTGCAGGTGTTGTTTTTGGGGTTTTCAATCCACGTTCTTGGTTGTAAACCGCCTCCACTGATCGGGGCGTGGCGCAGTCTGGTAGCGCACCTGTTTTGGGTACAGGGGGTCGTGAGTTCGAATCTCGCCGCCCCGACCAGTGAAATCTCTAAAAATGCATTCCTACTCCGTTATCAGGTGTATTTTGTATGCCATTGCATACCCTAAACCGACACAAAGATCATTTTTACACCGATGGTATGTTGTATTCCGTTTGGTTGAAAAATGGCTTACCGATTGGTCGGGTACCAAAGGGAATGCATAACATTTATTACATGTTAACTTTTGATTCTATGGCCTTTGCGGCTGGGCCAGAACCGGCCTTAATAGAAAATTATCGGGTCTTTGGGCGGGGTTGGTCGGAATGCTCGTTTCAAGCGGGCATATAAAGACAGCGAGCACAATTGTGTCTCTGCTTGCGTCAACCCTGAAAATTTGAACACTTACTAAATATTTTCGTTGACCCAAGCCTAAAGCTGGTACAATTTGTGTGGGTATTCAGCGGGGCTACCACATATAGTGGCCCTGTCGAGAAGGTGAGAAAATAAACATAATGAAGAATTGCAAGGATGGATCAACCGTTCAGCCGTTTTTCGTGGACTCTATTGAACTGGGGCAGGAATGAAGATTGAACGTCGATTCACACAAGAGAATCAAGATGCTTACGGGAGCATTGAATTTCACAAAACCACATCTGAAATCCGCAACCCTGATGGGACGGTGGTTTTCTCGCTGGAATTCGTCGAGGTTCCCGTCAACTGGTCGCAAGTTGCGGCGGATGTGATTGCACAGAAATACTTTCGGAAAGCAGGCGTTCCCACTCAGCTGAAAAAGGTCAAGGAAAAGGGTGTTCCCGAGTTTCTTTGGCGTTCTGTTCCCGATACCAAGGCGCTGATCGCCAACGGCGAAACCTATCAAGGTGAAACATCCTCCAAGCAGGTTTTTGACCGTCTGGCGGGGGCTTGGGCTTATTGGGGCTGGAAAGGTGGCATGTTTGACACCGAATCAGATGCTCGTGCCTATTTTGATGAAATGCGTTTCATGCTGGCCAACCAGATGGCTGCGCCCAATTCACCGCAGTGGTTTAACACCGGCCTGCACTGGGCTTATGGAATCGACGGGCCAGGCCAGGGCCACCATTATGTGGATTATAAAACCGGCAAGCTGGTGAAATCCAAATCCGCCTATGAACACCCGCAACCCCATGCCTGTTTCATACAGTCGGTTGCGGATGATCTGGTAAATGAAGGCGGCATCATGGACCTGTGGGTTCGCGAGGCACGTCTGTTTAAATACGGCTCCGGCACTGGCACTAACTTTTCTTCCTTGCGCGGCAGCAATGAATCACTTGGCGGCGGTGGTAAATCCTCCGGCTTGATGTCTTTCCTGAAAATCGGCGACCGCGCGGCGGGAGCGATCAAATCCGGTGGCACCACACGGCGTGCGGCCAAGATGGTGATCTGCGATATGGATCACCCGGATATTGAGGAATTCATCAACTGGAAAGTTCGGGAAGAGCAAAAGGTCGCTTCTCTTGTGGCGGGTTCCAAGTTGCATGAGCAAAAACTGAACGATATTTTCGGTGCAATCCGTAATTGGGATGGCGATGGCGAAGCCGCGTTTGATCCTAAGAAAAACGCAAGCCTGAAAACCGCGATCCGATCCGCCAAAAAGGTGATGATCCCCGAAACCTATGTAAACCGCGTTTTGCAATATGCCAAACAGGGTTTCACCAATATCGAATTTCCGACCTATGATACTGATTGGGATTCCGAGGCCTATCTGACGGTGTCGGGCCAGAACTCCAACAACTCTGTGCGCGTGACCAATGATTTCCTGAAAGCGGCGGAAAATGACGAGCCGTGGGAGTTGTTGAAGCGCACCGACGGTGCGGTTGCGAAAACCGTTTCAGCGCGTGAATTGTGGGAAGATATCGGCCATGCCGCTTGGGCTTGTGCGGATCCAGGCGTGCAGTATCACGACACTATTAACCAGTGGCACACCTGTCCTGCTGATGGCGATATACGCGGCTCCAATCCTTGTTCTGAATACATGTTTCTGGATGATACCGCCTGTAATCTGGCCTCGATGAACTTGCTGAAATTCTTCAAAGATGGCGCGTTTCAGGCTGTGGATTACGTGCACGCGATCCGCCTATGGACCATGACACTGGAAGTGTCCGTTCTGATGGCGCAATTCCCGTCACCCCAAATTGCGACCCTTTCTTACAAGTTCCGCACGCTGGGTCTGGGCTATGCCAATATCGGCGGTCTGCTGATGAATATGGGCTATGGTTACGACAGCGCCGAGGCCCGCGTCTTGTGTGGGGCTTTGACGGCGGTGATGACTGGCGTTTCTTACGCGACCTCTGCTGAGATGGCCAAAGAACTGGGTGCCTTTGATGGCTATGCCAAGAACGCCGACAACATGCTGCGTGTGATGCGTAATCACAAGCGGGCGGCCTTTGGGGCAACTGATGGCTACGAGGGGCTGGACGTTCTGCCTGTACCGCTGGATCAGGTCAACTGCCCTGATCTGACGCTGGTAGAGCTGGCGAAAGCGGTTTGGGAAGAGGCTGTTACACTCGGAGAACAGCACGGTTATCGCAACGCGCAAGTTTCTGTTGTGGCACCTACTGGCACAATCGGACTGGTGATGGATTGTGACACCACAGGGATTGAGCCGGATTTCGCGCTGGTGAAGTTCAAAAAGCTGGCTGGCGGTGGTTATTTCAAGATTATCAATCAATCGGTTCCCGCAGCGCTGAAAGTGTTGGGCTATGGTTCCGCACAGGCCGAGGAAATCATCGCTTATGCGGTGGGTCACGGCTCTATGGGCAATGCGCCGGGCATCAATCACACTGTTTTGACAGGCCACGGTTTTGGGCCAGAGGAGTTGCAAAAGATCGAGGAAGCGCTTCCGACAGCTTTTGATATCCGCTTTGTGTTCAACCAGTGGACGCTGGGCGAAGAGTTTTGCAAGGGCACCTTGGGTATTCCAGAGGCGCAGTTGTATGATCCGGCTTTTGATTTGCTGACCCATCTCGGATTTTCCAAGGGTCAGGTTGAGGCCGCAAACAATCATGTTTGTGGTGCCATGACACTGGAAGGTGCACCGCACCTGAAAGAGGAGCACCTCAACGTTTTCGATTGCGCCAATGCTTGCGGCAAAACCGGCAAGCGCTATCTGTCTGTGGACAGCCACATCACCATGATGGCCGCTGCACAGTCATTTATTTCCGGCGCGATTTCCAAGACCATCAACATGCCAAACGATGCCACAATTGAGGAGTGCCAGCGTGCCTATGAGCTGAGTTGGTCTTTGGGCGTTAAAGCGAATGCGCTGTATCGCGACGGTTCAAAGCTGTCACAGCCGCTGTCATCAGCACTGATTGACGAAGATGACGACCTTGAGGAGACCTTGAGCGAGGCCCCAGCGGGTGAGCGTGCGCAGGTACTGGCCGAAAAAATTGTCGAGAAAATCGTCATCCGGGAAGTGCGCCGTCGGGACCGCGAAAAGCTGCCGGATCGCCGCAAGGGCTACACGCAAAAGGCCACTGTGGGCGGTCACAAGGTTTACCTGCGCACCGGTGAATATGAAGATGGTTCCATCGGTGAAATTTTCATCGACATGCACAAAGAAGGTGCCGGTTTCCGCGCCATGATGAACAATTTTGCCATCGCGGTTTCTGTGGGTCTGCAATACGGAGTGCCGCTGGATGAATTTGTCGATGCCTTTACCTTCACACGCTTTGAACCGGCGGGCATGGTGCAGGGTAACGATAGCATCAAGAACGCCACCTCTATTCTGGATTACATTTTCCGCGAACTGGCGGTCAGCTATTTGGATCGCACGGACCTTGCGCATGTACAACCAAAGGGCAATCACTTTGATGAATTGGGTCTTGGTGAGGAAGAGGGCAGTAATATTACCCCCGCATCCGAGGATGCAATGGCGATGCTAAAGCAGGTGGTGTCACCGGGCTTTCATCGTCACCGGATGCCACAAAACCTGATGGTGCTGCAAGGTGGGCAGTCTGGGCTGTTCTCGGGCGATACGCAAACCGTTAGTAGTAGCGCTATGGTCAGTGGGTTCTCTGAGGTTTCAACCGCAGCGCCGATGCCACCCAAAATGGACGAGCGCGTCAAAGCCAAGATGCAAGGCTATGAGGGCGATGCCTGTGGCGATTGCGGAAATTACACACTGGTGCGCAATGGCACCTGTATGAAGTGCAACACTTGCGGGGCGACCAGCGGGTGTAGTTAGGAATAACGGCGCGGGGGCAATCCCGCGCCGTCAATGGTTCAGGCCGCAGGCAACTAACCGAGCGGTTAAAAACGAGAGCCTGAAAACAGACTGAGGGGGGCAGCGCCTCCCTCCTTTTTTTGGCAGGTGCGCTATCGACTGCGGATAAAGATAAAAATTATCGCCGCAAGCCCAAGTGCAGAGGTAGTGATTGCAGCGGCGGGCAGGCCGATGATCTCGGCGAAGGTGCCAACGCCGATTGCGCCTGTCGCGGCCCCACCAAGGCCAACGACAACCCAAATGCTCATCACCCGCCCGCGCATATCGTCGGGCAGGTCTGCTTGGATAAGAGATTGCATCCCGACGCCCAAATGGGTGCCGCTAAAACCCATGATGACGGCAGCAAACAAGGCCAAACCCCAGTTGTCGGTGGTACCAAGCAGCCCCGTTGCAAGGATTCCCGTGACTGCGGCGGCGGTATTTAGCGGCGACAGGGCGCTGGTTGCCGCCGGGCCCGTAATCCGGCCAAAGGTCTTGATGAAAGCTGCGCATAAGGCACCTGCGCCAACAGCAGAGCCGAGTTGGCCTAGCCCGATCGCACCGAGGCCAAACACACCATCTGCGATGATTGGCAGAATATCCAGCACGCCGCGGATCGCGATGGAGAAAACTGCGGTAGCCAAGATAACAAGGCGCAATGCCGGACGGTGCCAAAGGTATTGCAAGCCCAGAACAAAAGCTTGAAGAAACCGTTCTTTTTCCGGCTTAATCCCCTTTTCGCGCGGATTCAGGCGGGGCAGGATTGCCAGGTTAGGGATGAAGGCCACCAGCGTGACGACAATGGCCGCTGTAGCCCCCAATCGTTCAATCAGCAAACCACCAAGGGCCGGGCTGAGCAATCGGGCGAGGTTGAAATTGAGCGCCGCCAAAGCGACGACCGAGCTGACATATTCTGCCCGCACCAAACGCGGCCCCAGCGAGAGGCGTACCGGATGATGTGCCGCGGTGACGGTGCCCAGAGCACTGGCGACGGCAATCAGGCTCAGTGGTGTGATCAGGCCGTTTACCTGCAACAAAAGTAGGGCTGCAACACAGGCAGTCATACCGATATTGGTGAAAAAAGCTGCTCGAATGACATTTGCCCGATCCACCAGCACCCCGAAAAACGGGCCAAAAAAGACGGTTGGCAGCAAGGACGCGGCGGCGACGGTGCCCACAAATGTGGCGGAACCCGAAATATCCCAGGACAGCCAGCCAATGATGATGCGCAGAATCCACATGCCATTCACGGCACAGACGGCGCTGCCGAAGTAGAGCCGAAATTCAGGGGAGCGCAGGGCGATCAGGTTCATGACGCAGGTCTAGGACAGGCTTGGCTCAATTGAAAGGACTGTGATTGCTTTGGGTGGAAACAAAATATTGAGTTGCGAAAGGCAACTCGATAATCTGTTGTAATGACCTTTGATAATCCACCGCTGTTTGATTGTGCCCGCCCATGAATGAAATCACCCAAGGTTTGGCCGAGGCTGGGCGTCTGATCTTTTCGCTGGATCCCGATTTGCTGGAAATCGTTGCCCTTTCCCTGCGGGTTACGCTGAGCGCGGTTGTCATCGCCTCGGCTATTGGTTTGCCGCTGGGGGCATGGCTGGTGGTGAACCGGTTTCGCTTCCGCCGTCATACAATCGCTGTGTTGAATGCGCTGATGGGCTTGCCGCCCGTGGTGGTCGGGTTGGTCGTTTACATGCTGTTGTCGCGTGCCGGGCCGTTTGGCGTGCTGGACTTACTGTTTACGCCAACGGCGATGATAATTGCGCAAGTAATCATTATTACACCGCTGATTGCCTCTATTTCGCACCAGACCATCCGTGATTTATGGGCGGAATACCATGATCTGCTAATCTCACTGAGTGCGACCCGCCGCCAGCGTATTGCGGCGCTGCTGTGGGACGGACGGCGCGCGCTGCTGACGGCGATGCTGGCAGGCTTTGGTCGAGGCATCGGAGAGGTGGGTGCAATCATGATTGTGGGGGGCAATATCGACCATTCCACCCGTGTGCTGACCACCGCGATTTCGCTGGAAACCGGCAAGGGTAACTTTGCCTTTGCCATGGGATTGGGGTTTGTTTTGATCGCGCTGGCGGTGCTGGTGAACCTGACAATTCACAGTCTGTCACGAACCGAACGGGCCAGCGTTTGGTAAAGTGATTCGGTTTTCCAGTGCTATGGGCCAATGCCACAGCCGGACATTTTGACGCCATTCCAGACTGATTGAAAATCTGGCGGGACAGTCTGACCCGTTATCAAAGGTATGCCTGCTAATAGTCGGGGCAGCGATAATTTTACTTGGCTTTGCCATATCCCGTTCGTAGTGTTGGGCGGCAAACATGCAACGAAACCAACCTTTTCCCCCGCGGAAAGCCAACTGGGAACGCAGTTTATTGCTTCAATCAGAAACGGCGCAAAAAACTGTGCACAATACAATTTTGCCGCTTACCCTGACGGGGGCTATCGCGAAAATCCGGGGCAAAACCATTGTCGGGCCGATTAACCTGACCATAGGGCCGCAGGGATTTACCATTGTGATGGGGCCAAATGGGTCGGGCAAAACGACGTTGTTGCGGCTAATGCATGGCCTTCAGCGCATTTCCGGTGGCACCGTTACCTGTGGCTTGCCTGATGCGCAGGCACGGGTGCGCCAGTCGTATGTATTTCAAACCCCGATCATGATGCGCCGCATTGTTGTCGACAGCATTGCCTATCCGCTGCGTCTGCGCGGGGTGGATAAAAAAACTGCCCGCACCAAGGCCACGGATTGGGCTGAACGGGTCGGGTTGGGGCATGCGCTGGATCGTCCGGCTCCGGTTTTGTCAGGGGGGGAAAAACAAAAGCTGTCACTGGCGCGCGCCCTGATCAGTGGGCCGGATATATTGTTTCTGGATGAACCTTGTGCCAACCTAGATGGCCGTGCCACCCGCGAAATCGAAACCATATTACGCCAAGCGCAGGCGGAGGGAACCCGCCTTGTCATGGCAACGCATGACATGGGGCAGGCGCGACGTCTGGCCAGCGATGTTGTGTTTATGTATGGAGGCTGCGTTCATGAAACCGGCCCCGCGACTGCCTTTTTTAGCGGGCCGACAACACCGCAAGCGGCGGCGTTTATCAGCGGAGACATTGTTGAATGAACCTGAAAAAAACTCTCGCCGCCGTTTTGGCGATCCTTGTGTACGGCCAGATCGCTATGGCCGACGACATCAGACTGGCGGTGACGACCTCGTTCCACAATTCTGGCCTGTCTGATGTTTTGCTGCCCGAGATCAAGGCCGACCTTGATCTGGAGGTGAAGCTGCTGGTAGTGGGTACTGGACAGGCGCTGCGTCTGGGCAAGGCTGGGGATGTGGATGCGATATTGGTGCATTCTCGCAAGGCAGAACTGGCGTTTCTGGAGGGTGGTTTCGGTACTCATCGCCGGGAAATCATGTTTAACGATTTTGTACTGATCGGCCCAAGTGCTGATCCGGCGGGCATTGCGGGCGTAAAAACAGCCGTTGAGGCGTTACAGAAAATTGCTGGGGCCAAGGCCTCGTTTGTAAGCCGGGGTGATGATAGTGGCACGCACAAGAAAGAGGCGATGCTTTGGCAGGGCGTAAAGGGTGTTGGGGATGTGCCGACACAAGGGTGGTATCGCGCGGTTGGTGCGGGAATGGGGGCATCGCTCAACACCGCTAGCGGTATGAATGCCTACATTATGGCAGATCGCGCCAGCTGGCTGAAATTCGGCAACAAGGGAGATCTGACATTGCTGTTTTCCGGTGATCCAGTGCTGTTCAATCAATACGCCTATCTGCCGGTGAACCCAGAGCTGCACCCGCATGTGAAAAAGGAATTGGCGGTGAAGCTGGAGAACTGGTTGGCGGGTCCAAAGGCGGAAAAGCTGATTTCTGACTACAAAATAGGCGGTGAGTTGCTTTTTACCTTTAACGCCAAGTAAAGTGTTTCCCTTTTAGGGTTCCTATTCTTCCAAATCCGCATGCACCGCCAGCATTTCCAGTTCGGCATCGGGGCTTTTGATCATGCGAAAGGATTCCTTAACGCCTGCATCGGTCAATTCGCGCTGTACGGCCAACAGGGTGTTGGCGTCCTGCTCATCGCACAGTTCCACCATGTGCTTCAGTTCATCCAACGCCACCACCCGCGCCTGTTCCAGGGAGGGCGCGCCGTAGATGGTCACGAAATGCTGGGCCAATGTGTCGGCCAGTACCTCCAGCTCGGCAGGCTCTATCTGGGTCGCTGCGACAAAGGTCACGCGGCCAAAGGTTTCCACTCCTAGCCAGCCATTGGCGAAGGCTTGGCGGGCTTTGCCATTCAGGTCGGCTTCTGCCCAGTTCGAAAATTCAAAACCACCGCTGATTGCCCACTCGCCCGTGCGCGCAGGTTTGTGAAACACTTGCGTGTCGCTTTCGTCGAAGTGGATTGCGCGGGCCAGTTTCATAGGGTCATCCGTTTTCCAAAAGGGAGGTGAGCGGGATTAGGCGGGTGTTTTCGCCCTGCCGCAGCAACATGCCAAAGTTTTCGTCAACGCCCATGAAGGTGCCTGCAGGGGTCTCTTGGCCGATGCCATGGGCAATTCCGCGCCATTCCGTGTGCAGCGGTGTCGCGCCATCGTCGCCAAAACGGTTCACCCAGACCAGCGTGTGGCGTGCCCAGCTTTCTAACAGGCGCAGTGGGGAAATATCACCGCAGCCCTCCTGATAAAGCGAGGTTTGATCCGGTGTTTCTCCCGCATCAGCCTCGGTTTCCGGTAACAATAATAAATCCAGCCCGATCACCAGCCAATCCGGTTCAGCGGCAGGATCAGTGCTAGAAGCCGCCGCCCGAATACGACCCGAAGTGCCGCCGTTAATCACGATATCGCCCTGCCATTTCAGATACACCGCTACCTCTGGCGGCGCCAGCGCACCAAGCGCATTTTGAAAGCCGACACCGCAAGTGCAAAACATCGCCATCGCCTGCTCTAGCGGGATTTCCGGCGCAAATACGATGGCGGCGCGCAGCCGGTCGGGGGTGACGCTGTGGACCAGCATGCCTGAATTACAACCCAAAGCTGCCAGCGCGCAAGCCTTTTCAAACGGGTCGGTTGCTCCACTTACCGCCTGCCCCTGAAACAGGGGGGGTAAGCTTAGCGGTTCGGCGGTGTCAAAAGGGGTGTCGGTCATAGGATGCCATCATTGATCAGGCGGCGCGCCAAGCTGCGAAACGATTGTGCTTGGGCGGAATCCGGTTTGGACACAACAATCGGTGCTCCGCCGTCGGCTGCAAGACGAATATCCACGTGCAACGGCAGCTCGGCAAGCAGCGGCACCTCCATTTTTGCGGCTTCGGCTGCAACGCCGCCATGGCCAAAAGTGTGCTCCTCATGACCGCAATTGGAACAGATGTGTGTAGACATATTTTCGATCATCCCTAGGATCGGCGTACCCAGTTTTCGGAACATATCAATGCCTTTGCGCGCATCAATCAGCGCCACGTCCTGTGGCGTGGAAACGATGATTGCGCCGTCTACCTCGGCCTTTTGCGCCAGCGTCATTTGCACATCACCAGTGCCCGGCGGCAGATCTACAAGAAGTACATCCAAAGCACCCCACTGCACCTGATTTAGCATTTGCTGCAAAGCCCCCATCAACATTGGTCCGCGCCAGACAACGGCCTCGTCCTCGCGGGTCATCAGGCCCATGGACATGACGGTAACACCATGATTTCGCAGCGGTAAAATGGTTTTTCCGTCTGGCGATGACGGCCTTCCGGACACCCCCATCATGCGGGGTTGTGAAGGGCCGAATACATCGGCATCCAGCAGGCCAACGCGCAGGCCCTCGGCGGCCAATGCAACGGCCAGATTGGCGGAAACAGTGGATTTCCCGACCCCGCCCTTCCCGGATGCAATGGCGATGATTTTCTCGACGCCGGGGATTTTTTGCGGTCCCTGTGGTTTGGGCTTGCCATGGGATTTCAGGTCAGGGGGGGCTTTGGTCGCACTATGCGCCGTCAGCACGGCAGAGACGGTGTCTACCCCGTCGAGCGCCCTGATAGCGGCTTCGGCATCGGCACGCACCGGTTCCATCACGGTGCTGGCCGCGGGATCTATCTCGATTACAAACCGTACGGCACCGCCCTCAATCATCAGCGCCTTTACCAGCCCTGCCTGAACGATGTCGCCGCCGCTTTTGGGATCCGTAATCTGGCCCAAGGCGGCCAATACGTTTGCTCTGCTGACTGTCATTTATTCCATTCCACTGATTTTGCCGCTTACAATATGTTCAAGCGCGATCCCGTCAATGGTTAGTACCACTTTGGCCTCATATTGCTTGCCAGTGGTAGCGTCGGTTCCGGCGTCCCGCATCGCACCCTCAATGGCTTGCTGCGAGGTGACACCCACCTGTTTGAGAAACTTGCGCATGCTCATGTTAAAGTCTTCACTCATGATCTTCCTTTCAAAGGGATTGACGGGGGAATTGCCAGCCCTTTAGGTTTGCTGAAACAACAAAGGGTGGGAAATGAAACGCTGGATAGTGCCTCTTTTGCTGGCTTTCGTCTGGGCTGGTGGCGCGGTTGCGCAAGATCGAAAACTGCGTCTGGCGGTTGCTCCCGTGTTGGTTGAAAGCGGTTTGATGAAGTATTTGCTGCCCCGTTTTTCGCTGAAAACTGCGGTGGGTATTGATCTGGTCAAGGCGAGCGAAGCGGATGTGCGCCTCGGGTCGGGCGATGGCCTGCCGGTCATTTTGCGCGGTGATCAGGTTTTCTATGTCAAAAAAATGGTTGAGGGGCCAAAGGCTGCGCGCCTTGTGGATTGGCTTGGCTCTGAAATCGGCCAGCGTACGATTACGGCTTTCAGGCACGAGGGGGTGCAGGTGTTCACCGGGGCCGCGAACCTTGCCAAAGTGGTACCGGAGGTCACGTTTACTGGAGATATTGTCGCCGGTGAGGCCTTGTCGTTTCGAAATTGCGGGCGTTGCCATGTGATTGGTCCCAAGAACCGGATGAATGGCGTTGGCTCGACGCCGTCCTTTGCCCTGATGCGCACGTTTCCCGATTGGCAGCATCGCTTCGAGGCGTTCTTTACCCTGCGCCCGCATCCGTCGTTCACCCAGATTACCGGTGTTACCCCAGCCTTTGCGGATCACCTGCCGCCTATGATCGTGCCGCTGGAAATCAGCGTTGATGAACTCGATTCCATCCTCGCTTTTGTAGCGACGATTGAACCCGCTGATCTGGGGGCACCGATTGTGCATCAGTGATCCTTGCGTTTGCCAAAATAATCTTCGGTCGTCACAACGCGCGGGCGCTCTCCACCCTGAAACGGGTTGTCAGAGACTTTGTATTGTGCAGCAACGCGGCAATGGTCGCACATCTGGATCATTTTGGCGGCATCGCTGGTGGCGAACATCGGGTGCTTGCCTGCCAGTTTTTCGGTGATTTTGTCGACTGTGGATTTCACCCCAAACAAGGCACCGCACTCGATGCAGGCAAAGGGTTCTTCCTCATGCATGACTTGCTGGTGAAATACCTGATCCGATAAATCGAATTGTGGTTTCAGGGTGATGGCATTTTCCGGGCAAACGCGGGTGCAAAGTCCACATTGTAAACAGGCATCCTCGGTGAAACGCAGTTGCGGTTTGTCGGGGTTATCCGCCAGTGCGCCGGTGGGGCAAAGTGCTGCGCAGGACAGGCAGAGAGTGCAGGCATCCGTGTCGACAATGACAGCGCCGTAAGGGGCATTTGCAGGCAAGGGGAGGGGGGCATCGCGTGTGTCGTTTAGGGAAATTGCCGCCAATCTGGCAATTTGACGGCGGTTGCCGATGGGCAGAATTGGTTCGATCTTGCGCGGTATTTCCGTGTGATCAAACAGCATTTGCGACAGTGCATCAGGGTCGCCAATATCCAGCAGACGAATCCGTCCATCGCCTGAAATTGCCATTGCAAGGGCGCTTTCGTTTTCCAGCGTTTCGCGTTCGGTTTTCGGACTTAACAATATGTCTACTTGTGTGAAACCGCAGGCTAGGGCTGCCAGCATTTCTGCATGACCAAAACTGGAAAGGGCGTTGATTTCCATCGGGATCACATTGCTGGGCAAGCCGCTGCCAAAACGCGCCGAGAGGGAGATCATTTCGCTGCCGAAGTCATTGTCATGCACCAGCAGCCGAGGCGCTTTGCCACCTGCCTTGAGATAGGTTTTTGTAAGGTTTTCAATACGTTTGAAGATAAAAGCGGTTGGCGGGGCGTCATAGGTGATCGCACCTGAGGGGCAAAGTGCCGCGCAGGAGCCACAGCCCGCGCAGATCGCCGGATCAATTGAAACATGCTCACCATTTGGTGAAATGGCTGAGGTCGGGCAGATGTCGAGGCATTTGGAACAGCCAGTGATTTCTGCACGGGAATGGGCGCAAAGATGCTCCTCAAGGCGAATGTAAAACGGCTTCTCAAAGCTGCCAACAAACTGTGCTGCTTCAAAAATTGCGGCTGCTACGGCACGGGGATCACCGGGGTCACAACGCAGGTATCCATCGCGTTTTTGGGGGGCAGGGAATAAGGCGGTGCCGCCGCGCAGATCCAGAATGATATCGCAGTCAGATTGTGCGTTATCGCGCGGCGCGCTCAAAGCAGGTGCGCCGCGCCCGCCCGTTGCAAATTGTTGCAGGGCGTCGATGCTCAGGCTGAAATTTCCGAGCGTGCCACTGGCCTGTCGCAACTGTCCGACAACGACGTCGAAACTGCGATCCAGTGGCGGGTCCAGCGCGGCTTTCAGCAAGACTGTGACGCTCAGAACTTCGGCCAGCTGCTGTGCTGCAGGCAGGGCGATTTCGGCAGTGCCAAGGATCAGGCAACGCCCCTCCGAATAGATATCCAGCGCCTTGGCTGCGGGGGCATTCAGCAGGCTGTCACTGATCAGCGCCGCCATTTTAGGAGCGCTTTTTGCGCCATCATCAGACCATCCGGCGCGGTCTCGTATATCGACGAACCCGGCGGGGGCCGTCCCGATTTCCTCGCCAGTTTCTTCAAACAATTGTTGCTCTTGAAGGCAGGCAATCAGGGCATCCCCTTTGCCAATTTCGCGCGCCGCCTCGCCGATTTCTGTGGTGCATAAGTCGGAGTAAACCCGCGAACATGCCAACCCGCAATTGTCCGATAAGGCCTTTTTGTCAATCGTCTGGCTGCCAGAACAATCACATAATATCAGTCGTTTAGGCATGTTTATCCTTTGATGGCTCTCAGAATGGCGGCGGCCCGCCTCGCTGATTCCCTTTCTGTCATACGCGCCAAATCCCCGTCGCGTAAAGCTTTTTCAAAAGCGGCTTCTTGGGGGGGAGTGATTCGAAATTCAGGGTTGTTAAATGGGTGAGTAAAATACACAGAATTAGATACATGGACAATTTGTCCCACCCCACAAAACCTCAAGGAATGGAGTGGACGAATTGTCCAGTTGCTGGTGGAGAAAATGAGAAAAACAGCGTTTTTGTTAAGAATTACTTGGCGCAAGCCGTGATTGGACGCACTCTGGGGCTAACTGAGCCGAGGGTAGATCAAGAATATGCAATCCCGCAGTATCTCCATGCCATTGGGCATTGTGGTTCGCAAGACACCGGGCGTTACCCGCTGGGCCAAGTGGCATTGGCAGGCGGTTGCGATAATGCCGGGGGCTGCGCAAGAGAGCTGGCGCGAATTGCGCCGTGACGGGGATGCGGTGGAATACCACGCGGCGACGGTTGATCTCGAACTATGGCGCACAGATGCCGAAGCCTATCTGACCGGCCTGTCGACGCGGGTGCCCTCAATCTATGTGGTGCTGCGCGAGGCGACTGATCCTGATGCACCACACGCTGTCGAGGTTCTGCTGGCCACGGCCTCGCCCTATGATGCGCAGGATTATGCTGACAGCGGCGAGGAAATCGTTGATCTGGTGCCAATGTCAGAACCGTTGATTGCGTGGGTGCGTGAATTTGTGGATGCCCATTATGAGGAAGAACGCTTTGTTAAGCGCAAGCGTGACAAAAAGCGGATTGATCGGGTAGAGGACGGTATTGGCGATGCCCGTATTTCGCAAATGAGTGATGTGTACCGCTCCCCGACCCGCCCCAAGAACGAGCCAATCCATTGAGCGGGCGCATGGATATGTGGGCGCGCCGCAAGGCCGCTGTGCTGGCAGAGGCCGAGGCGGATGAACGCGCGCAAGTGGCAGCTGTTGTTTGCGAGGAGCGCGCCGCGCTAGAGGAAAAGACGGACGCGGAAATATTGGCCGAGCTGGATTTGCAAGACCCTGACGAAATGGGCCTTGGCGATGATTTTAGCGGTTTTATGAAGGCCACTGTTCCCGAACGCCTGCGCCGCCGTGCCTTGCGCAAGCTGTGGCTCAGCAATCCGGTGTTGGCGAATGTCGATAATCTGGTGGATTACGGCGAAGATTTCACCCTTGCCACCAGCGCGCTTGAGTCTGTCCAGACAGTCTATCAGGTCGGCAAGGGAATGCTGGCCCATGTGGAAGAGATGGCAAAGCAGCAAGAAGCGGCCGACGAAGATGTCCAAGACGCGCCCCAAGAGCAGACTGTGGGTGAAATGCTTGCGGAAGATCAAGGTAACGGGTCGGAGGTTGAGCTAGGCTCGGAGCCAGAACAGGGCCCACAACAGGAAACGCCCCCAACCGGGGTGAAACACCGGATGCGGTTTGCATTCGCGAATTAGGGTAATTGGAACCAGATGACAGTAACGGCGACAGAGATGCAAACAAGTGACGAAGATAAATTGCGCGCGGATTTCTACGGGTTTTTGGGCGCGCTGTTGTCTGGGCCGCCGTCCAAAGAGTTGTTGAAACAGACGGCCTCGCTGAGCGGAGACGACAGCGATTTGGGCGCGGCAATCAACGCGATGGCCCGAGTTGCGACCATTAGCAAACCCTCTGCCGTCGAGAGCGAATTTAACGCGCTGTTCATTGGATTGGGGCGCGGCGAGTTACTGCCCTATGCCAGCTTTTATCTGACTGGTTTCCTCAATGAGAAACCACTGGCGGCGCTGCGCAAGGAGATGGCGGGCTTGCGGATCGAGCGCGAGAAAAACGTCTTTGAACCCGAGGATAATATCGCCAGCCTGTTTGAGATGATGGCGGGCATGATTGCCGGGCGCTTTGGCGCACTGGTGCCCCTTGATCGCCAGACTGCATTTTTTAACAAACACATCGCCTCATGGGCCAGCCACTTTTTTACCGATCTGGAGGGCGCGAAGAATTCCGTCTTTTACGCATCTGTAGGGGCTGCCGGGAGTGCGTTTCTCGAGATCGAGCGCGAAGCGTTTCGGATGAATGCGGGTTAACCTGCGATAACCGGCCCGTATGGGCCATTTAGAAGGGAGGAGAACTGATGACCAAGGAAAAAGAAACCGCCAGTCGGCGTGATTTTCTAAAACTGGCGGGCGCATCGGCACCTGCGGCACTTGCAGTTGTGGCCGTATCAGGAACTGAGGCGGCAGCCGCAGTACCAGAAGAGACCGGCAGCGGTTTGCGCGATACGGCACATACCCGTGCCTATTTCGACAGCGCCAAGTTTTAAGGTGTATTCAGCGGAACCAACGGTAGCGATAGGCCCGGCGGTTCTAATATATTAACCCAGTAAAAACCGGAAAAACCGGTTAACAGCAAGGGAGATAACCATGCTCAGGAAAAAAACCAACGGGGTTGCGCGACGCCCCCAGCGGACAAGCCTCCTGTCTACTATTTCAGAAAAATCGGTTGATCGGCGTGCATTTTTACGCGGATCAGGTCTGGCCATTGGCGGCCTAGCCGCGATCACGGCAACCGGTGGGACAGTTACCAAAGCATCTGCGGCTACAGCCGTGAACGGTGCTATTGATACCATTAAATCAGTTTGCACCCACTGTTCGGTGGGCTGCTCGATCATCGCTGAGGTGGATAACGGTGTGTGGGTCGGCCAGGAGCCGGGCTATGACAGCCCGTTCAATCTGGGCGGCCAATGTGCCAAAGGTGCCTCGGTGCGGGAACATGCCCATGGCGAACGCCGCCTGAAGTACCCGATGAAAAAAGAAGGCGGAGAGTGGAAACGCATTTCCTGGGAACAAGCGATCGACGAGATCGGCGACAAGATGAACACCATCCGCGACGAAAGCGGACCGGACAGCGTTTACTGGCTGGGTTCCGCTAAGCACAGCAATGAACAGGCCTACCTGTTCCGCAAATTTGCTGCCTATTGGGGCTCCAACAACGTGGACCATCAGGCGCGGATTTGTCACTCGACCACTGTTGCGGGCGTTGCCAACACATGGGGCTACGGCGCCATGACCAACAGTTATAACGACATCCACAACTCCAAAGCGATCCTGGTAATCGGCGGAAACCCCGCCGAGGCGCACCCTGTTTCCCTGCTTCACCTGATGAAAGCAAAAGAGCAGAACAACGCCTCTCTGATCGTTTGCGACCCACGTTTCACACGTACCGCAGCCCATGCGGATGAGTTCGTCCGTATCCGTCCGGGTTCTGATGTTGCCCTGATCTGGGGCTTCTTGTGGCACATCTTTGAAAACGGCTGGGAAGACAAGGAATTCATCCGTACACGCGTGTACGGTATGGACGAAATCCGCGCCGAGGTCAAAAACTGGAACCCAGAAGAAGTCGAGCGCGTAACCGGTGTTCCGGGTGCGCAAATGGAACGGGTTGCCCGTACCATGGCCAACAACCGTCCAGGCACCTTGATTTGGTGTATGGGGGGGACACAGCACACCACGGGTAACAACAACACCCGCGCTTACTGCATCTTGCAGCTGGCCCTTGGCAACATGGGTACATCCGGCGGTGGTACAAACATCTTCCGTGGTCACGACAACGTGCAAGGCGCTACCGATATGTGCGTGCTGTCCCACTCTCTGCCCGGCTATTATGGCCTCTCGGCTGGTGCATGGGCGCACTGGTCACGTGTTTGGGGTGAAGATCTGGATTGGATGAAATCCCGTTTTGACAACCTGAAAGGCAAAGATGGCAAAGAAAAGTCGTTGATGAACCTCAAGGGCATTCCGGTATCGCGCTGGATTGATGGCGTTCTGGAAGACAAGGACAACATTGACCAGCCCGACAACGTTCGGGCCATGGTTCTGTGGGGCCACGCGCCCAACTCTCAGACCCGCGGTAAGGAAATGAAAACGGCGATGGAGAAACTCGACATGCTTGTCGTGGTTGACCCGTATCCAACTGTTTCCGCTGTTCTACATGATCGCACCGATGGCGTTTATCTGCTGCCTGCCTCTACCCAGTTTGAGTGTCGCGGTTCGTTGACAGCGTCCAACCGGTCGTTCCAGTGGCGTGATAAAGTGGTTGATCCAGTGTTTGAATCGCTGCCAGATCACGTCATCATGGCGAAATTTGCCAAGAAGTTCGGTTGGGCGGATCGTTTCTTCCGCAACATCGGCATGGACGCCGAGGATGAACCGAACATCGAGGATATTACCCGCGAATTCAACGGCGGTATGTGGACCATCGGTTACACCGGTTGTTCGCCAGAGCGGATCAAATCGCACATGGCCAACCAGCACACCTTTGACCGCACCACCCTTCAGGCCATTGGTGGCCCGAATGATGGCGAATACTACGGTATGCCTTGGCCCTGTTGGGGAACCGCTGAAATGGGTCATCCGGGTACGCCAAACCTTTATGATATGTCGAAAGCCGTATCCAAAGGTGGCCTGACCTTCCGCGCCCGTTTTGGAGTGGAACGCAATGGTGAGAACCTGTTGGCTGAGGGTGTTTACTCCAAAGACAGCGACATTCAGGATGGTTATCCTGAGTTCACAATGCAGATGCTGATGGATCTGGGTTGGGATAATGAGCTGACCGCCGAGGAACGTGCATCCATCGACGCCGTGGCAGGACCCAAAACCAACTGGAAAACCGACCTCTCGGGCGGTATCCAGCGGGTGGCGATTGCCCATGAATGTGCACCATTCGGTAACGCCAAAGCGCGGGCCGTTGTCTGGACATTCCCCGATCCGGTTCCCGTACACCGCGAGCCGCTCTATACCAACCGGCGTGATCTGGTTGCAGACTATCCAACATACGCGGATAAGCAGGCCTATCGTTTGCCAACCATGTATGAATCGATCCAGAAAGTTGACTTTAGCAAGGATTATCCAATGATCCTGACATCCGGTCGTCTGGTTGAATACGAGGGCGGGGGTGACGAGAGTCGTTCCAATCCTTGGTTGGCAGAACTGCAACAAGAGATGTTTGTCGAGGTGAACACCCGCGATGCCAATAACATTGGTATTCGGGATGGCCAGCAAGTCTGGGTCGAAGGGCCTGAAGGTGCCAAGGTCAAGGTTGCGGCCATGGTCACGGAACGCGTTGGCGAAGGTGTTGCCTTTATGCCGTTCCACTTTGGTGGTCATTTTGAGGGCAAAGACCTGAGGGATAAATACCCCGAGGGCGCTGATCCCTATGTGCTTGGTGAATCCGCCAACACCGCGATGACCTATGGCTATGACAGCGTCACCCAAATGCAAGAGACTAAGGCGTCTCTTTGCAAAATCACAGCAGCATAAGGAGCGTAGACATGGCACGAGTAAAATTTCTCTGTGATGCAGAACGTTGCATCGAATGTAATGCCTGCGTAACGGCGTGTAAAAACGAACATGAAGTCCCATGGGGCATCAACCGGCGTAAAGTTGTCACCATCGGTGACGGCAGCCCGGGTGAACGTTCGGTTTCTATCGCTTGTATGCACTGCTCTGACGCACCGTGTATGGCCGTTTGCCCAACTGACTGTTTCTATCAAACAGCCGATGGCATCGTCTTGCACAGCAAGGATTTGTGCATCGGGTGTGGCTACTGTTTCTACGCATGCCCGTTCGGTGCGCCACAGTATCCGCAGGCTGGAAACTTTGGGTCGCGCGGTAAGATGGACAAATGTACCTTCTGTGCGGGTGGCCCTGAAGAGGATCACTCACAAGCCGAGTTCCAGAAATACGGTCGTAACCGTATTGCCGAAGGTAAGTTGCCATTGTGTGCGGAAATGTGCGCAACCAAGGCTCTGCTGGCAGGTGACGGGGACGTTGTTTCCGGCATCTACCGCGAGCGCGTTGTTGCGCGCGGCTTTGGCTCTGGCGCTTGGGGCTGGGGAACGGCTTACAACCAGAAAGCCGGAAACTAAGACTCTGGCAGGGCTATGGTCCTGAATTTAACCATACTACAGGGCGGTTATCCTAACCGCCCTGTACCCCCCTATTCTATATGAGCCAATCAGATGATGATGCGCCAGATACTTGCCCTTGTATTGTTCGCGAGCCTGCTGAACGTAGGCGTTGCGCATGCACAAACAACGGCCCCGAATTCCGAAGCGAACGCAAAGGCGGCGCAAGCGCTTGAAAATATAATGGCACGGCAACGCGGCGAGGTGGTTTTGCCTTCGGGCAGTGATGTCCCAGCACCCGAAGGCGGGCCGCTATTTGGTCCCGACCCTGGCCCCCCTAATACACTGGGGGCGCAATCGCAGTCCGACTATTGGCGGGCTTACCGTGGCGGTGATCCTGCGGATGTTGTGGCGGCAATCGAATCCGGTCAGGCGATGACAACTACCGGCCAGCAGTGGCGGTTGTTGCGCGAAAACTATATCCGCAAATATGCCGGTTGGTTTCCCGTCGGGGTAATCGGGATCTTGTTGGTGTTTCATCTGGTCATCGGCAAAATGACCATTTCTGCGGGTCGGTCCGGCAAAACCCTGCCGCGTTTCACCCTGACCCAGCGTGTCGCCCATTGGTTTATGGCTTGCGTCTTTATCCTTCTGGCATTCACCGGCCTGATAATTCTACTGGGTCGGCTGGCTATTGCCCCCTATCTGGGAAAAGAGGTGAACTCGATTTTGACAAGCGCCTCGTTGCAAGGCCACAACCTGTTCGGCCCGCTGTTTATCATTGCGCTAGTATGGATGTTCATTAAGTTTGTGCGCGGCAATTTCTTTCAACTTGTGGATTTTAAATGGATTTTCAAGCTCGGCGGCTTGTTTGGTGGTCATGTCAGTTCTTCGCAGTTCAACTTTGGTGAAAAATCGTGGTTCTGGATGGTCGTGCTAATTGGCACTGTCATCAGTATCACCGGCATTGCGCTGGAATTCCCGTGGTTGGTCGCTGACCTGCGACTGCTGCAACTCTCAACTATCCTGCATGGGGTTGGCGCGGTGGCGCTTATTTCTGTGGCCATTGGCCATATCTATGTGGGCACAATCGGAATGGAAGGCTCAATCGACTCGATGCTCAAGGGCGAAGTCGATGAGAACTGGGCCAAGGAACATCATGACCTGTGGTATGAGGAAGTAACCGGAAAACCGGCATCGGAGGATGCATCATGAGCTTTGTTGAATTCGTTGAAGGCCCGTTGTTTATTTTGGCGTCCGCAATTTTCGTGCTGGGTGCTTTGTGGCGGGTAATCGGGATTATCCGCATTGGTCGCAAGAAAGACATATCCCCCCCCAAAGGCTCTGCCGTCATGGGCTTTGTGGTCGGCAACCTGCGCCATTTCTTTCCGCGCGGGATATTTGCGCGCCGAACCGCACTGCACATCATTGCAGGCTATGGTTTCCACCTTGCCCTGCTAGTGCTGGTACTGTTCGCGGCCCCCCACATTGCGTTTATTCAGGACCGCCTTATCAATGTGAACCTGCCGGAAATGCCGCGCTGGGGCTTTATCGTTGCGGCAGAAATCGCGTTTGCCGGGCTGATCATGCTTTGGGTGCGCCGGATTTCCGATCCGGTGATGCGACTGATTTCCGACTGGGACGATCACATCGGTACGTGGCTAACGTTTCTGGTGATGCTGTCGGGGTGTTTTGCCTTGCAGGAATCCCAAAGCTTCCTGCGCGGTTTGCACATGCTGTTGGTGGACGTCTGGCTGATCTATTTTCCTTTCAGCCGCCTGATGCACGCCTTTACCTTCTTTTTGTCGCGGGGCAACACCGGCGCGACCTATGGCCGTAAGGGGATGAACCTATGAGTGCCAATTCCGATATCGCTGTCGCTAAGTTTCTGGAGCACACAGACGCCGAGGCAGCTTCGTTTTTTGAGGCGTGCGTGCATTGCGGCGAATGTGCCGAGGCCTGCCAGTTTTACCTGAGCACAGGCGACCCCAAGTATACGCCAACCTATAAATTACGCCCAATGGAACGGGCCTACAAACGCGATAAAGCCCCGTTTTCATCGCTGAAAAAGATGCTGGGGCTGGCCCCTTCGCCAGTGACCGAAGAAGAGCTGCGTGAATGGGAACCGCTGGTTTATGACAGCTGCAACATGTGTGCCCGTTGCACGCTGGTCTGCCCAATGGGCATCGACATCGCAGGCACCATCCGCAAAATGCGCGAAGGCTATGCAGCGGCGGGTATCGTACCCGAAGGATTACAAAGGGCAGCGGAGTTTGTGAAGAAAACGAGCAGTCCGATGGGGATCACCATCAAGGCACTAACGGCACAGATCAAGCACCAGGAAGAGGCCACCGGCATCAAAATCGAGGTCGATAAACAGGGTGCTGATTACATGGCGATTTTCTCGTCGATGGAAATCATGGGCTATCCCGAGGTTCTGGGAGCCTATGCCAAGCTGTTCAAAAAGGCGGGCCTGACCTGGACCATTTCGTCGGTTGCCTATGAGGCGACAAACACAGGTGTGCAAATTGGATCCGGGCCGCTGGCCAAAGAGATCGTCACCCGCGTTGTCGATGCAGCCGAGGCGCTTGAGGTTAAACACGTCATTAGCCCGGAATGTGGCCACGCTTACGGTGCGATCCGCTGGGCAGGCCCAAATATGATGGGCCGCCAGTTCAAATTTGAGGTCGTCCACATCATCGAGCTGCTGGATCAGTTACGCCGCGAAGGGCGCATACCAGCGGGTGGCAAAGACACCCGCCGTATGACATTGCACGACCCTTGCCAGATCATCCGCCGCGGTGGCCTGTTGAAAGAACCGCGTCGGCTCTTGGATGAGTCCTGCTCCGACTTCGTCGAGATGAAGGGTGCTGGTATTACCAACTACTGTTGTGGTGGAGGGGGGGGCGTATCCGCCAACCCGCGCGCGGAAGAGTTGAAAACAGCAGCGTTTTCGCGCAAGGTTGAGCAACTGAACGGGGTCAAAGATCTTGAGGCCGTAGTGGTTCCGTGTGGCAACTGCCGCGCGGTGTTCGAAGATGGTTTGGATGCCTATGACATGGATCTCGAAGTTATCGGGTTGAGCGAGCTGGTTGCGGAAACCTTGGACGAGTCTCCGGAAAAGCAAGGTTGAAATCTTACCGGCAAAAGCGCACGATGCCCTGTGAGTAACCCAATTGCTAGCAAGGGATCGTCAGCCAGAAATGGCTGAATGAATCGGGTAAGATGAATAAAGCCGAACTGCAAACTCCGCTGCGCGCCAAGGATAGCGAATTTGGCGCGGGGCTGGGGCTGGCCTCGATCCTTGTGGTGGATGACGAGCCGGGGATGCGTAACTTCTTGGTCAAGATCCTGCGCCCGCGCTGCAAACGGGTGGAACAGGCGGCCAACTG
The DNA here is from genome assembly GCA_019090795.1 of Paracoccaceae bacterium. Taxonomy (GTDB): domain Bacteria; phylum Pseudomonadota; class Alphaproteobacteria; order Rhodobacterales; family Rhodobacteraceae; genus Amylibacter. Next base: position 7,974 of record JAHRVG010000069.1, on the reverse strand, counting down.
CGAAGAGGCCTCAAAGCTGCTGGATGCCAACCATTTTGACATTGTGATCCTAGACAATGTGATGCCGGGCAAAAGCGGGCTGGATTGGTTGCGCGAACAGCGTAGCGTCGGCTTTTTCGCTGATGCCATCCTGATTACCGCCTTTGCCGATCTGGAAACCGCTATTCAGGCGTTGCGTGCCGGGGCTGTGGATTTCGTGCTCAAACCATTCCGCTCTAATCAAATCCTCAATGCGGTGGCCCGCAGTATAGATCGCCTGCATCTGCGCCGTGAAAACTTTCTGCTGAAATACGAACTTTCTGCCGATGCCACGTCTGGGCGGGGTCGTTTGCTCGGCCCCTCTCAGGAAATTGCCGGTGTGAGGGAAATGATGGAACGCGCCGCGCCGCTGCCAACTGCCGTGTTATTTACAGGTGACAGCGGCACCGGCAAAGAGATCGCTGCACGGGCCTTACATGCCATGTCGGATCGCGCCGATAAACCTTTCGTACCGGTAAACTGCGCCGCGATTTCACCCGAACTGATCGCGAACGAGCTGTTCGGCAATGTTAAAGGCGTGGCTGCTGACCCCAGTGTGCGGCAAGACGGCCTGCTGCTCTATGCTAGCGGAGGCACGCTGTTTCTGGACGAGATCGTAGAATTGCCCTTGCCGGTTCAAGCCACCCTGCTTCGGGTGATCGAAGAGATGCGCATTCGCCCGTTCGGATCGGAACGTGAAATACCACTGAACCTGCGCTTTATTTTTGCGACCAACGCCGATTTGCCTGTGGCGGTGCAAGAGGGGCGTTTCCGCGAAGACCTGTACCACCGCATCAATGTGCTGAATATCCAAATGCCCAGTTTGCGCCAGCGGATCAGCGATATCGGTGACTTGGCGGCGATGTTTATGCTAAAGATTTCTCATGAATTGGGCGTGCCGCCCTTGGTGCTGGATGAGCAGGTTTTGCTTAATCTGGCCTGTTATGATTGGCCGGGCAACGTGCGCGAATTGCGCAATCTGATCGAGCGCTCGCTGATCCTAGGGGAGTTCCCGCCAGAGTTCGCAGGCACCGGCGACGAGATCAGCCCAGAGGCAGTGGACAGCCTGCAACTGGTTGAAAAGCGCCATATCTTGACGGTGCTGGATGCCTGCGATGGAAACCGTGCCGAAGCGGCGCGTCGCCTTGGGGTGTCACGCAAAACCATCGACAGAAAATGCGCGATGTGGGATGGCTGAGACCCCCAAACCTGCAATTATAGGCTATTTCCGCTCGGTCCGTGCCCGCCTGCTGATGATCGCATTGGTGCCGATGCTGCTGGTCATGCCACTGTTTTTGGGGGCGATTGTCACCAACTGGTCTGCCCGTTTTGATCGGCTGTTGATTGCCAAGGTGAACGGCGAGCTGACCATCGCGCACCAATACATGAGCCGCATTCTGGAACGCAGCAGTGAGCAGGTGCAGGCGTTGGGGGAATCCGCAGTGTTTGAAGCAACAGTGCGAGAGGGTAGCCAAGGTAAAATTCTGGCTTTGCTGGATGCCAAACGGCAAGGTCTGGGGCTGGATTTCTTGTACTTTATGACTGATAACGGTGTTTTGTTGTCTTCGCCAGTGGTGCTCAGTGACATAGATATCCGGAAATGGCCGGTGGTAAAGCAAGCACAGTCGGGGAAACGCTCCACTGAAATCGACATTTTCACGGCTGCTGATCTGGCGGCATTCTCTTCCACATTGGTCACACAGGCCAAAACCAGGCTGGTGCCAACCGAGGCCGCTGTGCCTACAGAGCGCACGGATGAGACCCGCGGTATGGTGATCCACACGGCCTCTCCGGTGAAAAACGGGGTGCTTGTGGGCGGGGTTCTGTTGAACCGGAACCTTGGTTTTATCGACACAATCAACGATCTGGTTTACCCTGCCGCAAGCCTGACCGAGGGCAGCCGAGGCACGGCAACCCTGTTTCTGGAGGACGTGCGCATCAGCACCAACGTGCGGTTGTTTGAGAACGTCCGCGCCTTGGGCACCCGTGTTTCTGCCGTCGTGCGTGCCAGTGTTCTAGGGGAGGGTGAAGTTTGGTTGGATCGCGCTTTTGTGGTGAATGACTGGTATATCTCGGCCTATGAACCCATCATTGATAGCTATGGCAAACGCGTTGGCATGCTTTACGTTGGCTTTCTGGATACTCCTTTTCGTTCTGCCAAATTGCGTACCTTTTGGTTCATAGTTATTGGGTTTGTGGCCATTTTGGTGTTGTCCCTGCCGATTTTCCTGCGTTGGGCACGCGGCATTATCAGACCACTTGAGCAAATGGGGGATACGATCACCCAAGTGGAAGGCGGCGATTTGGGGGCACGTACCGGGGTGCTTGGAGGGCAGGAAGAAATCGGTCGCGTCGCCGGGCATCTGGATGATCTGCTCGAACAATTGCAGGAACGTGACCGCCGATTGCGCGAATGGGGCGAGGATCTGAACCGCCGGGTGGAGAACCGTACACGCGAATTGCGCGAGGCCAACCAGCGGTTAGAAGCCACGACCAAACAGTTGCTGGTGTCGGAAAAACTGGCGGCGATTGGCGAGATTACAGCCGGGATCGCCCATGAAATCAACAACCCGATTGCCGTTATTCAAGGCAATCTTGACGTGATCTCGCAGGAAATCGGGGCTGAGGCTGAAGGGCTAAAAACGGAGTTTAGCCTGATTTATGAACAGGTCCACAGCGTTAATATTCTGGTCAACAAGCTGTTGCAGTTTGCGCGGCCAGAAGAATACGCCGGTGTTGTCGATTACCATGTGCCCGACGAGGTGATTCACGATTCAATTCCATTGGTACAGCATCTGTTGAACAAGGTGGACATCAAACTGACCCTAAAGCTGAGCACTGACCGCGCAGTGGCAATGAACCGAACGGAACTGCAACAGGTGTTGATCAATCTGATCGTCAACGCAATCCACGCCATGCCCGATGGGGGCGAACTGCAACTGGTGACGCGAAATCAAGACGTAGAGGGTAGCAAAGGCGTTCTTATTCGGGTCATCGACAGCGGCGTTGGCATGGCCCCGGATGTGTTGAAAAACGTGTTCGATCCGTTTTTCACCACAAAACAGGCCGAGGGCACTGGGCTGGGGCTCTCAATCAGCCAAAAGCTGGTGTCGCGCGCTGGTGGCAATATAAGAGCAAACAGCGAACTGGGCCAGGGCACCCGTTTTTCGGTCTGGCTACCGGGTGCGGAATTTGATTGAACCCTGTCCCGTCTGTTAGTCGGATATTTTCCGCTACATCTTGAACACCCGATAAATCGCCGGAATAACCAGCACCGTTAGCGCCGTTGAGGTTGCCAAACCGAACAGCAGCGAAATAGCCAGCCCTTGAAAAATTGGATCGGTCAGGATCACGGCGGCTCCGATCATCGCGGCTATGGCGGTTAGAAGGATCGGTTTGAACCTTGTGGCCCCGGCGGCGATCAGGATGTCGAGGTCGACTTTGCCGCCGCCTTCGTGGCGGATGAAATCAACCAGCAAGATCGAGTTGCGCACAATAATGCCGGCCAGAGCGATGAAGCCGATCATCGAGGTCGCAGAAAACGGGGCGTTGAAAATCCAATGGCCGAATATGATGCCAAGGAAGGTTAACGGAACCGGTGTTAGAATAACGATCGGTAACCGAAAGGAGCCGAATTGCGCGACCACAAGGATGTAAATCCCCAGCAGGGCGACGGCAAAGGCGGAGCCCATATCGCGGAAAGTAACCCATGTGACCTCCCATTCTCCGTCCCACAACAGGACGGGACCGGATTCATCATTCGGTTGGCCGTTCAGGCGGATTTCTGGTTTTTCCACGCCCTGCCAGTCCATTTTGTCCAACTCCTCGCCCACAGCGATCATGCCATAGAGGGGGGCCTCATATTGACCAGCCATTTCGCCCATTACCATTTCGGCATAGCGGCCGTTGTGGCGGAAAATGGGGTAGGAGGCCCTTTCCTCAATGATCCGGACCACATCGCCGAGTTCGACGACCCCGCGATCACCGGGCAGCACGTTTGCAGGCACGGGGGTGGCGAGCAGGCGCTCGTCGATCACACGGTCAGAGCGGTCGCGCCCGACCACGATGGGAATCGGCTGGCGGCCTTTGCCGCGGTGCGAATAACCAACGGTGATCTCACTGTTCAACAGCCGCAGGGTGTCGAGCGCATCACTTTCCTGTACGCGATAGAATTCCAGATCGTCCGAAGACAGTTCTGCCCGCATCCGGCGGGGGCGGCTGCCAAAGCTGTCGTCCACGTCAACCACATAGGGTACAGCCTCAAAGGCTTCGCGGATTTTGCGCGCACTGGCGCGGCGGGTTTGGGCATCAGGGCCGTAGACCTCGGCCAGCAGGGTGGCTATGACCGGCGGGCCGGGGGGGGGCTCAACCGTTTTGATGTTGGTGCCCGGCGGCACGTCAAGTTTTGATAGCAAGGCCCGCAGTTCCAGCGCGATTTCGTGGCTGGTGCGGGTACGTTCCTCTTTGGAGTGCAGGTTGATTTGAACGTCGCCCAGTTCCGGGGACTGGCGCAAGAAATAGTGGCGGACCAAGCCGTTGAAATCAAAGGGTGCGGCGGTGCCGGCATAGGTTTGTACCGATATAACCTCTGGCAGGCCAAGGGCCACGCGCGCGGCCTGTTGGGCGACGCCATCTGTTGCTTCGACCGAGGCCCCTTCGGGCAGGTCGATGACAATCGAGAGTGTGGATTTGTTGTCCAGTGGTAACAATTTTACCGTTACATCACGGGTGTATATCGCCCCTAGAGAGGCGAAAGACAGGGTGATTACCAGAAACAGGAAAACCCCGCTGACGGCCTTGCTGCGCAACAAGGGGCTGGCGATGGCGGTGTAGAATTTACCCAATGGGCCACCGGTATGGGCGTCAGAATCATGGTGTAAATCCGCTTTGCCCGCGACTTTCAACATCAGCCAGGGCGTTACCATGACTGCTATAAAAAAGGAAAAGATCATAGCAGCGGAAGCATTGGCAGGGATCGGGCTCATGTATGGCCCCATCAGGCCCGAAACAAACAGCATCGGCAACAGGGCGACCACCACGGTGAGGGTGGCGATGATGGTGGGGTTTCCGACCTCGGCCACAGCAGCGATGGCGGCTGAAACGCGCCCCTTATTTCCTTTGTTCAGGCCCCAGTGGCGGGCGATGTTCTCAATCACCACAATGGCGTCATCCACCAGAATACCAATGGAAAAGATCAGCGCGAACAGGGACACACGGTTCAGGGTGTAGCCCATCAACCACGCGGCGAAAAGGGTGAGGAGGATGGTCATTGGAATCACCACAGCGACCACCATTGCCTCACGCCAACCAATCGCGATTAGTACGAGAATAATTATGGAAATTGTGGCGAGCCCCAGATGATAGAGCAACTCGTTGGCCTTTTCCTCGGCGGTTTCGCCGTAATCGCGGGTCACGGCTACGGTGATGCTGTCAGGAATTAGGTTACCTTTAAGGTCGTTGATTTTATGAATTATTTCCTCCGCCACAATTACCGCATTTGCACCGGCGCGTTTGGCAACGGCCAGCGTGACGGCGGGCATGCGGGTAATGCCGTCGTCACCCGCGCGATGCAAGGTGGCGACATGGACCTCGTCCATATCCGTAACAAAGCTGACGTCAGCCACATCGCGCACATAAATCGGGCGACCATCGCGGGAGGTGAGTTTCAGGTTGGCGATTTCGTCAGGCGTGGACAGGGTCCCACCAAGGATCAAACCGATCTGTTCGCCGCCATCGCGCAGGGTTCCGGCAGGCGAGGCGGTGTTGGCACCCTGCACCTTGCCGACCAGTTGTTGCAGGGTCACGCCAAACAGCGCGAGGCGTTCAGGGTCGGGGGCAACGCGCAGGGCCTCGCCGGTTTCGCCCACCATATAAGTGCGGCCTACGTCGTCGATTTTGGCCAGTTGGGAATCTACCTCGCGAACAATGCGGGTCAGGTCGTTGGCATTCATCATATCCTGACCTGCAACGGGCGAGAACGTCAATGTTACGATCGCCACGTCATTGATACCACGGCCAATGATCAGCGGTTCGGGGATGCCCACTGGAATGCGGTCGATATTGGCGCGGATTTTGTCATGCACCCGCAGGATTGCAGCTTCCGAATCAACGCCAACGTCGAAACGCGCTGTCACCATCACCTGATTGTCGCGGGTGGAGGAGTAAACATGCTCGACCTGATCAATGCCGTTAACGATGCTTTCCATCGGTTCGGTGATCAGTTTGACTGCGTCTTCGGCCTTGAGGCCTGCGGCTTGAATGTGGATGTCCACCAAAGGCACAGAAATCTGCGGTTCCTCTTCGCGCGGCAAGCTGACTAGCGCCAGCATACCAACGGCAAGTGATGCCAGCAGGAACAGCGGAGTGAGTGGCGAGCGAATGAAGGCGCGCGTCAAAAGCCCGGCAATGCCGAGCGCTTCGGTCTCTGTTTTGGGGTCACTCATGATCAGTCACCACTTTGTCGCCTGTATTCAGGCCGGTCAGCACCTCGAACCAGACCTGCCCGTCACGTTCCAGTTCCGCCCCCAGCACTACGGCGCGGTATAGCGGGGCACCGTCAATGTCGATAAGCACAAAATCAATGCCACCAAACAGTTTTACCGCAGATTGCGGTACCATTAGCGCCAGACGTTCGCTCACTGGCAGGCGCACAGGAACCCGGCGGCCGATGAAACGGTCGTCAAGGTCCTCGACCTCTACATCTGCCAAAACGCGGCCGCCCTGAATTTGCGGGAATACTTTCGCCAGCAAGCCTGTTTTTCCCTCGCCAATATCAATGGTCTCGCCCTCGATCAGGGCCAAAGCATGGCGTTCAGGTACTGACAGGCGCAAGAAAACACCCCCGCCGCCGATGATTGCAATGCCTTCACCGGGGGTGGCGACCGAACCTTTAGAGGTTGGTACAGAAAGAACGACCCCTGCTTCGGGTGCCAATACTTCGCCATCGGTGACACGCTGGGCAATGACGGAACGGTTTGATTCCAGAGTTCGGATTTCCCCCAATAGGACATGCATCTGTGTCGTTAACTGGTCCAAATTCTGTTTGGTGATCACGCCACGCCCGAATAACTCTTCGCCACGCTCAAAGTCGGTTTGCGCAGTTTTAAGCCGGGTCTCTAGCGTTTGAATTTGTGAATCCATTGCAGCAAGCTGGAAATCCAGTTTGCTGTCAGTGATCAGGGCAACGCGCTGGCCCGCGCTGACAATGTCTCCCTCGGATACGTCAAGCGATTGAATTGTCCCGCCAATCCGCGCCCGCGCTGGTACCCGGTTGCGGGTTTCCACAACGCCGAATACGGCTTTCCATTCGGTGATTGGTTGTGGGCTCAGGGTCAGAACCTCAGCCTGTACGGTGGCCCCAAAAAAAGCGAAGATAAGAGGTAGCAGGATTTTCATAGCGGATGTCCTTTGGCCCGTTTGGTGCAATACTATCCGGATTTTTTGTGGGCGTCTAACACTAGCAGGAGTTTGTTTCGGGTTTGCAACTTACTTACATTCATTTAATTGAATGTGAACTAGCAAATGAATGGTATCCTGTAAACCCTCGAAGTTACACTCGCACAACCTTTTGTGAGGTAATTGCGCTAACAAATACTTGACCTTCCCGTGGGGGAAGGCAGCAAACGGGGGGAAATAGGGCTGGTGAAAGAAGAGTTACATGGAAAATAGAAAAAGGCTGGTGTTGGCGGTGACGTTGGCTGTCGCGGTGGTCGGTGTTGTTTGGTACATGGATGAACCGGCAGCCGTTAGCAACAATGTTCAGGCTATGAAGGGCGGCGCATTGGTGCAAGTTAAGCTGCCCTCAAGCCTGAGCGCCACCGCCCAAACCGGTAAAAATGCCTTTGAAGTAAAATGCGCCGCCTGCCACGGCGATAATGCTGGCGGGCGCGACGGTCTGGCCCCGCCATTGGTCCATAAAATCTATGAACCCAGCCATCACGGAGACATGTCGTTTCT
>JAHRVG010000068.1 GCA_019090795.1 Paracoccaceae bacterium | reverse complement strand
CCCCTTAAGCATCACCCATGCGTTAAACGGACTCATCGCTGCGCCGGTGTGTTTCAGGAAAGCCTCAAGCGGGCCACGAACGAAATCGCGCTTGCCAAGCACCACCCCCCCCAGACAACGGCCCTGCCCATCAATGTGTTTCGTGGTCGAGTAGATCACCACATCCGCGCCCAACGCCAAAGAGCGCTGGAAAACAGGCGTGGCAAACACATTGTCGACAATCACGCAGGCACCGAATTCATGGGCAATTGCGGAAACGCCAGCAATGTCGACAACTTCCAGCGTTGGATTGGAAATCGCCTCAAAAAAGCAAACCTTGGTGTTGGGGCGGTATGCGGCGCGCCATGCATCAAGATCAGTGCCATCAACGAAAGTCACCTCGACCCCGAAGCTTGGCAGAATTTCCTCTAATATATATAGGCAGGAACCAAACAGGGCACGGGCCGACACCACATGATCCCCCGCTTTCAACGACGCCATCAGCGCACCGTTCACCGCCGCCATGCCCGAAGCCGTGGCAAAACCCGCCTCGCATTCCTCTAGTGCCGCGATACGTTCCTCAAACATCGCCACCGTTGGATTGCCATAGCGTGCATAGATATATTCATCATCGCCGCATTCCACAAACCGCGCCTCGGCCTGTTCCGCAGTGTCATAGACAAAACCCTGCGTTAGGAAAATCGCCTCTGACAATTCGCCGTATTGGCTGCGTTTTATACCCGCATGAACCAATTTGGTTTTTGATTTCCAGTTATCCATCTTCTATCCTTTCGGGCAGCAGCCCAACAAAAAACCCCAACCGTCGAACGATCGGGGTGCTTGTCAGCCCTCGACCTTTTAGTGGTTGATTAACGTGGCCCACAATCCGGTTACAAATCGCCACGGATCGTCCTTAGGGCAAAGTCTTGAAATCGTCAATTCCCGCAACCACAATCATGGCGTTTTTTTAGCGGTTGTTCACAGAATCGTAATCCGGAAGATTTATGCCAGTTGAGGTGGGACGAATACGAGGCCGACAATGGTGGCAGTCAAACCGGCAACCACATGTGGCGATCAGGTTGTTAACCCTTTGCGGCACACGCTTGAACCGGTGCTATTTTCCCCGCTAGAGGCCGTGTTTTAGCAACCGGCATGGCGGAGTTGCGCTCTGTGCTGGGCAGTGCGGTTCCGGATTCGTTGTCGATTATTTCGGTCAGATCCGCCCCTTTGCGCCAGATGCGTTAAAACCGCTTGCCCTCACGCGCGGATGTGCCAAGTTACAAGGCAGCACCCAGCCGGAGAAACCACATGCAAGATCCAATCGACCTTTATTACTGGCCCACCCCAAATGGCTGGAAAATTTCCATCGCACTTGAGGAAATGGGCCTGCCCTATTCGGTGCATCTGGTCAATATCGGCAAGGGTGACCAGTTCAAGCCGGATTTCTTGAAAATCGCCCCGAACAACCGGATGCCTGCCATCGTAGATCCTGAGGGGCCAGATGGCAAACCGATTTCCATCTTTGAAAGCGGTGCAATCCTACAATATTTGGCCCGCAAGACCGGCAAGTTTTACGGTAAATCTGAACGCGAGCGTATCGAAATTGATCAATGGTTGATGTGGCAAATGGGCGGTGTTGGCCCGATGGCTGGGCAAACCCACCATTTCCTGACCTATGCCCCCGCGATGGATCCGCCGCAAGTGCTGCCTTATGCACAAGACCGATACCGCGCCGAAACCGCACGGCTTTATGGCGTGTTGGAGCGCCAACTTGAAGGGCGCGACTATATTTGCGGCGACTATTCAATTGCTGATATGGCGGTCTGGCCCTGGGCCTGTTTGTGGGAGCGCCAGGAGCAAGACATCAGCAACTTCCCCAACATGGAAAAATGGCTGGCCCGCTGCAAAGCCAGACCGGCCCTGTTCAAAGGGCGCGAAGTGGCTGCCGACAGCCGTCAGGCCCCTACTTCCAAAGAAGCCATAAAAAACCTGTTCAAAACTAAGGCTGAATAATGCTTGATACCCTGCTTAATTTTCTGCGCAACCCGCCCAAGGATACCAACCTCAGCCCAGCCGACGGGCGTATTGCGCTTGCCGCATTGCTGGTGCGTGTGGCACGCGCGGATGACCAATACGACCCGACCGAGGTTGCCGCGATTTTGGAAGTGTTGAAAACCCGCTATGATCTGAGTACGGAGCAGGCTCAGGCCCTCCAATCCGAGGCCGAGGCACTGGAGGCCAAGGCCCCCGACACCGTGCGTTTCACCCGCGCCATCAAAGACGCCGTACCCTACGAGGATCGCCGCACCGTTGTTCAGGCCATGTGGCACGTGGCACTGGCTGACGGACAGCGCGATCACATGGAAGATCGCCTGATCCGTATGGTGGTCAATTTTCTGGGGGTCAGTGACAAAGATAGCGCGCTCTGCCGTCAGAAAGTGCTGGCCCAGCTTAGCGCTTGATTTTTTACTGGACGTGGCCGGTTTTCGCGTCAACAGTCGCATATGTTTGACACAATTGAAATTCCACTTTGGTTTGTCTGGATCGCTGGCCTGTTGGCCTTTGCCGGATTAATCGACCGCATTTTGGTGCCCTCGGTGAGCTGGTATTTGCGAAGGCGTTTCAACAGGGTGATTAACAAGCTAAATACGACTTTATCCCTTGAAATCCCCCCGTTCAAACTGACCAGACGCCGTATTATGATTGACCGGCTTGCCCATGACCCCAAGGTGATCAACGCCATCATGGAGCATATGGAGGAGGAGGACCTCCCCTATCAGGTAGCCGCCAATCGCGCCGAGCATTATGCCCGCGAGATTGTGCCCTCATTTTCCGCATTTGCCTATTTTTCAATGGGTACCCGCCTCTCGAACTGGCTGTCAAACAAGCTTTATCGTGTGCGTCTTGGTTTTCTTGACGAGGGCGCGCTTGATTCGATAGATCCCCAAGCCACGGTGGTTTTCGTGATGAACCATCGCTCAAATATGGATTACGTACTGGTCACCTATTTGGCGGCGCGCCGTTCTGCGCTGGCTTATGCAGTTGGAGAATGGGCGCGGGTCTGGCCCTTAAAACAGATCATTAGCTCCATGGGGGCCTATTTTATCCGGCGCAAATCACGCAACCTGCTGTATCGCCGCGTCCTTGCACGCTATGTGCAAATGGCGACAGAAGGCGGTGTTGCGCAGGCAATATTCCCCGAGGGCGGATTGACACGGCAAGGTGAATTGCTGCCTGCCAAACTGGGTCTGTTGTCTTATATTGTGGCCGATTTTGATACCCAAAGCGCCCGCGATGTTGTCTTTGTCCCTGTCGGGTTGAACTATGACCGGGTACTGGAGGATCGTGTTTTAGTGGCCTCTGCCGGGGTGGAACGGGCCAATTTTGGCCAGAAAATTTGGGGCGCACTATATTTCGTCGGCAACCATATCGTGATGCGCCTGCGCGGCAAGTTCCATCGTTTTGGATATGCCAGTGTCAGCTTTGGCCACCCGCTATCACTAAAAGCCTTTCTAACAACCGACACGGCTGGCACCCCGGATGAAATGACCCGCAATCTGGGTGACAAGATCATGAAGGAGGTCGGCAGAGCTGTGCCAATCCTGCCGGTCAGTTTGATTTGTCGGGTTTTGATGGCCCATAAAGCAACCTCGATCACACAGGTTGATCTGGCCACAAAAGCGCGGGCCGAATTGGATATACTGTTGGCCAATGGCGCCTACACACACATCTTGCCAAAAAAATATGACTCGGCAATCGCCTTTGGCATCGACCATATGATGCTGCGCCACATCTTAAAGAAAGGTGTAGGCGGATTGGAAATCAACCCCAAGGAGGCGGGGCTCGTGCGTTACTATGCGAACGCCATCGCCCATTTTCACATCCCCACCGTATAGCAGCCATGCATTTTCAGGGCGTGACAGCGGCCTATCCCCCCCCTATAAGGCGGCTGAATCCTGAATATTCTTAAAGCGAGCGACAAAATGATCCAAGTTTTCGGCCATCTGGCCCCCGATACCGATGCCACAGGTTCCGCAATTGTCTGGAGCTGGTACCTCAACGAGGTTAAAGGCACCGCCGCTGCCCCGAAATTGCTGGGCGAGCCGAACACCGAGGCCAATTTCGTACTGTCACATTGGGGATTTGACAAACCGGAAATCATCACCGATGTGGCCCCTGGGGACGACGTCGTAATCGTAGACACCAACAATCCCGCCGAACTGCCGCCCAGCATCAACGATGCCAATATCATGGAAATCATTGACCACCACATGCTGGTTGGCGGCATCAAAACCAAATCTCCGATCCGCATCACCGTGCGCCCGGTTGCCTGTACTGCGACCATTATGGCCGATCTGATGGGCGAAGATTTGGCCCGCGCCCCGCGCGCGGTTAAAGGCATGATGCTGAGCTGCATCATTTCCGACACTCTGGAATTCCGTTCCCCGACCACCACTGACGCAGACGTGGCGCGCGCCAAATCTCTGGCCGCAGATCTGGGCGTGAATATCGCTGAGCTGGCGGCAGAAATGTTCGCGGCAAAATCCGATGTTTCCGCATTTTCAGATGCAGAATTGTTGCGCATGGACAGTAAAAAATACGAAGTTGCAGGCACCAACTTTCGTATATCCGTGCTGGAAACAACATCGCCTGCCATCGTTCTGGATCGCAAGGACAGCCTGATGGAAACCATGAAATCTGTTGCCTCCGAGGACGCAGTTGATCAGGTATTGTTGTTTGTTGTGGATATTCTAAACGAGGAATCTACCATGATGATCCCGAATGATCTGGCTAAAAATGTTGCCGAAAAATCTTTCGGCGTTGCCGTGAGCGGCGATACGGTTGTACTGCCCGGCGTGGTTTCGCGCAAAAAGCAGATCATTCCGAACCTGAAACTCTAAATTCAGGCCTAAATCCGCCGCGCAATTTAATTACGCGGTGGTGCCTTTCAATTTACGATTATTGCTCTTGCAGTTTTTATGCTGCAAGTGCAAACACCTGTTAATGCAGTCGCGATATGAGTCGCGCCGCCCCTTGTATTAGCAGGAGAAATAATCATGGCCCCTCTTGATAGTGGATATGACGCCCCGGAAAAAGATCTCTATGAGGTCGGTGAAATTCCGCCCATGGGATATGTGCCCAAACAAATGTACGCTTGGGCCATTCGCCGCGATCGTCACGGCGAACCGGATAAATCCTTTCAGGTAGAGGTGGTGGACACCCCTGTTCTTGATAGCCAAGATGTGCTGATCTTCGTGATGGCGGCGGGCGTTAACTATAACGGCGTCTGGGCTGGCCTCGGCATTCCTATTTCGCCCTTTGATGTGCACAAGGCTGATTACCACATCGCCGGATCGGATGCGGCGGGCATCGTCTGGGCTGTGGGCGACAAGGTAAAACGCTGGAAAGTCGGCGACGAAGTTGTGGTGCATTGCAATCAGGACGACGGCGACGACGAGGAATGTAACGGCGGCGACCCGATGTTCTCTGCCAGCCAGCGGATCTGGGGCTATGAAACACCGGACGGTTCTTTCGCCCAGTTTACGCGGGTTCAGGCCCAGCAGGTCATGCGCCGCCCCCAACATCTGACATGGGAAGAAAGTGCCTGTTACACACTGACACTGGCCACCGCATATCGCATGTTGTTCGGGCATCACCCCCATGAGTTGAAACCGGGCCAGAACGTGCTGGTTTGGGGCGCTTCGGGTGGTTTGGGGTCATTTGCGATCCAGTTGATCAACACCGCAGGCGGCAACGCCATCGGGGTTATCTCAAACGAGGACAAACGCGATTTTGTCATGGGCTTGGGGGCCAAAGGCGTGGTCAACCGCAAGGATTTCAACTGCTGGGGCCAGTTGCCGGTGGTGAATTCCGACGAATACAAAGCGTGGTTCGGCGAAGTACGTAAATTCGGCAAGGCAATCTGGGACATTACCGGCAAAGGTGTAAACGTCGATATGGTGTTTGAACACCCCGGCGAAGCGACATTCCCGGTTTCCACATTCGTTTGCAAAAAGGGCGGCATGGTCGTGATCTGCGCGGGCACAACCGGTTACAACCTGACCATGGATGCCCGTTACGTCTGGATGAACCAGAAACGTATTCAAGGCTCTCACTTTGCCCACCTCAAACAGGCAGCTGCGGCGAACCAGCTGATGCTGGAACGGCGGCTTGACCCTTGCATGTCCGAAGTATTCCCCTGGGCCGATATTCCCGATGCCCACGTAAAAATGCTCAAAAACGAACATAAACCGGGCAATATGGCCGTGCTGATCAGCGCGCCAACCACCGGATTGCGCACGTTTGAGGATACGCTGGAGGCAAGTACTTCCAAGGTTTAACCCTGTTTTTCAAAAAAGTTGGAGAACAGCGACGGAATTCGCGGGGTGGTGCGTTCTATACACATGCAAACAATCACATGTGTAAAGGAACACCTTACTATGAAACGCACCCCCCTATTGATAGCTGCCGTCATCTTTGGAACAACTGCATTCGCAGGTCAGCAACCCGGTGGCCATTTCGTAGAAATATGGGATCAAGACAGCGACGGCCAAGTCACCTTGGCCGAAGCAACAGAGCGACGCAGCGATATTTTTGCCAGTTTTGATGATAATGACGACGGGTTTCTATCTGCCGAGGATTACGCAGCCTTTGACGAAGCCCGCGCTGCCGATCAGAAGAACCACAAGCAAGGCATGAGGCAAGGTAAGCGTAGGGGCATGCGCATGGGAATGCGCAAAGGTCAAAGCGGTCAGGCTGGAATGGAAATGGATTTCAACGACGTCAACAATGACGGCAAAGTCAGCCTCGACGAATTCACCTCACGCACAGCCGCCTGGTTTTCTATGATAGACAAAAACGGCGATGGCGTGGCTACCACTGACGACTTTGGCCGCAGGAATTAGAGTATCCTTAGGAAGCCCCACAAAACCCTCTGGTTTCGTGGGGCTTGTTTAACCCTGTAAAGTTTTGCTAAAGCAGCACCCACCTCGGGGCAACTTGTCGGACATACACGCCTTTACAGGGACTTAGGCACCCCTCCCCCCCTATTTCTGGCTAGTGTACAGCGGCGAATAGAAGTGGCAATATTCTTAGTGGTATAGTTGGTGTTAATACTCTGTTAACCTTTATGAATGAGGGTGGTGATGTCACAGGATTGGATGATCGACGTACTGCAGGATCTGCGGAAGTTCGCACACAAAAATGGGTTCGATGGGCTGGCTGAACAGCTGGACGACACCATTCATATCGCTGTGGAGGAAATCACAGCTAAGGCGCATAAAACCGCAGTGGTGGAGCCATATGCACGACCAAATGGAAGCGTTCCTGGATCGCGTGGAGCAATGTAACACCTTCGAAGACCTCTATTTCCAGATAGGGGCACTACGCGACCTATTTCAGATTAATCACGTGGTTTATCATTCCGTTAACCGTCAGGGCGATCCCTTCGCCTTGGCGACATATGGTGCTGAATGGGCGAATTACTACGAAAAGGAAGAGCTCTATAAAATCGACCCCGTAGTTCTTAGCGCTTTCGAACGTTTTCATCCCTACAACTGGAAAAATCTGTCATGGGACAAGAAACACGCACGCCGAATGCTGCTAGACGCGATTGACGGTGGCGTTGGCAATCAGGGCGTTTCCGTACCCATTCGCGGCCCACACGGCGAATTTTCCCTGTTTTCCCTGAGCCACAGCTGCACAGACGAGGTTTGGGCAAGGTTCGTGGCAAATTATATGTCAGACTTGCTGCTGGTTGGTCATTTTCTGCATCAAACGGCACGGCGCATTGAACACAGCAGCAAGGAGCAGGAATTCGTCAGCCTGTCCCCCCGCGAAAGCGATGCCCTGCGCCTGCTAGGCGGCGGGTTGAACCGTGGCCGGGTTGCGGAAAAGCTGTCGATTTCCGAACATACTCTGCGCGTTTATATCGAATCCGCGCGCTTTAAACTGAGGGCGGCCAACACCACCCATGCTGTCGCCAAGGCGATGTCTCAAGGGCTGATCGCGATTTAGACGTACAGGTTTTTAGGTTAATTATTCCTAAATAATTGATTACATTACTCTAAACTCGGCGCACGGTGAGAGATCATTAAGCAGTTGCTGCAATGCATTCCTCGTGTCCCAGAGGGCACTCCCCATTTTGCAAGGAGCGCGCGAATGCTGACTTATCTTTATGCCGACCAGTTGGAATCCTATCCCCAACTGAAACACACGCTGTTTCGCGATCGGGCATCCCAGTTCCGGGATCGACTGGATTGGGATGTAAAGGTCGATGCGCAGGGTTATGAGAAAGATCAATATGACGCGCAAAACCCGCTTTATGTAATCTGGCGCACAGCACAGGGAATTCACGGCGGATCAATGCGGGTTCTGCCAACCACCGCCCCTTGCATGGTAAACGATTTCTTTTCCGATATCGCGGGCGGAAAAATCACCAGCCCGCTGATCTGGGAGAGTACCCGTTTTTGTCTTGCCCCGAATATCGGTTCCGAGGCCGGACGGATTTCAGCGGCTTTGATGCTGGCGGGATGTGAAATCGGGCTAAATTTTGGCCTCAAACATGCCGTCGGGGTTTTCGATCCGCGCATGATACGGATTTATCGCAACCTTGGATGGTCACCGGAAATACTGGGGTCGCACGGCACAGGCCGCGACAAGGTTTATGTCGGGTTGTGGGATTTTTCCGAGGCGGTACGCTTTGGCCTGGCAAAAAAGGCAGGTATCTCGACAGAACTGTCACATCACTGGTTCAATCGGGCATTTGGCACAAGTTTTGCACAACAGGCCTGCGCCTGAAAATTTTGGGCATCTGCCCAGATTTTTTCCCCAATGTCAAAGACGGGGCTGGGCGTCCCCCCCTCAACGCGATAGTTTGGCCGCGAACACGCAACAGGGGTTGGCCAAGCAATGATATTTTCCGACGATCAGGCGGAAGCGTATGATGCCATCTCAGAGGCATTAAAATCCGCGGGCGTTGATCTCGACAATAACACTACCCTGCCCCAATCCGCCGGTTCTGATCAGTTGATGGCGATTTTGGGCAAGGCGGGTTCGGGTAAAACCATGTTGCTGGCCCACCTGGCCGAGGCACTGAATGAGGCTGGGGTTTCTATCATTTCCGGTGATTACGAGGGTAAACGCCGCAAAGACACCCGCACACTGGCGATTCTCGCCCCCACCAACAAAGCCGCGAGCGTTTTGCGCAATCAGGGCGTGGCTGCGACCACGATCCACCGGATTCTTTATACGCCGATGTATGATCCGGAATATGAAAAAATCGCCGAATGGCTGAACGGGAATGGCGACAAGCCTGAAATCGAAGGGCTTACAGATACAGCGCTGGAACGCGCCATGCTGTTTTTCAAATCGAACAAATCCATCCCCGGCGCACTGGCGATGGCGGGGCTGCGCGGTTCGGATTTCATTATCGGCTGGAAACGGCGGGATGATCCGCTTGATATTGGCTTTATTGATGAATCCTCAATGCTGGATGATCGGCAACTGGATGATCTAAAAGAAATTTTCTCGACCCTGATCCTGTTTGGCGATCCGGCTCAGCTGGCCCCTGTCGGGCAATCCGGCTCTATGGCTTTTGACAACCTGCCAGAGCAGCAGCAAAAACACCTGCACCGCGTACATCGTCAGGAGCAGGATAACCCGATCCTTGATCTGGCCCATGCGCTGGGGGACGAGACCCTGAGTTTTGAATCTTTTGAGCAGATGATCGAACAGGCCGCCGCGCGAGACGACCGCGTTGTGGTGTCCCCGCGCGTGCAAGCCAGCGCCATGGCACGTTCCCCGGTTCTGGTCTGGCGCAATGCAACCCGAATTCGGCTGATTCACGCTTTTCGCAATGCTTTTGATGCCCCCCCTGAGATGCTGCTGGCGGGTGAACCGCTGATTTGTGACGGGATCGAACTGCCGATGAAACACCGCAAAAAGCGCATTGACCTGGAGGCGCGCGGCCTGATCAAAGGCGCGCAATGTGTGTTTCTGGGGACCGGCCGCAAGCCTGGGTTTTCGCGCCTGCATGTGTTGGGCGCTCCCGAACCGCAAGTTTCCGCCGCCACCATCATCAAGATTGAAATGCCCGGAGAAGAGGAGCCGTTTATCCCCTCCGCTGCGCGCATGGGGGCCGCTTTTGTGCATGGTGCTGCCTGTACAATTCACAAGGCGCAAGGCTCGCAGTGGAATGAGGTGCAGGTGTTTGCGCCAGACATCTACGCCGCCTATCGCGCCGGTCGCACTGAGGCCGGAATTCCCCTGTGGAAACGTCTTGCCTATGTTGCTATCACCCGCGCACAAACCCGTCTGCACTGGGTGACACGCTATATGCTGGCCAAACCGACCGAACCGCTGACAACCGATGATTTGCGGGTTGCCGCCCCCGCCACACTGAAACTTGAAGCGCAGGAATAACACATGACCGACACACCAAGTGATAAATTGTTGCGAAAAGTACTGTCTGAAACCAAGGTGATAGCTTGCGTTGGCGTATCAATGAATTCGATCCGGCCCTCCTATTTCGTCGCCCGTTATCTGAGTTTGAAGAAATTTAGAGTGATCCCGGTCAACCCCGGCCACGCAGGCAAACAGCTGTTTGGTGAAAAAATTTACGCCTCACTCAGGGATATCCCTGACGACATCAAGGTTGATATGGTCGATGTTTTCCGCCGCTCAGAACATGTGCTGCCGATTGTGGATATGGCCTTGAACGAGCTGCCAGAGATGAAAACCGTGTGGATGCAAATTGGGGTGCGCAACCCAGAGGCCGCTGAACTGGCGCAAGCTCAGGGCGTTCAGGTGATCCAGAATCGCTGTCCCAAAATTGAATATCAGCGGCTCTATGGTGAGCTGCGCATGGCCGGTTTCAACACCGGTATCATTTCCTCAAAGCTGTAAGTGCGGCCCCCGCCTGCTCTCCCAGCCACGCGGCCATGCGACGATAGGCAACCGGCCCGTAACTGATGCGCGCCACCCCGAGGCGGGCAAGGGTTTTGCTGTCCGGCATATGCGGCAAGGCGATGATATTAACCGGCAAAGCAACCTGTTCGCAGAGTGTTTCAATCAGCGCTTCATCTGCCAGCCCCGGAATAAAAAAGCCGTCGGCCCCCGCCTGCTCAAAGGCCTTGGCCCGCTCAATTGCCTGATCCAGCATTGCTGCATCATGGCTCTCAACGGGGGCTTTCAGGAACATGTCCGTGCGGGCATTGAGAAATGCTGCCCCCGCTGTTGATCGCGCCGCCGCAACCCGCAATA
Source organism: Paracoccaceae bacterium (assembly GCA_019090795.1). Lineage (GTDB taxonomy): Bacteria > Pseudomonadota > Alphaproteobacteria > Rhodobacterales > Rhodobacteraceae > Amylibacter. The sequence goes on along the minus strand of JAHRVG010000068.1, from coordinate 10,363 downwards.
CTTGTTCCTCAAGCGGATAAATACCTGCTCCACCAATAACTTGATCCTCAAAGTTAAAGCCAATCGCGCCAACATCAACAGCCTGAGAAACCGTTTCGGCCACTGTTTCCGGTGCTGTTCCATAACCGCTTTCGAGGTCAACTGATACCGGCACCGATGCCACACCGATAATGCGGCGTAGATTATCAAGCACCAATTCCAACTGCATTTTCTCACCATCCTCAAACCCATGCGCGAGGGCAACTGGCAAACTGCCGGTTGCTAATGCCTTGGAACCGGCCTCCTGAACGATCTTGGCGCTGCCCGGATCCCATATATTGAACAAGATTACCGGATCCCCTTTAACATGCAAATCCCGAAATTCTTGCGCCCTTGTTGATCTGTCAGACATTGAAACCGCCCCTGTTTTATGAATTCGCCGATTATGGATACCATAGGGTAAGTCAGCAAACATACAAAAGTTTGGTTGAGACCTGCACCCCTCTGCCCTAAGCTGAAAAAAAACAAAAGGAATAGAACCATGTCTGACTCAGCCCCCTACGGTTTTGAAACCCTGCAAATCCACGCAGGTGCACGCCCGGATCCAGTGACCGGCGCCAGGCAAACACCGATCTACCAGACCACCGGCTATGTGTTTCGCGACGCGGATCACGCGGCGGCGTTGTTTAATCTGCAAGAGGTTGGTTATATTTATTCCCGCCTGACCAACCCAACGATTGCAGTTTTGCAGGAACGCATTGCAACGCTGGAGGGCGGTGTTGGCGCGGTTTGCTGTTCTTCGGGGCATGCGGCACAGATCATGGCGCTGTTTCCGCTGATGGCACCGGGGCGCAATGTGGTCGCTTCGACCCGGCTGTACGGGGGCACTTTGACCCAATTCAGCCAAACCATAAAGCGTTTTGGCTGGTCCGCAACATTCGTGGATTTTGACGATATAGAGGCAGTGAAAGCTGCAATTGATGACGACACGCGCGCGGTGTTTTGCGAGTCGGTTTCCAACCCCGGCGGCTATGTCACCGATATTCCCTCCATTGCCGCGATTACCGATGCCGCCGGGATTCCGCTGATTGTGGACAACACGTCGGCCACCCCCTACCTGTGCAACCCGATTGCACAGGGGGCCACTTTGGTGGTGCATTCGACCACCAAATATCTGACAGGAAACGGCACAGTTATGGGCGGTTGCGTGGTGGATAGTGGCAAGTTCGACTGGTCCGCCAATGATAAATTCCCCTCGCTCTCGGAACCTGAACCCGCCTATCACGGCCTGAAGTTCCACGAAACATTTGGCGAATTGGCCTTTACCTTTCACGGCATCGCGATTGGCTTGCGCGATCTGGGCATGACGTTGAACCCGCAGGCAGCGCATTATACTTTGATGGGGATCGAAACCCTGTCTTTACGCATGGCGCGCCATGTGGAAAATGCCAAAACCGTTGCTGAATGGCTCGAGGCCGACCCGCGGGTGGATTATGTCACCTACGCGGGGTTGGCCAGTTCGCAATATGCGGATCGGGTGAAAGCACTCTATCCCAAAGGGGCCGGCGCGCTGTTCACTTTTGCTGTTAAGGGCGGGTATGATGCCTGCGTGAAACTGGTGGATGAGCTGGAATTGTTCAGCCATGTGGCCAATCTCGGCGATACCCGCTCGCTGATCATCCATTCGGCCTCTACCACCCATCGCCAGTTAAGCGAAGAGCAACAGATCGCAGCCGGTGCCGCCCCGAATGTAGTACGGCTTTCGATCGGCATTGAAACAGCCGCCGATCTGATTGCCGATCTGGATCAGGCTTTGGCGGCGGCCACCGCGTAGGCTATTGGTTCCACAAGCGCTCGCCAGTCCATTGGCGGGCGCTTTGTATTTTCAGCCTACCTTTGCGTGAACTGAGGGAAATAGCCCCCTGATCTTGCAGCATTATCTTTGAAATGATACGGCAATCTCCGCTCAGTTTTGCCGTGTTATTCGGTGCGATCAGCACATCCGTATTGGCACATTTTTGCTCTAGCACAGAAATCGGCGTTGATTTCGGCCACAGGTAGGAAATTTTGCTGGAACCGATCATCAGGAGCCAATCGTCGGCGTTGAACTTTCGACGCAGGGCTGCCTGCGATTGATCAACAGCGTCGGCATCGTTTTCAAGCCAGGCACGGGCGGCAAAACCATTGCCTTTGGCCCGATTCAAGGCGCGTCCCCCCCCTTGTCTGACCCCCACAAGGCGCCCATTATCGGTGATCAGGATGTCCGGACGCTCTGATTGTGTCCATAACAGAAAAGCGAAAGCTGCAGGCAGCAGGCCCAAAAGCCGCAGCCGTCCTTTCCACAACGCGACAAAGATCATCGAAAGACACAACAGCGCCAATGTGGCAGAGGCAGTGGCCGGAATCTGGGTTAAGGCACCTTTCATCCCCGCGACTGCTGTGGCCACGGACAGTATCCACTGAATGCCCCCCCCCATTACTAAGAAAGCAGGGGTGGCAGCCCCGAACAGGCTCAACACCCCGGCAATCACCGCAGCAGGCATCACAATCAGGCCCATAACCGGTACAGAGGCCAGATTGGCAAGCAGGCCATAATGCGTGATCTGGTTGAAATGAAAAGCGGAGATCGGGGCGGTGGCGGCACCGGCCACAGCTGACGACATAACCAGCGCCAGAACCGGACGTAAAATTCGGACGCGCCCGGATTGTAACCGCGCCCAAAACGGTGCGCGCCTTAGCGCCTCAAATGTGGCGACAAGGGCGGTGGTGGCGGCAAAGGACATCTGGAAACCGGGTTCAATCAGGCTCTCGGGGCGCGAAAGCAGAATCAGGATCGCAGCCACCGCCACCGCGCGCAGGGTGATGGCCGGTTGATCGACAAGAACGGCAATCAACATCACCAAAACCATCACATAGGCACGCTGGGTCGCAACATTCGCACCGGAAACCAGAAGATAGGCCAGGCCCGCCATCAGGGCCAGAACAGCAGCGATTTTCTTGGTTGGTAGGCGCAAGGCAATGGGGGGAACAAGCGCTAGCGAATAGCGGATCAGCGCGAAGATAAACCCCGTCAACAACCCCATGTGAAGGCCGGAAATTGCCAGCAAATGTGCGAGGTTGGAGCGGCGCAGGTTTTGCATCATTTTGGGGTCAATCACCGAACGATCCCCTGTGACAATCGCCGCCGCAAACGCCCCCGGTTGCCCTTGGATCGCACTGCGAATACTGTCTGCCACCTTCATCCGCAGCGCGAACAGGTACAGGATAAAACCACCGCCCTTAGGGGGATGTGCCAGCATCACCGGCACCCGAGAGTACCCCACCCCACCGAGGCGCTGAAACCAGGCCTTGCGCTGAAAATCAAAACCGCCCGGCTCTACCGGTCCGGCAGGCGGTGACAGGCTTGCGGTCAATTGGATGCGCGCGCCAGGGCGCAGTTCGGTGCCCAGAATAGGAGAGTGCAGCGAAATGCGCAGCCGTTGCGGGGTGCGTGCCAATGGGATTCTTTCCAAACGGGGGGCCGTCAAAGTGATGCGGGGTTTGTCAGACGTCGAGCGGTCAAGATGGGCAATTGTGCCTTCTACCGCACCATAAAAATGCCAGCCCAGCTTGGGTGCTGAAACCCAATGGCTGCGGTAGCTGGCAACCAGAAAACCCAATGAAATCAACACGGGTATCCAGATGAGGGCACGCCACATGCTCTGCCATTTCAGGGCTGAAAACAAGCAAATCACAGCGAACAGGGCAATTGCGATATTCTGGCCAACCGTCGGTTCAAACCGCAACGAGAAATATCCACCAATGCCAACAGCCAACCAAACGGGTATCCACATGAACAAGCGGCTGCGCTGTTCAAAGAAAACCTCGTCAATTGCCAATAAGGCCCGCCTTGTCACTGTTACAAATACTCCTTAAAGAGTGGATAAATCCTACCCTGATCATGGTTTCCAGAAGGTTAATTCTTCATGTCCGAGCAACAGATTGTCACCCGTTTTGCCCCCTCTCCAACCGGTTTTCTGCACATCGGTGGCGCGCGTACGGCCCTGTTCAACTGGCTTTTTGCCCGCGCAAATGGCGGCAAGTTCCTGTTACGGATCGAGGATACGGACCGGGCGCGCTCCACTCCCGAGGCCACACAAGCGATTTTTTCCGGGCTGAAATGGCTGGGTCTGGATCACGATGGGGCGGCTTTCAGCCAGTTTGAAAACCAGGCCCGCCACCGCGAAGTGGCGCAGGCAATGCTGGACAATGGCACCGCCTATAAATGCTATTCCACACCTGAGGAAATCGAAGTTTATCGTGAGAAAGCCCGCGCAGACGGCAACCCAACCCTGTTTAAAAGCCCGTGGCGCGACAGCAATATAACCCCTCTCGACGCCCCTTTTGTTGTGCGCTTAAAGGCCCCTTTAACCGGCGAAGTCCAAATCAAAGACGCGGTGCAGAAAAAGGTGAAATGGCGCGCGGAAACGCTGGACGATCTGGTGATGCTGCGCTCTGACGGCACACCGACCTATATGCTGGCGGTAGTGGTGGACGATCACGACATGGGCGTCACCCACATCATTCGCGGTGATGATCACCTGATCAACGCGGGCCGCCAAAGCCTGATTTACCGCGCTATGGGTTGGAATATTCCGGTCTTTGCCCATATTCCGCTGATCCACGGCGAGGACGGCAAGAAACTCTCCAAGCGTCATGGCGCGCTTGGGGTCGAGGAATACCGTGATATGGGCTATTTGCCCGCCGCGATGCGCAACTATCTGGCGCGCCTTGGCTGGGCGCATGGCAATGACGAACTGTTCAGTACAGAACAAGCGATTGAGTGGTTTGATCTTAAGGGAATCGGTAAATCTCCGGCCCGGCTGGATTTCAAAAAGCTAGATAACGTCAGCGCCTTTCATATTAAAAACGCACCGGATCAAGAACTTGTGAGCGCAATTGAAACTTATCTCGCATCAACCAATCAGGTACCACTTACTGACACACAGCGGGAAAACCTTTTGAAGGCCATGCCCGTGCTCAAGGATCGCTCCAAGAAACTGCCGGATATCCTTGAAAAAGCCCATTTCGTGCTTAGCAATCGTCCCTTTACCCCCAACGAGGCCGCGGAAAAACTACTTGATTCGGTATCCCGTAGTATACTGTTTCGATTGACGAAACTCCTGCAAGATGCTAGTTGGTCCCACGAAGGACTTGAGGCCTGCTTGCACGACTTTGCACAGGCCGAAGATCTTAAGCTTGGCAAGATCGCGCAGCCTTTGCGCGCTGCATTGACCGGGCGCACAGTATCACCCTCTGTCTTTGAGATGATGGTGTTGCTGGGTAAACAAGAAACCATAGGCCGCTTGCAGGATCTGGGATAACCGGAACCTCAGCAGCCCAAAATCCGGGCACCGGCAAAATTGCCGGCGGGGCATCGCCCCGTTGCCCGTTTGCATGTCGGGATATCCGACTGACACGAAAGAGGAATTGATGACGGACAGTAAACGCACAGCCACGCTTACCATTGACGGCAGAACACTGGAATTGCCGATACACTCGCCCACAATGGGGCCAGATGTAGTTGATATTACCAAGCTTTATGCTCAGGGCGATGTGTTCACCCATGACCCCGGCTTTACTTCGACATCAGCTTGCGAATCCCAGATCACCTTTATTGATGGCGACAAGGGGCAACTGCTGCACCGGGGCTACCCAATTGACCAGTTGGCCGAAAAATCCCATTACTTGGAGGTTTGCTACCTGCTGCTTTACGGTGAACTGCCGGGCGCTGACCAGCTTGAGGATTTCGAAAACCGGGTCACCAATCACACCATGGTGCACGAGCAAATGATGAACTTTTTCCGGGGTTTTCGCCGCGACGCCCACCCGATGGCCATCATGAATGGTGTTGTTGGCGCGATGTCAGCGTTTTATCACGATAGTACCGATATCAACGATCCATGGCAGCGCGAAGTTGCCTCGATCCGGATGATTGCCAAAGTACCGACGATCGCAGCCTACGCATTCAAATACTCCATGGGCCAGCCCTTTGTTTATCCACGCAATGATCTGGATTATGCTTCCAACTTCTTGCGCATGTGCTTTGCTGTGCCCGCCGAGGACTACGAAGTGAACCCGATTCTGGCCCGTGCCATGGACCGAATTTTCACCCTGCACGCGGATCATGAGCAAAACGCCTCAACCTCAACCGTGCGGCTGGCTGGTTCTTCGGGCGCGAACCCGTTTGCCTGTATCGCCGCTGGGATTGCTTGCCTTTGGGGGCCAGCGCATGGCGGTGCCAATCAGGCCTGTCTGGAAATGCTGGAAGAAATTGGTTCTGTGGATCGCATCCCTGAATTTATCAAGCGCGCCAAAGACAAGAATGATCCGTTCCGCCTGATGGGCTTTGGCCACCGGGTTTACAAAAACTTTGATCCCCGCGCTGTGGTGATGAAAAAATCTGCCGACGAAGTACTGGCGCTGCTGGGTGTTGAAGACAACCCCAAATTGCAAGTTGCCAAAGAACTGGAGCGCATCGCGCTTGAGGACGAGTATTTCGCCTCCAAGAAACTGTTCCCGAATGTGGATTTCTATTCCGGCATCATCCTTGAGGCCATGGGCTTCCCTACCTCGATGTTTACTCCGATCTTTGCGGTGTCACGCACTGTTGGCTGGATTGCCCAATGGAAAGAAATGGTCAATGAGGGCAACGTGAAAATCGGGCGGCCTCGCCAGTTGTACACAGGGGCAACAACCCGCGACTATGTGGATGTAGAATCCCGGTAATAAGCAAGCTGAGCAGGCTTTTTTATTCTTCTAATACCCGTGCGGCACATTTACATTTATGCGCCGCACGTTTTTTTTCCAAGCAAACATGCTCTAACGCCCCTCGTATTTCGCAGGTCGTTTTTCCAAGAACGCCATCACGCCTTCTTTGAAATCATAGGTTTTCCCGGCCTTGCCTTGCAAATGCGCCTCAGTTTCCAGTTGTTGATCAAGGGTTCGGTCAAAACTACCGCGCAGCGCCTGTTTGGTCAGGCGATAACCCTCAGTTGGGCCGTTCGCCAGATGGGCGGCGCGTTCCGCAACCTTATTGGCAAAACTGATGTCCGGCTCACACTCCCAGATCATCCCCCAATCGGTCGCCTGTTTAGCGCTCACAGGCTCGGCAAACAGTGCCGCCCCCATGGTACGGGCGGAACCGATCTGGCGGGGCAACCAATAGGTCCCCCCGGCATCGGGAATCAGGCCTATGCGTGAAAACGCTTGCAGAAAATACGCGGATTCGGCGGCAATGGCCACATCACAGGCCAATGCTAGATTGGCCCCCGCGCCTGCAGCTGCGCCGTTCACAGCTGCAATTGTAGGGATTGGACAGTCAAAAATCGCCCGTAACATCGGCTCATATTCGTCGCGCAGCGTCCCCTCCATATCAATATCGGAAACACTTTTCGCGTCACCCAAATCCTGCCCTGAACAAAACGCTTTGCCTGCTCCCGTAAGCACCAGCACCCGTCCTTGGTTGGGGGCGCGCTTGAAGGCGTCAAACAGCTCGGCGCGCATCTGGGTATTCAACCCGTTCATCACATCCGGGCGGTTCAACGTTACGGTTACAACGTTGGCATTTACTTCAAAAAGGATAGTATCATATTTCACGGTGCATGCTCCTTGTCAGCTTCCACTAACAATAGATACGCACCGCGATTTAGGAAGAGTAAACGTGGCGTTACCTGCCCAGCAACTCATCCAGACGCTGTTGTTCGTCCTGCGACAAGCTCCCGTCCAGCGCCCCGGGCTTGCGCCGGATAAACACCAACGCAATGCCCAACCCGAGCAGCAAAGCCACCGGCCCCATACCCCATAGCAAGGCATTCGATAAACTGAAAGGCGGCTTGAGCAGCACATACTCACCGTAGCGCGCGACCACAAAACTCAACACCTCTTCGTCATTGTCGCCAGCCGTCAGGCGTTCGCGTACCAGCAAGCGTAGATCCCGTGCCACTTCGGCGTTGGAGCTGTCGATGTTTTCATTGCGACATACCACACAGCGCAATTCTTTGGAGATCACACGGGCACGGGCCTCTAATGCCGGATCGGTCAGAATTTCATCGGGCTGCACCGCCCAAACGGGCGATGCCAGAAGCATCAGAATAAGGAAAAACTGCTTCATATCAATTACTCCGCCGGAACTGCATCAGGTAGTTTTCGCCGCGCGGTCGAGGCCACACGATAGCGCCGATCAGTCATGCTCAACAAGCCACCAAAAGACATCACCATCACCCCGATCCACATCCAGACCGTGAAAGGCTTGATATAGGTACGCATCGCCCAAGCGCCGTCTTCCTGACGATCGCCTAGAACAACGTATAGATCGCGGGTCAATGTGGTATCAATTGCCGCCTCGGTGGTGGGCATGCGTTGGACCTGGTAAAGACGCTTTTCGGGATAGAGTTCTGCAACGATCTGATCATTCTTGAACGCTGTCACATGACCCAGATCAGCCATATAGTTCTTGCCCGGCATCCGGTTCACCGAGTTGAACTGGAATTCATATCCCCCTACAGCAAATCGGTCGCCGATATTCACTACGCGAATATCCTCGATCTCCCATGCTGTAACGGCAGAGATCCCAAAAATGGTCAGGCCCAGCCCTGCATGGGCAACAGCCTTGCCCCAATCGGAACGCGGCAGGTTGCGCAAGCGGCGCAGAGTTTGCGCCAACGGTATTTTCCCCAGACGTGCCCGTGACGTGAGATCAACTATCACCCCCGCTATCAACCAAGTCGCCAGCGCCAACCCGACCGGAGCCAACATCCGCCCGCCGGTATCCCGGCTCCAGATGAAAATCCCGACAACTGCGGCCAGGATCATCGCCGAACGCAGGGTTTTCACTGATTTGCCCAACTGTGCCCGTTTCCACGACAGGATAGAGCCAATGGGCAAGAAAATCACCAGCAGAACCATGAATGGCGTGAACGCCAGTTCAAAAAACGGAGCCCCAACCGAGAGTTTCCGCCCGGTGGTGATTTCCGCAACCAGCGGCCAGATGGTGCCAAAGAAAACTACAGCAGTGGCCACAACCAACAACAGATTGTTGAACACCAGGCCGCTCTCGCGGCTGACAAAGCTGAACACCGAATTGGATTGAAGCTTGGAAGCCCGCACCGCAAACAGGGTTAACGCACCGCCAATCGCAACGGTCAGGATCGCCAGAATGAACACCCCGCGCTCGGGATCATTGGCAAAAGCATGGACCGAAGTGATAACGCCGGAACGCACGATGAAAGTCCCGATTAGAGAGAAAGAAAACGCAAGAATTGCCAGCAAAACCGTCCAGCTTTTCAGGGTTTCACGTTTCTCTACCACAATCGTGGAATGCAGCAGCGCAGCCGCCACAAGCCATGGCATAAAGGAGGCATTTTCCACTGGATCCCAGAACCACCAGCCGCCCCAACCCAGTTCGTAATAGGCCCACCAAGACCCCAACCCGATACCAATTGTAAGCGTCACCCAAGCCAGCAACGTCCAAGGCCGCACCCATCGAGCCCAAGCCGCATCAACCCGCCCCTCGATCAGCGCGGCAATGGCAAAGCTAAACGACATCGACAGCCCCACATAGCCCAGATATAGAAATGGCGGATGAAAGGCGAGGCCCGGATCTTGCAGCATCGGGTTCAAATCATTGCCATCCAAAGGCGGATTGGCAAGGCGCAGAAACGGGTTTGACGTGAAGATCAAAAAGCCGATGAAAGCGGCGGAAATCATTGATTGTACGGCTAAAACCCGCGCTTTCAGCGGTGCTGGCAAATTGCCGCCAAACCATGCGACAAGCGCGCCGTAAAATGCAAGGATCAGCACCCACAGCAACATCGACCCCTCGTGATTTCCCCAAACACCGCTGACTTTATACAACATCGGCTTTAGGGAATGCGAGTTTTCCGCCACCAAAAGCACCGAAAAATCTGAAGTAACGAATGCCCAAGTGATTGCCGCAAAAGAAAACGCCACCAACAAGAATTGCAGCACCGCAGTGGTAGAAGCCAGCTGCATCCAGCCGCTCCAATTCTTTTGCGCGCCGATCAAGGGAACGACCGCCTGCACCAACGATAACGCGAAAGCCAGCACAATGGCAAAATGTCCGAGTTCGATAAACATGGGGGGCGCCTTTAGTAATTTTCTGGCAGTATAGCGCCTCCCCGTACGAGATGAAATCACTTCCTCGTAATTTGGGCGTTTCACCGCTGCTTATCCGTCGCGCAGCCAATCTGCCACGGCGGCGTTTCCTTCTGCAGGTGCTGGGGCAACCCCTGCTGAGACCAAGCGCAGGGGGCGGCCCTGCGCCCGTTGATAATGCAGTTCGCGCGCGCCGAAATAGAACGATACCTGTCTCTTATACACATCT
>JAHRVG010000067.1 GCA_019090795.1 Paracoccaceae bacterium | reverse complement strand
GAGCTGGTCGCGGAAATGCGCATAACGGGCATTGTCGACGGGCCTGGGCTGATCGGTTCCGCCGCGCAAACCGGCACCGAGCGCTGTTTTCAGGACGGGCGCACCAATTCCTATCTGGTTTGGGATGGCAGCAACGAGGGCGGGCCAAAAATCACCGTCACCAATACTGACATTCGCGAAATCCAGATGGCCAAGGCCGCGCTCTATTCCGGCGCACGGCTGTTGATGGACAAATTTGACGTCGACAAGGTAGATCGCATTGTGTTGGCGGGTGCCTTTGGTGCCCATATCAGCCCAAAACACGCGATGGTGCTGGGGATGATCCCCGATTGCACGTTGGACAAAGTAACATCAGCAGGCAATGCGGCCGGAACCGGCGCGCGGATTGCCCTGCTGAACACCGATGCGAGGCGCGATATTGAAAGGGTTGTTCGGGAAATCGGCAAAGTGGAAACCGCCATTGAACCGCGCTTTCAGGAACACTTCGTCAATGCTTCCAACATTCCCAACGCAGTCGAGCCGTTCCCGATTCTGGCCAGCATCGTGACCCTGCCCGAGATTAATTTCAACAAGGGGAATGAGGGCGGCAGGCGGCGGCGCAAGCGGCGCGATTAGACCGAGCAGCTGGCCCCGCCCAGCACGCAGAACTTGGCACAATGGGGGTGGTTCAGTTTCACCGCTCCCTCTGCCTGTTCCAGTGTTTCGCCCAATTCGAATTGCGCATCATAGGGGAGCAGGGTACAGGCCAGAACCGTCAGGTTCTTCGCCCCCCTGCGCTTGACCACCATACGCGAGGAAGCGCACATTACATCATCCGGATTCTTGTCGAGGATACCCCAGCAATCCGTTGTAATTTCAGGAACTTCAACCAGTTCATCCATTTCTGGAAACAACACAGTCATGCCCGGATTATACGGATCAATGGCAAAGCCATGCGTTGAATAAAGTGCATCAAAGCCTGCCCGGCTCTCGGCCTCGGTATCCCCCCAAAGCGTACGCGCAGCCACGGCCAGGCGAATACCCTGATCACGCAACCATTCCATGCCGCGCAGGGTGATTAGAAACGACCCTTTGCCACGCATGTCATCGTGGTTTTGTTGCAAAAAGTGATCCAGAGATATGCGCAAAGTCAGCTTGTCACCAAACTCCGCCTGCAATTTCACCAGCCCCGCGCGCATCTTTTTGCGCATCATCGGCAACATTGCATTGGTCAGAATCAACACCTCATAACCGCGTTGCAAACACAGGCGGGCAATGTCGATCATTGCCGGATTCATAAACGGTTCACCACCGGTAAACGCAATTTCCTTGGTCGGCCAACCGCGTTCGGAGATCTGGTCGAGGTATCCCGCAACCTCTGCGACCGTGATATAAACCAGTGCGTCGTTGGTGGGCGAGCTGTCGATGTAGCAGTTCACACATTCGATATTGCACAGGGTTCCCGTATTGAACCAAAGGGTCGTGGCCCCCTGCAACGCAACCTCGGCCCGGGCCTCGCCTTTGGCGGTGATATCCGGATCCTGAAACTTGCCAAGGGGTTCCATTGATAAATTCTGATCGTTCATTGACGGGCCTGCCTGATTGCTGGCCTACTCGCTACTATGGAAGTGGCGTAAAATCAAAGGCTAGCTGTACCCGACCACGGTTTTGTGATTTTTTTCAACATGAATCTGCGCTTGCAGGGACACCCATAAGCCGTTAGCGATAACGAAAAGGATTTTCAGGAGCCAAGCCCATGGTCGCAAAAACAATTCCCGTCGATCCGTTTGATTTGGTAATCCTCGGCGCTACCGGAGATTTGGCACAGCGCAAAATCCTGCCGGGGTTGTACCGGCGCATGTGTGCGGGGCAATTGCCTAGCGACGCACGTATTATCGGAGCATCGCGCACCGATATCAATGCGGATGGCTTTCGCGCCTTTGCCCGTAAGGCAATCACCGAATACGTGAAAGACAGCCGTTGCAACACCCAAGGATTAGACCTGTTTTTGGCGATGCTGGACTATGAGAAACTTGACGTTTTTGCAGATGACGGTTGGAAACAGCTCAAAAGACACCTGCGCAAGGGGGTGATTTCTGCATTCTATTTCTCGGTCGGGCCAAACCTGTTTGGCGAGATTTCCCACAAACTGACCAAACACAAGCTAACGGACGAAAACAGCCGGATTGTGGTTGAAAAACCTTTTGGCCATGATCTGACCTCGGCGCAGGCGCTGAACAGGGATCTGACTTCTTGTTTTGACGAGCACCAGATTTACCGGATTGATCACTACCTAGGCAAGGAAACCGTGCAAAACCTGATGGCGATACGTTTTGGCAATGCGCTGTTTGAACCCTTGTGGAATGCACAGCATGTGGATCACGTGCAAATCACCGTGGCCGAAGATCTGGGCATTGCCGGGCGTGGGGCCTATTACAACAAATCCGGGGCAATGCGGGATATGGTGCAGAACCACTTGATGCAACTGCTGTGTCTGACGGCAATGGAACCACCATCAAAATACAGCGCGGATGCGGTTAGGGATGAAAAGCTCAAGGTTATTCGTGCTCTGGAACCAGTCCCCGAGAGCGATTACGTACGCGGCCAGTATAGCGGTGAAAAGAATAATGACAGTTATCTGGATCATGCAGAAGATCCCGACAGCCTGACTGAAAGTTATATCGCATTGAAAGTCAACATCGCCAATTGGCGTTGGGCCGGCACGCCATTTTATCTGCGCACCGGCAAGCGGTTGCGCGCAAGAATGTCGGAAATCGCCGTAGTGTTCAAAGACCCACCGCATTCCATATTCGAGGGTGAATTCAATCGCAAGGGCAACGTTCTGGTGATCCGCCTGCAACCGGATGAGGGCATAACTCTACGCGTCACCATCAAGGAACCCGGCCCCGGTGGTATGCGCCTGACCGAAGTGCCGCTGGACATGGCCTTTTCCGAAGCTTTAGGGGAACAGTTTTCCTTTCTGCCAGACGCCTATGAGCGGCTGATTATGGATGTGATTCGAGGCGACCAGACCTTGTTTATGCGCGGCGACGAGGTAGAAGCAGCTTGGGCCTGGGTTGATCCGATCATCCACGGCTGGCAGCGATCGCACCAGCGCCCCCTGCCCTATGATCCGGCAAGTTCCGGCCCCGACGACGCGCTGATGTTGCTGCACCGCGATGGGCGACGCTGGCGCAAGATCAAAGCATGAGCGACTGGATCGAATACCCCGGTCGCACCGCACTGTTTGAGGGTTTGGCCCATGTGGTCGAGGCCGACCTGCGCCAAGCCCTTAAAACCCGCGGCAAGGCAGTTCTGGCGGTGCCAGGGGGTACAACGCCTGCGCCATTTTTCGAGATTTTGCGGAAATCGCCGCTTGATTGGGCCAAAGTCTCGGTTTTGCTAACGGACGAGCGGTTCGTGCCCGAAACCTGCGTGCGTTCCAACACCCGCCTGCTGCGCGAGGCTCTGTTGCAGGACAATGCCAAGGCGGCCACACTGGTGGCCCTGTACAAAGAAGCGGATTCCGCGGAACAGGTATTAGCCCAACTTTCAGCGGGTATTCAGGCTGTACTGCCGCTTGATGTTTGCGTGCTGGGAATGGGCGCAGACATGCACACGGCCTCTTTATTTCCCGGTGCTGATCTGTTGGAGCAGGCCCTAAGCGACACCGCGCCGCCTTTGCTGCCTATGCGCGCACCGGGGGTGCCAGAAACCCGCCTGACACTGACAGCTCCGGTCTTGCAGAATGCCGGAACTGTGCATATTCTGATTGCAGGCAAACAGAAACAGGAGGCCTATGCGCGCGCCTGCCAAGCTGGGCCTGTGGAAAAAGCCCCTGTTCGCATTGTGTTAAATAGAAAAGGACCGGTTTTGGTCCATTACGCTGATTAAAGGGATGATAATGGCCGCTTGGAAGAGACTTCAGGATTTGCACCAAGAACGCGGCGGGCGCATTTTATCACAATTATTTGAAAATGATCCAAGGAGATTCGAGGATTTTTCCAAGCGTTGTGGCGATCTGTTATTTGATTATTCCAAAACTTCCCTTGATGCGGAAATACTTGATGCCCTTCTTGAACTGGCACAGCAAACTGGCGTCGAAACCCGCCGCGATGCCATGTTCAGTGGTGCCTTGATCAATGAAACCGAAGGCCGCGCTGTGTTGCACACAGCCCTGCGCAACCTGTCGGGTGGGCCGGTTTTGGTAGAAGGCGAAGACGTGATGCCCGAAGTCTTGGCCACACTGGCCCGGTTGAAAAATTTTGCTACGAACCTGCGCAGCGGCGCGATATCGGCGGCGAACGGGCAGAAGTTCACCGATGTGGTCAACATCGGCATTGGCGGCTCTGATCTTGGGCCGGTGATGGCAACGGTGGCACTGTCGCCCTATAGCGACGGGCCGCGCTGCCATTTCATTTCCAACATTGATGGCGCAGATATTACCGATACACTGGAGGGCCTGCCCCCCGCAACGACACTGGTGATTGTGGCCTCGAAAACCTTCACCACCACCGAAACCATGACCAATGCCCAAACGGCCAAGCTCTGGCTGCAAGGCGCTGTTGCCAAGGCGGACATTGGCAAACATCTGGTGGCACTATCCACCGCCGAAGACAAAACCGCCGCTTTTGGCATTGCAGCGGATCGGGTGTTTGGTTTTGAGGATTGGGTCGGGGGGCGCTACTCGGTTTGGGGGCCAATTGGCCTGAGCCTGTTGCTGGCCATCGGACCGGATGATTTCACCGAATTTCTGCTCGGTGCCGAGGAAATGGACGTCCATTTCCGCACCATGCCCCTTGCGCAAAACCTGCCGGTTTTGCTGGGGCTTGTCGGTATCTGGCATTCCAATATCTGCGGTTATAACACCCGTGCAGTGTTACCCTATGATCAACGCCTTGCCCGCCTGCCCGCCTATCTGCAGCAGCTCGATATGGAGAGTAATGGCAAAGGCGTGGCCATGGATGGCAGCGCGTTGGAGCATAAATCCGGCCCTGTTGTTTGGGGGGAGCCGGGCACAAACGGGCAGCACGCGTTTTATCAGCTGATCCATCAAGGAACCCGCGTTATCCCCTGCGAATTCATGATTGCGCGGCGCGGACATGAAGCGGAATTGGCCCATCAGCATAACATTCTGGTGGCCAATTGTCTGGCCCAATCAGAAGCCTTGATGCGCGGTCGCGGCAAGATGCGCGCCTGCGAGTTAATGCGCAGCAAAGGCTTTAGCGGCGCAGAGCTGGATCGACAGGCGGCACACCGCGTCTTTGACGGCAACCGCCCTAGCGTTACCTTGATGTATGACCAACTAACACCTCGCACATTGGGGAAAATCATCGCGCTCTACGAACATCGTGTCTTTGTCGAGGGGGTGATCTGGGGCATTAACAGCTTTGATCAATGGGGCGTCGAATTGGGAAAAGTTCTGGCTAACCGGTTGCTACCTTTGGTCAACGGCGAGCAGACCGAAGATCCACATGATGGCTCGACGCTGGGGTTGCTGGCCAGCCTTTCCGATTAGGGCATCCGCGTGCCTCTGGGCTATCGATTGAACCCGTTGCGCTTGAGAATGCGGTGGGCCCCGACATAGGTGCCGAGATGCCCAATTTGATAATTTCGCCAACGGTGGCGATCTGACCGCTGAACAAGGCAAGCAACACCTCGCCAGCCAGACCGGAACGCCTCAAAGGATCGCGGTGATCCCCCCCGAAACAGGCAGTGCTGCGCCAGTGATGAAATCTGAGTCGGGGCCAACCAGAAAGCTGACAGCGCCCGCAATATCTTCGGGACGTCCAAGCCGCTTTAGCAATGAGCGTTCGGTATATTCCGCAACCATTTCGGGGGCTGCATTGTCAATGACCGAAGTCTGGATTAATCCTGGAACGATACAGTTGACCCGCACGGCAGGGGCCAGTTCTATTGCCAGAGACCGCGTGAGCGAAGCAACCGCGGCCTTGGCAGCGGCATATTCCGGCTGATTACCGTCGCCGGCGTAAGTCACCGACGAGATATTCACGATCGCCCCTTTTTTGCGGCTTACCATACCCGGCGCAACGGCCTGAACCATCCAGAGCAAGGGCTTGAGATTAAGCGCAAAGGTGCTGTCGAAACGTTCTTCGTTCATATTCAGCAACGGCACGGTCAGTTCGCCGCCGCGAATGCCCCCCACCACGTTGATCAGAATGCTGACCGGCCCAACTGTGTCCACGATTTCGGCGATGGCGGCATTTGTTTCATCTTCGTTTGTCGCATCAGCGCGCACCGCATGAAGCATGGTCGCAGGATAATCCGCCTGAATGCTTTCGGCGGTTGCTGCGACCCGACGGCCAGATATATCGACAAGCCCAAGGGATGCCCCGTCTGCCGCCAGTCGTGCCGCAATTGCAGCCCCCATTGGGCCACCCGCGCCGCTGACCAGCGCCACGGCCCCTGCCAGCGGGCCATGACGTTCCTTGGGTGAAACGTGTTTAGTCATGATGGAACCTCTATAAGTTTACCTTGGCCCTGGCCGTACCAGTCGCGCAGGGTTCGTTTCAAAATCTTGCCGGTTGGGCCCAGAGGCATATCCGCGACTGTAAAGACCCGGCGCGGTGATTTGTAGGCCGAAAGTTTCTCGCGGCAAAAGGCGATGATTGCGGCGCCATCCAGATCATGCCCGTCATGTGGAATAACAACAGCAACCGGAATTTCACCCTTGTCCTTGTCCGGCAGGCCGATCACTGCGCAGACGCGGATATCAGCATGACTGTACAGCAGGTCTTCGACCTCCAGCGGATAGATGTTGAAACCACCCGAAATGATAACATCCTTCTTGCGATCAACGATGAAAAGATACCCATCTTCATCAAGATGCCCCAGATCCCCGCTCAACCACCCATTCGGCGTAAAACTGGCCGCCGTTGTTTCGGGGTCTCCCCAATAGCCGGCACCAAGAGCATCGCCGGAAATACAGACTTCGCCGACTTCACCCACGGGTAAATCTGCTCCAGCTTCATCAAGGATTCGGATCTGTGAGCCGCCAAGAGGCACCCCCGCCGAGCCACGTTTTCGCACACCAATCAGCGGTTCTCCGGTCACAAATCCGGTTGTCTCGGTCGCACCATAGATTTCAAGCAACGGCACGCCCATCTTTTCCTCAAATTGCTGAACGACATTAGATGAAACCGGCGCCCCACCGGTCACACCCAGCTTTAGCGAGCTTAGATCATGCCGTTCCGGGTCAAAATCACGCAACAAATACAGAAACATAGTCGGAGATCCCGCAATATAGGTAACCTTTTCACGGGTGATCGCCTCCAGAACCTTTTCGGTATCCCAACGTTCCATCAAAACCAGTTTTGCGCCCGAACAGACCGCTCCGTTCATCAGGCATGTGGCCCCGAAATTATTAAAAAGCGGCAGCGCGCACAGAAATACTTCCTGACCCCACAATAATCTGCCGTGCACCGCCATATCGCGCAGCACCGAATGCTGGCCCAGCTGTGTCTGGATCGCCCCTTTGGGCGCCCCTGTGGTGCCTGATGTAAAGAAAAGCGCCGCAACATCATCGGTGGCAAATGAAGGAGCAGGACAAACTGGATCGGCCGCTGCAATGAGGGCGTCAACATTCATCGCCCCCTCGGCTGTCCCCCCAGTCATTAATATGGTCTCTGGCTGGCCAGAATCCCGCCGGACTTCAAGCGCAAATGGCAGTGTTTCCTCGTTGCCCAGGATAAGTTTCATACCTGTTCGCGATACAGTTGAGCTAACTTCTCGGCTGCGATTCATACTGCTGATCGGGGCAGAGATTGCGCCCAGTTTTTGGCAGGCCCAGTAGCCGAAAGCAAGCTCGGGCCGACTGGGCAGATACAAGCCGACAACATCTCCCGCCTTGACCCCATGTGCTGCAAAAACATTTGCCAGTTGCGAAGCTCGGGCGTCAAATTCAGAAAAGGTCATGGTCAGGTCATTGAACACAAGGAATGTCTGATCCCCTATGAAGTTTGATGCGCCTTCCAAGCATTGCGCCAAGGACGAAATCGTCATCCACTCCCCCCCAATTTTTGTAGTGTCTCAAAAGCGATGTCTCAAGAGACGTAATTACGCCTATCCGCCCCGATATAAACACTATTGCAGAGATCAATCAACAGTTTTGAACATTCGTTAGATTCTTATTAAGGGAGTCTGTAAGAAGAGACACACATTAGTATCATTACAAAACAGATAGTTAAGGTTGATTATTGGAGCGGCTAGCGGGAATCGAACCCGCACGACCAGCTTGGGAAGCTGGGGCGCTACCGTTACACCATAGCCGCGTTGGGCGCCAATTAGCAGTATGTTTCAGGGAAGCACAAGAGCGATTTCACCACATGACAGATTGATCGAAACCAGCTATCACCCCACAAACAGGTTTGACGGGTCGGCGTCTACCGCTACAGAGTTGTTAACAGATTTGATATCTGGAAATGGGGCCAGAATTTTATGGGAAAAAGCAGAATTGCAACCCTGTCGGCGGACGGTGAGGCCTTTTACGGCGTGATCGTACCGGGGGGTGCTGTATCCCTATCCGAACATTTCCCCCAGTGGCCGACCTTGCGCGAGGTCATTGAAAACCAAGCGCTTACTACCCTTGAAGAAAAAGCTTACGGCATGGAGATAACCCATCTCGACGGCAGCTATCACTTTGAAATCCCGATACCCGCACCGGAAAAAATCATCTGTGTCGGGGCGAACTTTCCGGAAAGCAACGCAGAATACAAGGACAGCAAAGGTGCTCCGGCCAACATGTCGCTGTTCATCCGCTTTGCCCGTTCCTTTGTTGGTCACGAGGCCCCTTTGATCCGCCCCAAAGCCTCTGGTCAACTGGATTATGAAGGCGAAATCGCGGTGGTGATCGGCAAAGGTGGGCGCCATATTGCACAAGAAAATGCGCTCGATCACATTGCGGCGCTGACCCTGTGCAATGAGGGCACGCTGCGCGACTGGGAGCACCATGCGAAATTCAACGTCACACAAGGCAAGAATGTTGACGGCTCCGGTGCCATGGGGCCTTGGTTGGTACCGTTTACGGACCCTTCGCAAATCGCCGATGTGGCGCTGTCCACAAAGGTTAACGGTGAATTGCGCCAAGATGATCGCACGGGGCGGATGATTTTTCCGGTAGCACGCCAGATCGCCTATATCTCAACCTTTACAACACTTGTGCCTGGCGACATCATCATTACCGGCACGCCCACAGGTGCAGGCGCGTGGCTTAATCCGCCCGTTTTCCTGAAACCCGGTGACGTGATCGAAGTAATGGCAGAGGGCATCGGCACCCTGACAAATGGCGTGGTGAACGAGGCATGAGCCTTGGCGCCAATATTTCCGCTGCTTACCGGCCTTTCGGTACCGTTTCCTGCAATTTCGAATAGGAGAATCCAATGCCTGCCCCCAAAAACACATTCAAGAAAAAGATCACAAATGGAGAGGTACAAATCGGGTGTTGGGTTGGCATGGCCGACAGTTATGCGGCTGAAATCTCGGCCACTGCCGGATTTGACTGGCTGTTGATTGACGGCGAACATGCCCCCAATGATCTACGTTCAATGATGCAGCAAATGCAGGTTGTCCAAGCCTCGGATTCCCACACAGTTGTGCGACTGCCGGTTGGCTCTGACTGGATGATTAAGCAGGTGTTGGACGCAGGCGCGCAAAGCCTGCTTATTCCGCTGGTGGAAAGCGGCGATCAGGCACTTGAAATGGTACGCGCCACCCGCTATCCGCCCCATGGCATTCGCGGGGTCGGGGCGGCACTGGCGCGTTCGTCACAGTTTTCGGCAATTCCGGATTACCTGCAAACCGCAAACGACCAGATTTGTCTGTTGTTGCAGGTTGAAACCGTTGCGGGGATCGAGGCACTCGATGATATTTTGGCGGTTGAGGGCGTGGACGGTGTATTCATTGGCCCTGCCGATCTGGCGGCTGACATGGGGTATTTGGGAAATTCGGATGCCCCCGAGGTCAAAGCCGCAATCAATGACGCGCTCTCGCGTATTCGCGCGGCGGGAAAGGCTGCCGGGATATTGGCAACCGGTCCAGAATTCATTGACCGCTCACTTGAACAGGGGGCAAATTTTGTCGCTGTCGGGATTGATGTCATCGAATTTGCGAATGCCATGCGGGGATTGGCTGCAAAATATGTTGGGCGTTAAGAGGCTGGTTTTTCAGCCTTTTTAACCCAAGTCCCATCCTCTTGCGCCCAATACTGCGCAGCAACACCCGCATCTGTGAACCTTTTCCAATCCCCCCTCGCTGCGTTCAGCGCGTCGGAATCATTGCCATCAAACATCAAGCAAACACGGGTGTAATCGCCCGCTTGTTTAGGGCTAATCTTGGCCCCATCCACCAACAGCAGAATTTCCGCTAGATTGTGATTTTCATCCCCAATCGCCAACAAAATCGGTTGCGCAGCATCCTGCGCGCCCCCCGCCAGCCCATGGGGCAGAAACGCTGTGTCCCTGCCCTGCCAAAGACTTTCATCCAGCCAACGCATCCGGCCCTCATCCACCCCGCGCACCAATGCACGCCAGCCGCGCGACAAAACACGCTCCAACAATTCAGGCAGCGCCTGTTGCAGTGGCGAACGCGTTAGGTGGTAGAAATAGACCTCAGCCATCGGCGGTTTCAAGCGTGTCGGCAATCATCCGGTCCAATGCGCGCACACCCCAGCCAGTTGCACCTTTAGGGGCCACCGCAGTCGGGGTCGTGGTAAGGGCCACACCGGCAATATCCAAATGGATCCACGGCATATCAGGCATCACAAACCGCTGCAAAAACTGCGCCGCCGTGATCGAGCCGGCCGAGCGCCCGCCGGTATTTTTCATATCAGCAATGCGCGATTTAATCAGCTTGTCATAGGCATCCCCCATGGGCATCCGCCAGGCGCCTTCTCCTTCGATCTTGGCCGCATTCAGGAATTTGCGGCTGAGTTCGTCATTGTTGGAAAACACACCAGCGTTTTCATGGCCCAGCCCCACAATGATCGCCCCCGTCAGGGTTGCCAAATTGATAACCCCAGTAGGGTTAAAGGTTTTCTGCGCATACCAAAGCACATCCGCCAGCACCAGGCGCCCCTCAGCATCCGTATTGATCACCTCGATTGTGTCGCCTTTCATTGACGTCACCACATCACCGGGACGGGTTGCACGCCCGTCAGGCATATTTTCCACAAGCCCAACGAGGCCGACGATATTGGCCTTGGCCTTGCGTAAAGCGATTGATTTCATCACCCCCGCCACAACGCCGGCACCGCCCATATCCATGGTCATTTCTTCCATGCCACCAGCCTGTTTCAATGAAATACCGCCGGTATCAAACACCACGCCTTTGCCGACCAGCGCAAAAGGTTGTTCATCACCGCCCCCCTGCCATTCCATCACCACCATTTTCGTTGGCGTTTCAGAGCCAAGCCCGACACAAAGCAGTGAATTCATTCCAAGTTTGGCCAGCTCCTCTTCTTCCAGTACTGTCACCTTGAGGCCCAGTTTTCTCAGCGCTACCAACTGGTTGGCAAATTCTGTGGTTGAGAGCACATTCGCAGGTGCATTTACCAGATCACGAGTGAAGAAAACGCCCTGCGCGGTAGCGGCCATATCTGCAAACTGCGTGCTGGAATCGTCTGGGTTGGAACACATGACATCCAGCTTTCCAGCCTCCGGCGCATCAGCGGTTTTGTGGTCGGTGAAATCATATTGGCAAAGCACAAACCCTTGCGCAATCTGCGCGGTAATTCTGCTGGCCCCCGCCAAAAGCATCACATCCCCAACACCAGCAGCCCGCGCGGCAGCGGCCCCAGCTTTGCGCGCAATTATTGCATCCGTCTTCTTGGTCGTTTTCAGGATGATAACAGCCTTAGCGAGCATCCCTGCCGGATAGCTAAGAGTATAGGTATCCCCTTGTTCCATCTTATTAAAATCATCCGAACTTGCAAATCTTGCCACGGCACCCTTGCACAGTTTATTTACCCGTCGCGCCAAGGGATCAAGCCCCCCTTTGGGGGTTATAAACACCACCAGTTTGCCCTCGAAACCGTCGATCAAAGAAAGATCAGTTGCAATAAATGTCGGTTGAAGCGGGGTCGTCATGGTGAGGCCTCTTGGTTTGGAAGATAGATTATTCCCTGATCTAGCGATTTTTGGCTCATTTGGCCATCCGCATCTGTTGCGAAGCGAAAAAATGGTTTAACCCAGTTGTGGGGAAACCAATCAAGGCAAGTCTGCGTGAAACAAATTGACAAATATGTCCTGCGACAACTGATTGGACCTTTTGTTTTTTTCTTTGTGATTTTTGCCGGAATCATCTGGCTCAATCAGGCATTGCGTATCGTTGATGTCGTGATCAAGAATGGCCAGTCGGGCGCCGTTTTTGTGGAACTGAGCCTGTATTTGCTGCCCAAGGTTTCCGAAACAGTGATCCCAATAGCCGCCTTCGCAGGGGCTATCTATCTGACCAACCGGCTGTATGCAGAATCGGAACTTGTGGTGATCATGGGCGTTGGCCGCTCCCCTGCTCAGGCGACCCTGCCCTATCTGGTTTTTGGTGGCCTGTGTTTTATTCTGATGACGCTTTTGACCCAGTTTATCACTCCGGCCTCCCTAACTGCCTTTCAGAATCGCCAACACGAGTTGAGCAAGGAATACCTTAGCCAGTTTATCGTACAGGGCGAATTTAGCACCGTAATCAGCGGTGTGACCATCTTTTTCGGCGAAACCTCACCCGAGGGGAATCTGAGCGATATTCTGATCAATGACCGGCGCGACCCCAATGTTATTGTCACCCACACGTCGACCTCCGGGCAGATCATTGCCTCCGAGCAGAACCCCAAACTGGTACTTTTTAACGGGAATATCCAACAATACCGGCCCGAAACACGCACCCTAAGCACAGTGCAATTTGACAGCCTGTCCTATGACCTGACGCAATTTGCCCACAAAGTTCAACAGCGCCATTTAATGGTGCGCGAATTAAGTAGCAAAAACCTGCTTTGGCCGGATGACGGATCAGAAGCCGCGGCTCTACCCTTTGTTTCAAGAGTGATCGAGGCCCACGGTCGGCTGGTGAAATCGCTATTAGCAATAGTTGTACCGTTGATTGGTGCCATTATCCTGATTTCAAGCGGCTATAATCGTTCTGGATTTTTCTTTCGCATCTCTCTGGGTGTTTTGTTCATGGTCGGCATCAACTCGGTGCGCGGATTTGTGCAAGGCTGGGTAACGCAGGATGTTGCCCTCTGGCCGATTCTCTATGCACCGGTCCTGCTCAGCGTAGTGGTCGCAGGGTTGTTGATCCGTTCCGGCATGGCCAACTGGAAACCACGCGCACAACGCAACTGGCTAACCAAAAGGCTGGGAAGATGATGTTACACCTCTATTTTGGCCGCCGTTTTCTACACTCTTTCCTAAAGGTTTCCGCAATTTTGGCATTGCTGATCTTTGTCATCGAGTGGCTCGAGAACATCAGGGGGCTGTCGAAATATGGCGTTAGCTTTGCCGAATCGCTGATTCTCGCGGCTTCCCGCACGCCCTCATTTGTCCTGCAAACCTTGCCGATCATTGTGATGCTGTCCGCCTTGGCCTTTTGCGTTGGTTTGGCGCGCTCTAACGAATTTGTCATTTCGCGCGCGGTAGGTGTGTCTGCCCTGAGCGCCATGGCATTCCCGGCCTTCTATACCTTTACGCTCGGCTTGGCCGCGATTTTAGTTCTCAACCCGCTGGCGGCAACTTTTTCCGCCAAACACACGGAGTTGCGCGCCGAATATACCGGTTCCAAACGCAGCGCTGTTTCTTTTGGTGAGGACGGTTTCTGGTTGCGCCAGAAAGATGAAGATGGCCACACCGTTATTCACGCCCAAAATACCAACCGACGCGGCACCAGCCTGCGCGCGGCAACTGCCTTGAAGTTCAACGAGGAAGGTGCGGTAATATCACGGCTTTTTTCCAATACAGCGATCCTGAACAAGGGGCAGTGGATTTTCACCAACGGCAAATATTGGCATATTGACCGCAGCACCCCCAATCCGGAAAAAACCGCCGAGACATTCGAAATCAAACGTTTTGACACAGACATCACACCGGAACAAATACTTGAGGGCTATCCAAAACCAAATACGGTGCCAATCTGGGATATGCCGCAAATGATCCGGACTATTCAAGCCGCCGGGTTTTCGTCTTTGCCCCACATGATCCATTTCAATATAGAGCTGGCCAGACCCCTGATGCTGGTGGCAATGATCGTTCTGGGGGCTGCCTTCACCCTGCAAAATGCACGATTGGGAAACCTGGGAGTTTCTGTGTTTCTTGCTCTAGTTTGTGGTTTTGCCCTCTACTTCCTACAAAATCTTGCTATGACTCTAGGAGAGGCGGGAGAGATTCCCGTCTTTGCGGCAGCTTGGGCGCCGCCATTATCGGGGTTGCTGCTGGCTTTGGGAATGTTCCTCAAATTCGAGGACGGATAGTTTGAATGAAACGATTAGGGTCTCTCTGTCTTATTGCGCTGACATTTATTGTCATGCTGGCGCAATTTGGTCTGGCACAGGCCCAATCAGGTAAAACTCCCTCTGTTTCACTGGTGGCTGACCGCGTTGAATTTGATCCCATTTCGCAAGTTCTGGTCGCCAGCGGAAACGTCCAGATTTTTCGCGATGATCAGGTTTTAACTGCTGAAAAACTGATTTACGATCAGCGTAACCAGCGTATCATGGTTCCGGGATCTTTGACCCTTGTTTCTGGGACAGAATTGACCACACGAGCGCAATCTGCAGTGCTGGATGCGGATCTCGAAAACGGGTTGATACGGGGTGCAGAGATCCTGATTGGCCAGCAATTACAACTTGTTGCAGAGGAGTTTCACCGTACTGACGGGCGCTTTAAAATTCTGACAAAAACTGTCGCCAGCTCTTGCCATGTATGCGCGAAAAACCCGGTACCCTTTTGGCAAATCCGCTCGCGCAGGGTAATCCATGACGAATTGGAACGTCGGTTATACTTTGAAAATGCGACTTTGCAGGTTTTGGGCGTACCGATTTTTTACGCCCCTAATTTGAAGATACCCGATCCTACGGTAAATCGCGCAACCGGTTTTCTGGTGCCCAAATTTTCAGATTCCAGCACTTTGGGCATTGGCGTCGAAATTCCCTATTACATCACGCTGGGCGATCACGCTGACCTGACGCTGACACCGGAATTATACTCGCGCGGCTCGGTAATGATAAACGCGGATTACCGGAAAAACTTCAAACGCGGCTGGGTTAAAGTGGACACTGACTTTACCTTGTCCGACAGTCTGACCACCCGCTCTGTGCGCTCTTCAATCAGTGCGGAGGGACATTTTCAGCTGGAGAACGAAATCGAGCTGGATTTTGGTATTGAGGCGGCCTCTGACAAGGCTTTTCGTGAGGATTACCTGATTGGAGACTATGAGCAAGACCGGTTGACCAGCTTCCTGACCCTGCGCCGTACCCGCAAGAACGGTTATGTCAGCCTCTCGACGGCTTACATCCAAAGCCTGCGGAAAATCGAGGTTGATACCCAGATTCCGTTGGTTCTGCCCGAGTTTTACGCCCGCAAAACTTGGAACGAACCCTATTTTGGGGGCAAACTCGGCCTAACCGCTCAATCTGTTACCTTGTTGCGCGATAATGGGAACAGATTTTTTCGCGCCGGATTGATTGTTGATTGGCAACGGGATTGGACATTCAAGAACGGGCTGATGATGTCTGCTTATGGTGAGGTCGATAACAGCGTTTACACCACTCGGAATTATCCACCATTACTGGGCAACCCCTCTTATTCAGAAAGCATTCCGACTGCTGCCCTCGATTTCCGCCTGCCATTGGCACGTCAGGTTGGGCGCGTCACTCATGTATTAGAACCGCGTCTACAACTGGTCTGGTCGCCCAAGACAGCGCGCCTCAACCCCAATGAGGATAGTGTGCAGGTGGAATTCGAGGAGAACAACCTTTTTTCCCACAATCGTTTTCCCGGTTTTGACAACTCCGAACTCGGCGCTCGGGCCAATATTGGGGTTTCCTATACCCGCTTCGATCCAAACGGCTGGAATGTTGGCGTAACCGTCGGCCAAGTGCTACGGTTCGATGATCTGGGGCAATTTAGCACCGGTACCGGCCTTGATGGCCACCATTCGGATTTTGTCAGTACTTTCAGCATTTCCTTTAAGGACAGAATTGATTTTGTGAACCGCATGCTGTTTGACCGCAATTTCGATCTGTCAAAAAACGAAGCCCAGATGACACTGAACTTTGACCGCCTAAGCACCAAAGGCACCTATGTATGGCTGGAAAAAGACGTTGTCGCCGGTGCCAGCGACCGCCGCCACGAAGCCAGTCTGGCCGCAGTCTATCGTCACGACGATTATTGGTCCTATTCTGCCGAGTGGCGGCATAATTTTATCACCCAACGCCCAACCAGCGGTGCTTTCGGCGTGAAATACGAAAACGAATGTGTAGCAGTGAACCTTTCCCTCTCGCTTCAATACGAAGGCTCTGGTATTGTACGCCCAACCAAAGAGTTGGGCCTGACAGTTGAACTGGCAGGTTTTGGGAATAAGAAACGGAACAAACGGTACGCACAAAGGTGCGCCGCCCTTTGATTGCAGGTGAGTAGACCCTTATGAAACCATGGATTTTCGCTCTGACCGCCCTGTGTGCGGCATTTTTCAGCCCGGTGCTGGCCGCCGACAACAACCCTTACGGGGTAGCGATCCGGATCAACGACCGCGTCATCACGAATTTTGAGATTAAGCAACGCATTTTACTGCTGCGCGCCTTCGGATCTTCTGGCGACCTGAACAAAATGGCTGAAGATCAGTTGATTGATGAACGTTTGCGGCTGCAAGCTGCGGCGGACGCGGGGCTGGTTATCAATGAGGAAGAACTTGAAGTCGGCATTGAGGAATTTGCCGCACGCGGAAAGCTTACGGGCAAACAGCTGCTGCAATACGTCAAAGCGCGCGGGGCCGAACCTGAAAGCATGCGTGATTTTGTGCGCTCCGGTCTTGTCTGGCGCTCGGTTGTTCATGCGCGCTTTGGGGCAAAGGCCAGTGTGACCGACACTGAACTCGACACCACATTGAACCTTGCCTCGGATCGGGTACAGGAATCGGTTCTGATTTCCGAAATCCAGTTACCACTGGGCGAGCGGGGGAATGAAACAACGCTGGCACTGGCCAAACGCCTGTCGCAAACGATCAAGTCTGAGGGCGCGTTCGCCGCAGCTGCAAGGCGCTATTCCCGTGCCCCTTCACGCGGGCGCGGCGGGCGGCTCAACTGGGTGCCCGTCGCCAGCCTACCGCCAGCCTTGGCGGGCCAAATTCTGGCACTACAACCGGGCGAAGTAACTGCACCTGTAACCCTCACGAAATCTGTCGGCATTTTCCAACTTCGCGCCATACGGACCGAAAAAGCAACCGCAGAAAGTATGGTTTCAATCAGCTATACTCAGGTTCCCGTTCCAACTGCAAAGGGCCGCGGGGTCGAGCAAGCTGTAAAGCTGATTTCCGATGTGGACACCTGCGCAGATTTGCGGGCGAAATCCGAACGTTTTGGCGAAAATGCCTTTACCGACCACACGGTGGATGTGGCTGAAATTCCAGCAAACGCCGCTCTTGCACTGGCAAACCTTGATCGCAACGAGGCGACTTACTATACCATCAGCAGCGGTGCGATTGCTGTTATCATGGTATGCGATCGCCTGCGTGATCTGCCCGAAGGTACCCGCGAGAACCTCCGCAACGCCTTGTTTAACCGTCGAATTTCCGGATTTGGTGATGGCTATCTTCAGGAATTGCGCGGTGACGCGGTGATTATCTACCAATGAACAGACCAATCGCGCTGACCTGTGGCGAACCCGCAGGCGTTGCGCCAGAAATTACCGTGGCCGCATGGCGTAAGCTGCGTGAGGTTTTGCCGTTTTTTGTCATCGGGGACCCAAGGCATTTTCTAGCGGCAGACGGGCTCATTGAAATCAGCCATCCGGATCAGGCAGTGGCTGCTATGGCCAAAGGCCTGCCCATTCTGCCCCATGAATTCAGCGTCCCCAACAACCCCGGCACCGCTAATCTGGGAAATGCGCAAGCCGTCATCGACGTGATTGCCCGCGCCGTGAAACTGGTGCAGACAGGCCAAGCCAGCGCGGTTTGCACCAATCCAATCAACAAACAAGTATTAAAAGAGGGCGCGGATTTCGCCCATCCCGGCCACACCGAATATCTGGCCGATCTGGGCGGTGTAAAGCGCTCTATCATGATGCTGATGGCCCCCGAATTGCGCGTCGTACCCGTGACCATCCATATCCCGCTGGACCGCGTTGCCGTGGCCCTGACCCCCGAACTGCTGCGCGAAACCATCCTAACAACCCACCGCGCCCTGATCCGTGATTTTGGCCTGCAAAACCCACGTCTGGCTGTTGCCGGGCTAAACCCGCACGCAGGCGAAGGTGGCACAATGGGGGGGCAGGAAAACGCTATGATTATCCCGCTTTTAAATGAATTGCGCGCCCGTGGCCTGAACCTGACAGGCCCCTTGCCCGCCGATACCATGTTTCATCCGGCCGCACGCGAAACGTATGACGTGGCGATTTGCATGTACCACGACCAAGCGCTGATCCCGATCAAAACGGTGAATTTCTCGGCTGGCGTCAACGTCACCTTGGGCCTGCCCTTCATCCGCACCTCGCCCGACCACGGCACCGCGTTTGATATCGCAGGCAAGGGGCTGGCCAGCCCCACCAGCCTGATTGAGGCACTCTTGGCCGCGCGCAATATGGTAAACCAAAGGGCGTCCTATGACCTACAACACGCTTGACGGCCTGCCGCCTCTGCGCGAGGTGATCAACGAACATGATTTGCGCGCCAAGAAAGCACTGGGGCAGAATTTCCTGCTTGATTTGAACCTGACCAGTAAGATCGCCCGCCAGGCGGGGGATCTGACGGGCTGTGATGTGCTGGAAATTGGTCCTGGCCCCGGCGGCCTGACCCGCGCCCTGTTGTTGAACGGCGCACGCAAGGTGGTGGCGATTGAACAAGACGCCCGCTGCCTGCCTGCCTTGCAACAGATCGCCGATCACAGTGATGGACGGCTAAAAGTATTGCTGGGGGACGCGCTGGCGATTGACCCGACACAATACCTGAGCGCCCCGATCCGAATTGTCGCGAACCTGCCCTACAACGTGGGAACCGAACTGCTGACCCGTTGGCTCAGCCCGCCCGAATGGCCGCCTTTCTGGCAAAGCCTGACATTGATGTTCCAGAAAGAAGTCGCCCAACGGATTGTGGCGCAACCGCGCAGCAAGGCTTACGGACGCCTGTCGATTCTGTGCCAATGGCGCTGCACCACCAACCTGAGAATGGAAATTCCACCAGCGGCTTTCACACCTCCCCCCAAAGTCACCTCGGCTGTGGTGCATCTGGAACGGCGCGAAGAACCCGCCTTTCCGGCAGATGCAAAAATCCTGAACCAGACTGTCGCCAAAGCCTTTGGCCAGCGGCGCAAAATGCTGCGCGCCAGCCTGAAAGGCCTGCATCCCGAAATCGAGGATTGCTTGCTCACGGCAGGTATCAAACCGACCCAACGGGCCGAGGAAATCTCGCTCGAACAATTTTGTGCCCTCAGCCGAATTTTGAAAGAAGCCAAGTAAAACCGCGCCCCGCGCATTTCCAGCTCACCTAAAGCGTCTCACTTTAACATTAAACAGAGCTCACCCTAAGGGTGGGCGGATTCTGTTATTTCTGATCCAACAAAAAGACGAAGCGCTCCAATTCAATTGAAAGGCTTTTATTCCGCGGGGTTATCTGCCGCAGGTTCGTGCGCTTCGACCTCAGTCTTTTCAACCGGCTTTTTACGCGGAGCTCGTGGTGCCCGAGGAGCCCTGGAGGTAGTCTTCGCCGCCGTCTCGGCTTTGCTGGAACGGCTTTCCGGTGTTTGCACCAGATTGCTTTCGCCAGTTTGCCCCGGAAACAATTCAGAGGTTTCGTCCATAGGAACATCCGGCTGTTCGTCCGACACGCTGACAGCAGGTTGATGTTGTTGCTGGCTCTGCTTGCGCTCTGCTTGCTGTGCCGCATGGGCTGCCTGCTGCACCTGACGCTGCGCTTCTTGCACCTGACGTTGCGCTTCTTGCGCCTCGCGTCGCTCATTCATTTCGCGCTGTGCTTCACCCAACATCCGGCTGTAATGCTCAGAATGTTGCAGAAAGCTCTCGGCAGCTACCCGGTCACCGGACAACTGCGCATCACGTGCCAGCGACTGATATTTGTCAATAATCTGTTGCGGAGTACCGCGCACCTTACCCTCGGGGCCAGAGCTGTCGAAAACCCGGTTCACAACATTACCACCACCTTGGTTGTGGCTGTGATTGCGGTTACGGTTGCTCTTGTTGCGCGAACGCGGCTTGTTAGACGATCTCATATGATCTTGTTGCCTTATGTAGTCTCAGTTTGATTGCTTGCAGGTCTGTAAAAGACCGAATGTCCAGATAAGTTCCTTGGATGCGAGAGAGTGAGAGCCGGAGGCTTCGATCATCTCTGAACCCCTTTTACAATGTTCCTTTGCTCTATGACAAGCAGAAATAGATGAATTTCCGGTTACAACTGCATAAATGCGCTTGTGTTGCCCGTTTTCAACGCTTGACCTCAATAACCCGATCAAAACCGTTGAGGTCTTGATAAACCTCCAATCTGCCAAATCCGGCAGCCTGAAAAATCGTGCAAACCTCGCCAGCCTGATATCGCCCTATTTCCAGCAACGCCCGCGCTTGAGGGGCCAGGGCCCGATCAAGCCCCGCAGCGATGTGTCGATAAGCTCCCAGCCCGTCCGTTCCGGGCGTCAGGGCCAAAGCAGGCTCCCAGTTTGCCACCTCGGGTTCTAGTTCCGCCATTTCTTCTGCGGTGATGTAAGGGGGGTTGGAAACAATCAGATCAAAGTGACCTTGGACAGTTGAAAACCAATCAGATCGCCAAAGGCTGGCCCGTTTTTCCACACCCAAAGCCCGTGCATTCCGTTTCGCGACAGCCAGTGCAGCGTCAGAAATATCCACTCCAAAACCCAAGGAAGACTTTAATTCACACAGCAAAGTCAATAAGATACATCCTGTTCCCAAACCTAGTTCAAGAATTCGGTTCGGTTGCCCCCCTTGCAAAGCCAAATCAATCAGCGTTTCAGTTTCCGGACGCGGGTCGAGCACATCTCCGCTAACCTCAAACTCCCGCCCCCAAAACATCCGCTTGCCAAGAATTTGTGAAATCGGTTGGCGGTTCATGCGTTGTTGCACAAACTTCTCGAAAACGACTAGGCTTTCAGGGGAAATCTCGTCCGGCAAAACCAACGTCAAACGCCCCACATCAACGCCCACCGCTCCTGCCAACAACAGGCGAGCATCCCGTGCGGCACCCTCACCCAGCACAAGTTTCAACCTTAACACCGCCGCGCGCAACGCATCGGCTGCGCGCAATGTCATGGGTCCATGTCCGCCAGACGCGCCGCCTGATCATCGGCAATCAACGCGTCGATTATTTCATTCAGATCGCCCTGCAGCACCTGATCCAGCTTATACAATGTCAGATTAATGCGATGGTCGGTCAACCGCCCTTGCGGGAAATTATAGGTGCGAATCCGTTCGGAGCGATCCCCAGAACCCACTTGCCCTTTGCGATTGGCCGCCCGTTCATCATCCGCCTGCTGGCGCTTGAGGTCGTACAGTCGTGTGCGCAGCACCTGCATAGCAATTTCGCGGTTGCGGTGCTGGGATTTCTCTGCACTCACCACCATGATTCCGGTTGGAATATGGGTAATCCGGACAGCCGAATCCGTGGTGTTCACATGCTGTCCACCGGCACCCGAGGCCCGCATGGTATCAATGCGAATATCAGTGGTCGGGATGTCTACATCTACTGTCTCGGCCTCGGGCAACACGGCCACAGTCGCCGCTGACGTATGAACCCGCCCGCCGCTTTCCGTTACCGGCACCCGCTGCACCCGGTGCACGCCGCTCTCGAACTTGAGGCGAGCAAAAACCCCCTGCCCCTTAACGTTGCAAACTGCTTCTTTCAGGCCTCCCAGCTCGGTCGTATTCTCTTCGACCACCTGAAATTTCCAACCGGCGTTCTCGCAATAGCGTTGGTACATGCGCAGCAAATCGGCCGCAAATAATGCCGCCTCGTCACCGCCAGTCCCGGCGCGTATCTCCAGAATTGCCGAGCGCTCGTCCGCCTCATCCCTGGGCAACAGCGCCAACTGCACGCCGTGCTCCACATCCGGCAAGGCACTGCGTAACTCCGGCAGCTCTTCCGCTGCCAGTTCCTTCATTTCCGGATCATCCAGCATCTCTTCGGCCTCGGCAATATCACGCAGAAGCGTTTGATATGCCGCAACCTTTTCTACAACCGGGCGCAGATCAGCATATTCCTTGGACAGGGTCGCAAAATCATCAACACCAGACACGTCAGACATCTTGGCCTCCAGAAAGGCAAAGCGCTGTTTGATTTGTTCCAGTTTATCTATTGGGATCATACCCTGAAATCGCCTGCCCACGGGGCAGCGTCAAGCCCCATTTGATTTATAGGGGAAATTCTGCTACTCAGAGGACATGAAAACACTGTTAATCGCTTTGGGAATGGCCGCTTTACTGGGTACCTCCGCATTTGCAGAATCCAAGGTAAAATGGCCTGATTGCTATTGCACCGATAAAACCGGTTCACGGGTGGAATTGGGGCAAGTGATCTGCATGAATGTCGGCGGACGTTCTTTCATGGCGCGCTGCGAAATGTCCCTAAACAACCCGATGTGGCGCGAAACCGGCGAGAGTTGCCTTTCATCGCGCAACAAGCATCTGCCCCAAAGCCTTGATCCACATATTGACACGGGCACGGTTAACACCAAAGTCTGAACGTCCAAACCGCGACCTTGAATAAATCGCCAGCGTAGCGCTGCCGCCAGTATTGCCAATGACCTTCACCGAAATGTAATCTGGAAAACGCATCAATGCCGTGCGTTGTACATACGTCACCCACAACTCTTCAACGCTTCCGGCCAAACGGCTGACCCGCGGTTGCCCCATTGCCACCCTATCAAAAGCGCCCGCCAGTTCCAGAGTACTGGCCTTGAACACCGGGCTTTGGGATGTCTTGCCATTAGGGAGCATCAAATACTGGTTCGGCTTGCCCCCCTCTACCACCGTCAACGGGTCAACATGCCAAACCAGCGGATCATCTTTGGCACTGCGCACCCAAAGCACCAATCCAATTCCCAAAGCGGCCAATACCCAAAAATATAGTTTCACAATCCGGCCCCTTCTGCTTCTCTGTTCTCTTAAATACCCTCGCCAGCGGCCGAAACTTCTTGTTCCTCAATCTCAGCCGCCCGTTTTTCAACCAGTTCAACAATATGATCCACCATATTGTAGTTTCCCATCTTGTGATCTTTTTTGCCGGCCAGATAAACCATCCCGGTTCCCGCCCCAGAACCACCGCCCGTAAATCCGACATCGGTCATCAACGCCTCTCCTGGCCCATTCACCACACAGCCGATAATTGAAAGGCTGATCGGTGTATGAATATGCGCCAGTCGTAATTCCAGCGCCTCCACCGTTTTAATCACATCAAAGCCCTGTCGCGCGCAACTGGGGCATGAGATTATATTCACCCCGCGATGGCGCAGCCCAAGGGATTTCAGCATCTCATAGCCGACCTTGACCTCCTCGACCGGATCAGCAGAAAGGGAGACACGCACCGTATCACCAATACCGTTCCACAGCAGGTTGCCCATGCCAATTGCTGATTTAACTGTACCGGATTGCAAGCCCCCAGCCTCGGTAATTCCCAAATGGATCGGAGCGTCGGTGATTTCCGCCAACCCCTGATAGGCAGCCACGGTCATAAAAATATCGGAAGCCTTGAGCGAAATCTTGAACTCGTGAAAATCGTTATCCTGCAAGATCCGGATATGATCCATGCCGCTCTCGATCATCGCATCAGGGCATGGCTCACCGTATTTATCCAGCAAGTGCTTTTCCAGAGACCCGGCATTCACCCCGATCCGGATCGAACAGCCGTGATCTTTGGCCGCTTTAATCACCTCGCGGACCCGCTCGGGAGAGCCGATATTGCCGGGATTGATCCGCAAACATGCCGCACCCGCCTCCGCTGCCTCGATCCCGCGTTTATAGTGGAAATGGATGTCGGCCACCAAAGGCACCGGGCTTTCCTGTGCTATTTCCTTGAAAGCAGCGGTCGAACCCTCGTCAGGGCAAGACACCCGCACTATATCGGCCCCCGCTTCAGCACAGGCTTCAATTTGTTCGATCGTCGCCTTGGCATCTGTGGTTAAGGTATTGGTCATGGTTTGCACCGTGATCGGTGAATCGCCGCCCACAGGCACAGAACCGACATGAATCAGGCGGCTTTTGCGGCGATAGATATTACGCCACGGACGAATGGTATTCAGGGACATGGGCTTTGCTCTTGCTAAAGGAAAAAGCGCGAATAAAGGTTATTCGCTTGGAACAGGATTATCGTTCTGGGCAGTATAAGGGCCGGGATCACCGATAATCGGCGGCGCCAGCTCAAAATTGAACACATCAAAAACCTGCGCCATGGTTGAAGTCACATCTCCACGATCCAGCGACACATTGCGAACAACGCTGGTGCGATTACTCAATGGGCCATAGGTTTTCTGGCCAACTTTCATAAATACGGCACTGGCATTTCCGGCCCGCAGCAATGGGGGGACAACACCGTTTGGCAGACGATAGCGTTCACCCGCATTCAGCGTGCGTTCAAACAACACCGCACCATCGGGATAATAAATCCGAATCCATGCCGGTTTTAACGCGACGATTTCCATCGGTGACGGACCGACTTTGACAACTTTTGGTGCCTCGGCCACCAGTGTCGGAATAACGGGCGCTTCATGGGTTGCAAAGGCCCCCAGAGAATTAGGATTAATGGAAACAATCGGCCCGTCACGCGCAATCATTTGTGGTACTTCCAGCGCTTGGGGTCGATACAGCTGATCCAGCGAAGTTGTTTGCGTCAGGCTCCTTGGCGTATTAACGTTGCTATCAGCCTTTGGAGCGCCACCGGCCAAAACGTCTGCTTGGGTGGTAACACCCGGCGTTTGATTGACTGGCACAAATTGCACCCGCTGCACTTCTTGCAAAACACTCCAGCCGCCATAGCCCAAACCGGCCATCAAGACCGCCAATACAGCAATAGAGCCAAAGCCCGACAGGGAAAGCCGCGCCAGTAATCCTTCGCGGGGCGGCGTAATCGGTACGCGTGGGTTGATTATCGGATCAGTGTTAACCTGCATAACAGGTTTTTGCAGCAATGCTGCCGACTTGGATGCCAATGAGGCGCTGGCCTTTAGGTCCGCGTGGACACCGTTAAACCCGCTTTGTTCACAAAAGCGGTAAAAACATTCCTCAGGTTCCATATCCAGATAGCGCGCATAGGAACGCACATAACCGGCAATAAAACCGGGCGTTTGGAACACTGATGGATCACAGTTTTCGATTGCAGCAAGGTAGGTGGCCTTGATTCGCAGATCCCTTTGGACATCGAGCAAAGATTTGCCCAATGTGGCGCGCTCTCCGCGCATCTCATCCCCCAAAGTTACCTCAAACATGTCGAAGCCCTTTGGTTTATGACCACCCAAGCTTTCTTCCATGGGACTGCCAAACCTTGTTCTATTGCCTCACCTACGATTGATTCGCAGATGTTCCTTGCCTAGTGGTATCTATATCACAGGCAAGTAGAATTGTGCACCCCTTCAAATATTTGATGGCCTAACCTGTCAGACCTAGGCGGCTTAGCGCGCACTGCCCCCACAGTTCATCCATTGCATCCACAAGATCATTCATCATTTTTTCAGAATGCACCGGTGACGGGGTGAAACGCAGCCGCTCGGTTCCCCGCGGAACCGTTGGGTAGTTGATCGGTTGCACATAAATCCCATAATCTTCCAGCAGCATATCCGACAGCATTTTGCATTTAACCGGATCGCCCACATGCACCGGTACGATATGGCTGCCGTGATCATCAAGCGGCATGCCCAAAGCGCGGAACCGGTCTTTGAGGATGCGGGCTTTCTCTTGCTGCCCATCACGCCGCGATTGGTCGGTTTTCAGGTGTTTCACCGAGGCAGCCGCTGCCGCTGCAACTGCCGGTGGCAGCGAAGTGGTGAAGATAAAGCCGGGGGCATAAGAGCGGATCGCATCCGCCAGCCTGTCAGAAGTGGCAACATAGCCGCCCATCACGCCATAAGCCTTGGCCAGAGTACCGTTAATCATGTCAACGCGGTTCGCCAGGTTATCGCGTTCGGTAATACCGCCACCGCGCGGGCCGTACATGCCCACTGCGTGAACTTCATCAATATAAGTCAGGGCGTTAAACTCATCCGCCAGATCGCAAATTTCCTCTATCGGGCCAAAATCACCATCCATGGAATAGATTGATTCAAAGGCAATCAGTTTTGGCGCATCAAGCGGCAGTGCTTCCAGCAATTCGCGCAAATGCGCCGTATCATTGTGACGGAAAATATGTCTTTTACAATTGCCGTGGCGAATCCCCTCGATCATCGAAGCATGGTTCAGTGCGTCCGATAGAATCGTCAGGCCGGGAAACAGTTTTGGCAAAACCGAAAGCGTGGCCTCATTCGCATTATAGGCAGAGGTAAATACAATAGCGCGTTCTTTATTGTGCAAATCGGCGATTTCCACCTCTAGCGCTTGGTGATAGGCAGTTGTGCCAGAAATGTTGCGTGTTCCACCGGAACCTGCGCCCGCCGTATCAATCGCATCTTTCATCGCCTTTAAAACAACTGGATGCTGCCCCATGCCCAAATAATCATTGCCACACCAAACCGCGATTTCCTTTTGCGTGCCATCCGGTTTCGTCCAGATTGCACTGGGAAACTGTTGGTTAATACGCCTAATATTCTGGAAAACACGATAGCGCCCTTCTTCGTGCAACGAATTCAGTGCCTGATCAATCTGCGAATTGTAGTCCATTCTACCTGAGCCTTTACCTAGTGGTCCCCTCTATTTATGACACTTTGTCATAGAAATACAGACATCAAAACGCCGCATCGGGCAAGGAAGTTGAATATTTTGTGAATTTGGTATGCATCTAAGCAAAAACAACCGTTTAGTAGATATACCTAATCTGATCCGTCCAATACCGCTCGACCCGACGCAGAACCGAATTGATGGATTGCAGGCCCACTTCACCAATTACCTCTTTACTGGCCATGCCATGGGCGTGGCGCTCAAACAGTTCCGCAACCAGGACACGTATATTTCGC
The DNA here is from genome assembly GCA_019090795.1 of Paracoccaceae bacterium. Taxonomy (GTDB): domain Bacteria; phylum Pseudomonadota; class Alphaproteobacteria; order Rhodobacterales; family Rhodobacteraceae; genus Amylibacter. The sequence goes on along the minus strand of JAHRVG010000067.1, from coordinate 14,346 downwards.
CCTTTTTCGGTCAACCGCACCCGAACGGCACGGCGGTCAATCTCACACCGTTGATGGTGCATATACCCAGCCTCAACAAGCTTTTTCAGGTTATAGGACACATTCGAGCCCTGATAATAACCGCGCGATTTCAATTCACCCGCCGTCACTTCATTCTCACCAATGTTAAACAAGAGCAACGCTTGCACTGAGTTGATATCAAGCAGACCCAGTCGCTCGAATTCGTCTTTGATTACATCAAGCAACAACCGATGGAGCCGTTCCACCATGGAAAGGGTTTCCAGATAGGACCCCAGAAATTCGGACCCTTGCTTAGCTGGGCCGGTATCTTGCACCGTTGAATGAATACTCATATTTTTTATCTCCGCCATATACTGTTGCAGATGGTTTTGGCGGAAAAGTTCAAACAACAAGTTAAGCTGTCGTAATTATTATCGCAAATTATCCGTGTTTTTGTTGCAAATAGACGGAAACCCGCGCCAAGGCAGGCAATAAATGCGCTGGCCCCTGCTGTGCACCGGTAATCCACAAATAGAGATCCTGATCATTTTCGTCCATCAGTTCCTCATGGGAATCGAGCGCATCCGGCTCCAGCTCAGCCATAATTGTATCGGCGAACCCCCCGAGAATAAGGTCCATCTCTTTCATACCGCGCCGCCAGGATCGCATGTGCAATCGGCGCAATCGGGTTTCACGGGATTCGGACATGGCAATTCTCCGTCAGTGTCTGGCGTGGGTAATGCCATGAACGCAAGGTTGGCTCAAGTTACTAATGAACAGAAAAACCATGCCGGTTTTTCAGGAGACAATCGCGCCCAAACGCTGAATGTGGTCAGCCAATGAGGTAATACACGCATAGATCAAACCGCTTTATAAGCCGGATAGCGTCCCCTCGGTTCAACACTGTGTTTCCGGAAAATGTTCAAAATGTGTTGATTTTGCGTCATAAAAGCAGATAGCGTGCCAGAAAATTAGAACCGAAAACGGTTGGCATATCCCTATTGCGCAGTAGAAATTGTTAATGCAGCTTGCAGAACGGAAATAAATTATGGCCACGATCTACGCCACATTGGGCGCTTCCAGCGATACAGAAATTTTCAAAACACTGATTGATCTTGTCGATGCCAGCCCGCAAGGCAGCAATCTTGCCGGGCTTTTGTCCGATTTGGGCACGGATACCACAGTGTTTATCCCGACAGATGCCGCCTTTGTCTCGCTGGCCCAGTCTTTCGGGTTTTCGGGAACGGATGAGGCCGGGGCCCTCGACTATATCATCGAGGTCGCACTCCTGATCGGCAAGGGCGATCCTTGGACTGTGTTGAGCGATATGCTGACCTATCACATGACGGCAGGCATCGTTGTTTCAGGTAATCTCGCCACGGCCTCGCCCCTGACCACGCTCAACGGTGCGGATCTTGATACCAATGGTACAACATTCACCGATAACGATGCAGACACACTTGATGCAAATCTTGTTGGCGGCGAGCAACTGCAGGATAACGGCATCCTCTACACTCTGGACGAAGTTTTGCTGCCAAGCGAGTTTCTACCCTCAAACGGAGCCAATGACGTTGATCTGGTGATTGGTACTGATTCTGCCGATTATATCTCGGTTGGGGCGGATAATGATTATGTTAACGCAGACGATGGCAGCGACACCATTGATCTGGGGGCCGGCAATGATGTTGGAATTGGCTGGTGCGGCAATGATACGATCTTTGGCGGTACGGGCGACGATTACATCATGGGGGGCAATAGCATTGATATCGCCTATGGCGGCGAGGACTCTGACACGCTTGATGGCGGCAACGGCAATGACATCCTTTGGGGGGAAGACGGGGCCGACATTCTAGATGGTGGCAACGACGATGATTATCTGGATGGCGGCGGCAGCTCTGACTTGCTCATGGGGGGCAATGGCCATGATACCGTTGTGGGCGGGGCGGGCAACGACACGCTGTTCGGTGGCTCGGGCAATGATTGGCTGCAAGGCGGTTCTGGTGGAGATTCGATTTATGGTGAATTTGGTGACGACACCCTGACCGGTAACAGCGGTAACGACCTTTTCGTAGTTGCCAACGGCGCAGGCAATGATCTGATCACTGATTTCCAATCCGGCGACCGCATTGACCTCAGCGCCTTTGGTATCTGGGATTTCTCGACACTGGCCCTGACGCAGATCGGCAGCACCACAACCCTTCAGCTGGACGCCAACGACAGCATTACCCTGCTAGGGGTGGGTATTGCAAACCTGACTGCGGCCGACTTTGTTTTTGCCGCACCACCGCCACCTCCAACGGGGACCGACAGCGCAGACACCATCACCACAGGCGATACAAATGATGTGATCTACGCAGGCGGTGGTTCGGATAAAGTCAGTACCGGTGGCGGGAACGATACGATTTACGGCGAATCCGGTCAGGATGATCTACGTGGCGGCAGTGGCAATGACCTGATCGACGGTGGCTCTGGCAAAGACAAGCTTTACGGTGGCACAGGGAATGACACCTTGCTGGGACAAGCGGACAACGATGTGATGCTGGGCGAGGACGGCAATGATCTGCTGAACGGGGGCAATGCCAACGACCGGATTTACGGCGGTGCGGGCAATGACAGCCTGATCGGCGCGAATGGCAACGATAAACTGTATGGTGATGGGGATAACGACACGCTTGACGGTGGCTCGGGCAAGGATATTCTGGTCGGTGGCTCCGGTGATGACCGCCTTATCGGTGGTCAGCACAACGACACCTTGACCGGCGGCAGCGGGGCCGACACATTTGTCTTTATTGCCGATTCCCGCACTGACACGGTGAAAGATTTTGAAAACGGCACCGACCTGCTGGACGTTACGGTGCACGGGTATACCGACATCAGCGACCTCTCCGTTTCACAGGATGGCCTGAACGTGTTGATTGAACTGGGTGACGGCAGTCAGATCATTTTGGAAAATACGGCGCTTGCCGCCCTCGATAACGCCGACTTTATCTTCTGATGGTGCGGTGAAAAGCGCGCCCCTCAAGCACAAGCGCGCGGCAAATGGTTGCGAATGGGAAAACGCATGTCTAAGACAGTCTCCGTAACTACTTTATGGAGTCTGTCCGGTGTCCTTCCTGTCTAAAACCCTGTCGCGCGTCAAACCCTCTCCGACCATTGCCATTTCAACCAAGGCGGCAGAGTTAAAAGCCGCTGGTCGTGATATTGTAGCGCTCAGCGCCGGCGAGCCAGATTTTGACACGCCGCAAAATATCAAGGATGCAGCCAAGGCCGCAATTGATGCAGGCAAGACCAAATACACCGCGCCCGACGGCATTCCAGAGCTAAAACAGGCAGTTTGCGACAAGTTCAAGCGCGATAACAACCTTGATTACCTGCCCGCACAAGTGTCCATCGGCACCGGCGGCAAGCAGGTTTTATACAACACGCTGATGGCCACCTTGAACCCCGGTGACGAAGTGGTGATCCCTGCCCCCTATTGGGTCTCCTATCCTGATATGGTGCTGTTGGCGGGCGGCACACCCGTGGTGGCAGAGGCATCCTTGCAGACGGGTTTCAAGCTGACTGCCGATCAACTGGAGGCCGCGATTACCCCGAAAACCAAATGGCTGATCTTCAACTCGCCCTCCAACCCCACCGGCGCGGGCTATACCCGTGCAGAGCTGAAAGAACTGACCGATGTGCTGTTGCGCCACCCCCAAGTCTGGGTGATGACCGACGACATGTACGAGCACCTTGCCTATGACGGTTTCGAGTTTTGCACCCCGGCACAAGTGGAACCCAAACTGTATGACCGCACCCTGACCGTCAACGGTGTGTCCAAGGCCTATGCCATGACCGGCTGGCGCATTGGTTACGCAGCAGGGCCCGAACCGCTGATAGCCGCGATGCGCAAGGTACAAAGCCAGAGCACATCAAACCCCTCCTCTATCAGCCAATGGGCTGCGGTTGAGGCCCTCAACGGCCCGCAAGACTATATCGAGATGAGCCGCCCTGTCTTTCAGACCCGCCGCGATCTGGTGGTCGGGATGCTGAACAACGCGAAGGGCATCAGCTGCCCCATCCCTGAGGGCGCATTCTACGTCTATCCGTCAATCGCAGAATGTATCGGTAAGACCACGCCATCAGGCACAGTAATCGACAGCGACGAAACCTTTGCCAACGAATTGCTACAAGCCGAAGGAGTTGCGGTCGTGTTCGGGGCCGCTTTCGGCCTCAGCCCCAACTTTCGCGTGAGTTATGCCGCATCCGAGGAAAACCTGCGGCAAGCCTGTGGTCGTATCCAGAAGTTCTGTGCTACGTTAACCTGAGGATTTAATGTAATGTTTAGGGAGCAGTCGAGAATATGACTGAAATAAACAACCTGTTTTTTCGTGTCCGTGAAAATGGTGCGGCTGTCTATCGCGTGGATTCTGAAAACCGGCAGCGACGTCTGGAAATGCAGCAAATTGCCGTGGCCAACATCCGCAGCGGCGATGTGAAACCCCACGGCGAACAAGTGCCCACAGCATCTGAGCGCAATGCCATCGACGCCTGGATCGTGGAACGTCGCAAGATGCTGGAAGAGCGGCGCATTGATGATCTCAAACGCACAACCGACCATTTGAACCTGTCAGCACAATGGGTGCAAACCAAGGCCACGGATGAACAAATCAACCAGTTTGCGGATGAATTGCTCATGGCAATGCACGACCTGCGCAGCGTGATTGTACGGCGCAAAGCGGATGCATTAATGAAGCGTTAGGCAGCTTTTGCCGCCAGCGCCAAACCATCCACAACGGCCGTAAACGCATCAGAGTATTGCAGTTTTGCGCGCGGGAATATTCCCGCCAACAATTGCTCAACCTCCCCCATCAGGCTGGACCCACCGACAAAAACCACCGTTTCAACCTGATCTGGAAGGCACCCAGCCATAGCAAGGGTCTCCTCAACACCGGCCTCAATTTCGATCATATGCGGAAGCAGCGATTGGGCCAGCATTTGTTTGCTCAGGGAAATTACAAGCCCGCGTTCAACAACACTCAGATCAATTGGCGCGAGATCACCAGCGGCCTTGTTGGCCTGTATCTTGCCTGCCTCGACCGCAAAAGCCAAATCATGGCCAAGGTGATCCTCTAGCACGGAATGCAGACGGGCAAACAACTTGGGTTGCAGGGCTTGCTGGTGTAAATACGCGATCTTTTTCAGCATGTCAGGCGTGTATAAAAACGGGATCATCTGCCATGTCGCCAAATCGTGAAACACGCGGTTCGGTGCGCGCAACACCCCTGCCCCCAGTTCATTGCGAATATCACTGCCCTTGCCAAACAACCCCATAACATGATCAAAACTGATGCTGCGGTCAAAGTTGGTGCCCCCGACCCGCACCCCGTGACTGGCCAATATATCAATTCCTGTTGCCGCGTTGCGATAGATTGTGAAATCCGATGTACCCCCGCCAATATCCACAATCAAACTCAACCCCGCCCCGTCAACCGTTTTCCTTGCGGCCAGCGCTGCCGCCTCCGGTTCGAACATGAAAGAGACCTCTTTGAAACCTGCCTGAAGGTAACACTCTTCCAGATCAATCAAGGCTTGCCTGTCTTTTACCGCATCATTTGAATGAAAGTGAACCGGACGCCCAGACAGGGCCGCGCCAAATTCTTGGCGGCAATGCGCCTCTGCTTGCGCTTTGATGTGCGCCAGAAACCGGGCGATAATGTCGATAAAGCTCAGGCGCTCGCCCATCATGGCGCGCGACTCGCGCATCAACGACGTGCCAAGAACGCTTTTTAACGAGCGCATAAAACGCCCATCCAGCCCGTTAACCAAGGCCCGATTAGCCGCAGTGCCAAACATGCTGCGCCGTTGGTCAAAATCAAAGAACACCGAGGTCGGCAAGGTTTTATTGCCCGCCTCGATTTCGATCAGATAAGGGGCATCATTCACCGCAATTCCTGCCGCGGAATTAGAGGTGCCGAAATCGATTCCGAGTGTGTTGTGTTGGGCCATAGTATCTTCTGAAAAATTAGGAACCCGCCAACTATCTGACTTAGGCGACAGGCTCAACCAAATTCAAACATGCGCAGATACCGTCAATGCAGGTGATTAACAACCAATTCAAAACTAATTCCTTGCTTTGCAAACGCCCGAGGCACATAGTTAACGCTTGCTTTAATGCAAAGAAGATACTGAAAAATATTGTTGTTGCTTGGGGGAGCCGTTACAATGATTACTACAAATACGTCACTTACATTTAGCACTACAGGCCAATCAGTTTGGTCTCCGGGCAATGCAGTCAACCTCTATATTGATACCGGCGATTTCCTGATATTTGACCCTGACGAACAAACCAAACATTTCGGGTTTGATATCTGGGTTCTCGAGGCTGATTTCACTGCCTATCTCGATGTTAAATTCGGCCTGCTTGGTTGGGCCAATCTGGGATCATCCGGATCTTGGGGCGCATCCTACGAATTGGACCTTTTTGTCCAACACACCAACGCCGTTTTAGGCGGCGGTACAATGACCTTTGATTTTTCCAGCTATGATATCTTGGCGGCCAAGATTGAATCCAAAGGCTTTGGTCCGGGTGAAAACGGCGTTGCGGCGGGCCTGAAACTGATCGTCGAGATTTCCGCCGGTGTACGCGATATTTACGTGGATTGGCCGTGGCCATTTGGCAGCGACAACTACAGCGGTTTCAGCCTGATCAACATCAAGGAAAAAATTGATTTGATCAAGATTTCGGCCAAACTGCCGAAACTCGAAATTGAAAATGAGAAATTCGGCATCAAATTAACCGCGCAACTTCCGCAAGGGGCCGACACCAAAGGCAGCAATACAGATTCCGGTGTGGTTGAGGGGTCCGGTACATCAAATACCAATTTTATCGAACTGAGCGCCGATCTGGACAAGATGCTGTTGAATTTGCTGGGCACAATTCCCGAACCGGCGACACAAGCTGTGGTCAAGTTTCTAGGCGAAACAGTGTTTGCCGAACATACCTATGATTTAGGCGACTATGTCAGTTTTATCCCGAGCGGTAAAATAAAGTTCAACTTTACCGCGATAGATATTCAGGCCACTGCCGGATTGGCGTTAACCGAAAAGACCAAACTGGACATCACCAACGTGGGCGAGGACGACACGCCGGACATCGGTATTTTGCTGATTTCCGACAATGGCACCCCGGACGATACGACGGATGACCTCCGCGCTGTTGGTAAATTGGGAGATACGCTGACCCTGACTGCCCCCCGCACCACAACCATGGACCCCGGTGATCCACCAACTGTAGGCCATGCAAAGATCACGGCGGAATATTACATTAACCGTGCCCACTTCACCCATGACATCGGGTTGGCAATCACCTTTGGCATCACCATCGACATTCTGAAAGGGGCGCTGAAAGGGTCTTGGGTTCCGTCGTTTCTGGAGGTGGAATTCGGCCCCCTGAAACAAATCAAATTCCCCGCCGAAGGCGATGATGGCTGGGAGATCGACCTTGGTACGGTTTATAGCCATGAATTTGAGGTGGATGGCTCAATTTTCAACAAAGACTATGATATTTACGAAGTTTTCTATGTACAGCCCGAGATAGCACCCAGCGACTGGAACCCGGATTTGCCCGGCGCCGAGGGCGCGGTCTATGACTATTTCGAGGCCTCACACAAGCAGCTGGATGCATTGTTTGCCAAGTTTGAAGACAGGTATCCCGCTAGTGAATTTGACCAAAAACCGGTTTTCATCGACGGTGTGCCGCCCATTGTTCTGCCCGATTATTCAGATATCAACCAATTCCCCGGCAAGGTTTTCTTTGGCTGGACCGGGGCCTTTGACGCCGAGGTGTTCGTCAACACGACCAACGGCAGCGTTATCATGGCCGCTCCCTCGGTTTCAAACACTGTCGGCGGTCCGATTATTCAAGATAACCTGAACGTTAAGTGGTTCTATAACAGGTTTGGTACATCGCTTGAACGTATAGACCTGTCGTATGACACCGATTGGAAGTTGATGTTCGAACGGCTGATCGTCGAGAATGACCCCACTTACAGTTTTCACAAAGTCACCTACGAATATCACGGCCATATCCTGCAAGCCAACGGCCCGACAAGTGCGGTTGGTCAGGATTTGGGCGATGTGCTGTTCTACAATGAAGGCGATTTTTACGACGGTGGTGCCAATCTCAACGGCGAGCACGATGTGTTCATGGCGGACTTTAAATACCTTGATGGCGATGTCGCGATCAATTGGGATCTGGCCAAGGCAATTGAGGATGAGAACGACTTTGACAGCACCACTATGGGTGGTGTGACCCTTGCAAACGGCGTGACCGTTGTAAATGTCGAGGCGTTATTTCTGGAAACCGGCAATGGTGACGACTACATTGTCAGCGGTACGTTTTCGGATGCGATTTCGACCGGCGGCGGTGATGATGTGGTAAAACTGACCTATGCGATCAAGGTCGGCAGCGGCTATACCGTTGATACATCAGATGATTTTGTATCCTTGGGGGCGGGAAACGATATTGCAACGGTGGAATTGGGCAATATTCCGACGCCGCAAGCAGAGGCCTTTACCGATTACATTCAGGGCGGAACCGGCGTTGATCAGGTTTTTGTGCGCGCAGGTGTGCAAGGGCTGCGCTATAACGCCCACTTATATTTTGCTGGTCCCGATTTTTACTCCGATGTTGTCGGGCCAAACGGCATTGGCGCAGAAGCGAACCACGGCAACCTCTCTCGGTTTCTCGGCTATGTGTATCGCGACATCGAGGCCAATTTTGACACTGCTGCCGAAACCGAATTAGAACCGCTAAGCTATGTCGAGTTGATGAACGGCAGTCGTGAACAAGGCAGCATTCATATCTCAACCGACGTTGAAAGCGTCAGCGTTGTGATTGATAAAAACACGTCCGATCAGGGCATGGGCGATGACCTGGTGATCTTTATGGGCGGCACCTATTATGATGGCGGCGTTTCAGGCGATGACACTTTTGCTGCTGATTTCTCGGCCTATGAATGGCGCATGGGCACGCGTGGCGGGTTGCGGCTGGATATCACCGATGACGTGTCTTATTTTGGCGATACCACGATCAAAGGCATGGATCGCTTGCACCTTGTAGGCACCACAGATGCCGATGTTGTTTATGGCGGTGCGCTGGATGATTATATCGAAACCGGTGACGGCGACGATTTCTTGTCTGGCGGCGATGATTCTGTTGGCGATACATTGTATGGCGGTGATGGTGACGACACCATTTTCTGGCACGATGGTGGCGATGATACCATTGACGGCGGCAAGGGCTTTGATGTTCTGAACATCGAGGCAAATCAAGTAGCGGATACCGGTGGCGGCAGCACGTCATCCGATTACAAATTCGGCGGCCACCTTACCTACACTTTATACAACTCCGCCGGGGTGGAACTGTCCCGTCTGGGGGCTTCTTCAGATGTTAAAAGTATTGCAACATCAATGGATTACCTCCGCGAAGGCCATGTGTATTCGCAGGGAAATTCTTTTGGTACTGACCTTGTGACCTATCGCAACATCGAGGCAATCAACGTTATCGGCTCTTTTGATGGCAATGATTTGGTGATCTATCAAGGCGGTACATATTACGATGCGGGCGAGGCCCAACTGGGGAATGACCGCGATACTTTTGCCGCGGATTTCCGCGGACAAGAAGCAGGTATCGATTTCAGCATTGGCGGTAGATACGAAACCCAGACCGGCAAAGTTCTGGCCAATGGTGTGTACGTCAGCGGCATGGACCGGGCGGTTATTCTGGCCGGTGATGGCCATGATATTCTGGCAGGTGGCTGGCTGAACGATATGTTTGTCGGCGGCGGCGGTAACGATACTATGATCGGCTATGGCGGCAATGATGTGCTGATGGGGGGCGAAGGCAGCGATACTTTCTATTACGATTCAATCGGTTACGATGAAATCTATGGCGGCACAAATGCGGATGGATCGGCCGAACTGGACCATCTGATTATCGGCGGCTCTACCTGGAATACGCGGGTTGCCCTGCGCGACGAGGATGGCAATGATATTCTGTCGGCTACGCGCGGGATTGTCTGGGCATTTTCCGGTCGTGAAGACATTCAGGATCTGGCTGAAAAATCCATGGGGGCCCATGAATGGCTGTTTTACAACCGCACGCCGGGTGATCCGACAAAATGGTACGGGCGTTCCCTGACCCATGTGACCTATCAAGGTATGGAAGCGGTTGATGTTGCTGGTACTGATGATTACGACGACGTGATCGTTTATCAGGGCGGCGTTGGTTATGTTGGCGGCGAACGGGCTGGTGACGCAGACTTGTTCGTGGCCGATCTGCGCGCCTTTGACGATGATCTAACATTGAATGTGACCCAAGAATCTGGCGTTGGCTATGACATCGGACAAGGCACCCAGATTGCCGATTTTGAACGTATGCATGTGCTGTTGGGTGACGGCAACGACTATGTTGTCGGTGGTGATCTGGATGACACCGCCAAAGGTGGCGGTGGTGATGACGAAATGTCCGGCGGACTGGGGGATGATCATCTCTACGGCGAAGCAGGCGATGACTTGTTTGAACACATCGGCGGCAATGACGAGATTTACGGCGGCGTCGGCAACGACGCCCTGTCCATCAGTGACCGCAATGATGCGTTAACACTACAATTCTTTGACGCCAGCGGCACAAAAATTGGTATCACTTATTCGATGACTGGCATACCATTGACCCTTGCAGATTTTGCAGCGCTTTATGCAATTACATCAGATGATTACCAAGTGATCGAACATGGCTCTTCTTCGGTAAAATTCAGGGGAATAGAAGAAATCGTCATTTCTGGCGGCGACGAAAATGACGTGCTGGTCGGCGGCACCTTGCAGGGTATCATGTTCGCAGGCGAAGGCGATGATGCTTTGATCGGACGCGGCGGCAACGACTTTATGTCTGGTGGCCGGGGCAATGACATTTATGTCTTTGGCAGCGATTTTGGCGATGATCTGATCTTTGGCGAAGTAGGCGAAAGCAGCAAACTGATTTTCACCGCCTACAATCAGGCCGATCTGAAATTCAAGGTCTCGGAAACGGATCTTGTTGTCAAAACCGGCACAAATTCGGTTCGTATTCTGGGGTATTTTGCGACTGACAGCGCCAAAGGTTTGGATTTCGAGTTCGAGACCCTGGACGGAACCTTCACCAAAACTTTCACTGGTAGCCTTAGCGCTGGCACGGGTTCAGCACTAGCGGCGGCAACCTTTACCGGGAATGGCGTGACATTTTTGGGCACCAACGGCGATGATGATATTCTGAACGGCACCAACAAATCCGACTTGCTGCGCGGCTTTGGCGGTGACGACTTTTTTGAATCCAGCAAAGGTGCGGATTTGCTGGATGGTGGTGCCGGTCGCGATGCGGTTTCCTATCTGAAATCCGATGCTGGGGTAAATCTTAATCTGATTAACTTCACCGGTTCCGGGGGCGATGCAGAAGGTGACTTACTGGTCTCAATTGAACACATAAACGGATCGCTATTTGATGACATAATCCTTGGAAACCGCTTTAAGAACAACCTTTTTGGCGCAGAAGGCAATGACAGCATTTCCGGAAATGATGGCGATGACTATCTGTCTGGCGATGATGGTAACGATACCGCCAGCGGTGACGATGGCAATGATTTGCTGTACGGAAACGACGGAAATGACACCCTGTTTGGCGGCAATGGCACGGATTACCTTTCCGGTGACAACGGCAAAGATACGCTGTTTGCCGGGGCCGGTGACGACATTCTGGACGACGGGTATGGCAGTGATGTCGTTTATGGTGATGGTGGGAATGACTTCTTCATCTATTCCAAAGGATTGGATACTTGGTTCGGCGGCAGCGGTGCGGACACTGTCGATTTTGATCGGTATGGCGCAGCAGTCGAGGTGGATCTGGCCGGCAAACCAGACATCACAACCCGCGACGGAGCGGACATGGAGCTCGCCACCGGCGCATTGCGCACACTGGTTACAATTTCGGGCTTTGAAAATATACGCGGCTCCGAGTTCAACGACATTCTGATTGGTGACGGATCAGTCAACCGGATTGAGGGAAATCTGGGGAACGACACCATCACCGGCCACAGTGGCAATGATACGCTGCTGGGTGGGGCAGGCATTGATACGCTGGACTACAGCAAGGAAACAGGCATACGCGGCGTTGAAGTGGTAATGAGCAACATCGGAGACGAATACGCGATCGACACCCATGGTGACCGGGATGTTGTATCGGGTTTCGAAGTTGTGATCGGAACTGATCTGGCAGACAACATTCTTGGCAACAGCCTGAACAATGCCCTGTTTGGCGGCAAAGGCGATGACAATGCCTTGCGCGGGGATTTGGGCGATGACAGCCTGTTTGGCGGCGAAGGGAACGACACGCTTTATGGCGGCCAAGGTAATGATATTTTGCTCGGGGGCACAGATGCAGACCGGCTCGAAGGCGATGCAGGGGATGATTTGTTTATCGAAGAGGCAGGCTCGGGTGTCGATACTTATAATGGCAGGGCTGACTTTGATACGATCTCCTATGCGAGCCTGACCGATGACATAATAGTGGACATTAATTCCAGCAGTTATCACGTGTTCATTTCGACAACCGAAAGGGACAAACTGTATAATGTCGAAAACGTCGTTGGCGGCCTTGGCAACGACACCATGTATGGCGATTCAAACGACAACTGGTTCTCCTATTATGGCGGCGTGGACACATTTGACGGCAAAGGCGGCAGCGATACAGCCGTTTACAGCTATTTCGACTCGGCTGTTCTGGTTGATCTGACCGCCACGGACGAGGCTCGCACCCGGGGTGGCACCGACCTGAAATCAGGCACATGGAAAACCATCACCCAGATTACCAATATGGAAAATGTTGTCGGCTCTGACTTCAACGACCATCTGATCGGCACAGACCGCGAAAACATGCTGTTTGGGGGAGAAGGCAACGACAAGCTGGACGGTGGCCTTGATGACGACTTCTTGTTTGGCGGATTGGGCAGCGACACACTGATCAACACCGAAACAGGCGGCAGCGATTTCTTTGATGGCGGTGCCGGATTCGATACGCTGGACTACTCCGGCATGACGAAATGGATCAGCGCCAGCCTGATAGACGGTGATGGCGATGATGTAATCGTTGATATTGAACGTATTGTAGGCACCGATTTTGACGACTCGCTACGAGGCAATGCCGCCAGCAATGTTCTGCAGGGCGGCGGCGGGGATGACCTGCTCCAAGGTGACGACGGTGACGACATCCTCGTCTATACCTCAGGCTATGACTATTTCTACGGCGAAGGCGGCAATGACACCGCTGACTATTCCCTGTTCGGGTTTGCAATTGATCTGGATTTACGCCTGCAAGATGCAGTTTCCACCAGTGATACGGCCGACTGGGATGTGGGAACCAAACGCGAGATTACACTGATTTACGATCTGGATGTCGAAAACGCCATCGGCACCGATTTTAATGATCGCCTGAACGGCGATAATCGCGCCAACAAGTTCAACGGCGGCCTTGGGAATGACGCCCTGTTCGGGAACGGGGGCGATGACATGTTCACCTATGCAGCAGGCCTTGATTCATGGCATGGCGGTACCGGATTGGACACGGCCAATTTCTCAACCTACCGATTTGCATTGGCTGTAGATTTATCAACCGGAGAGGCCCGATCCCGACAGGCCAAAACACTGGAGACCGGCACATGGACCCAACTGGTGAGCCTGTCCGCGATCGAAAATGCGATTGGTTCCGGCTTTGACGACGAATTACGGGGTAACGCCAAAGGCAACACGCTTTCCGGATTTGTTGGTAACGACAAGCTGTTTGGCCTCGACGGCGATGATACGTTGCTCGGTGACGACGGTGACGATATCCTTGAAGGCGGTGCAGGTGCTGATGCAATCGGGGGAGGAAACGGCACAGACACCGCGCGCTATACATCGGCCACGGCTGGTATCTCGCTTGATTTGAAAGCAGGAACCGGCAGCTTAGGTGATGCAGATGGCGATACGTTCAAAGACATCGAAAACATTGTCGGGTCACAATTTGCCGACGTCATAGGCGGCAGTGACATTGCAAATAACCTAAAAGGCGGCGACGGAGATGATGCGTTATCCGGCCTAGGAGGCCAGGACATCGTTTCCGGTGGCAAGGGCAATGATTCAATCAACGGCGGTGATAGCGAGGATAGATTGCTTGGCGATGATGGTAATGACGTGCTTTCAGGGGATGCGGGCGATGACAAATTATTCGGCGGCAGCGGTGACGACACGCTGAGCGGTGGTGCGCAAAACGACGTTCTGAAAGGCGGCGGCGGTAGG
>JAHRVG010000066.1 GCA_019090795.1 Paracoccaceae bacterium | reverse complement strand
GGCGCGGTTGACGGGACTCGAACCCGCGACCTCCGGCGTGACAGGCCGGCACTCTAACCAACTGAGCTACAACCGCCTACTGACAGAACGCGGCACCCTAGGGCGCAACGTGAGGGCGTTTTAGGGGGCAGTTTCATGGTCGTCAAGCGGTTCCAACCGATTGGCGGGAAATTTGTCTAACTTTCCCAAACGCAGTGCTCTTGCCCCTTTGACAAATGGTAAACACAACCCTGATCACGCGATTGCGCCAGCATGGAATCGCGGCTTAACCCGCGCCACAGCCCCCGCAGTAATAGCGAGGTGATTCCATGGGTCACAATGATGGCAGGCCCGTTGAGTTCATCCAGAAACGACTGTACCCGTGCTGCCATATCCGCGAACCTCTCGCCACCGGGAGATTTAAAATGCCAGTCATGGCCCACGCCGCCAATGCCTGCACCCGGCCACCCCAGTGCCATTTCTGTCTGGGTTAACCCTTCCCACCTGCCAAAGTTGATTTCCTTAAGCCGATCATCAAACCACAACGATTGATCCATATCACCAAGTGCCAAGGCCGCAGTTTCACGGGTACGCCCCAGCGGGCTGGCAAAGCAGTTGGTGTTGGCCATATCAATAGCAAGCCCCTTTAGAATACGCCCTTGCGCACGCGCCTGCTCACGCCCTTTTTTGGTCAGATCAGAGTTCATAACACCCTGGAACTTACCAATTTTATTCCACTCTGTTTGCCCGTGCCGCAACACAAAAAGTTCAGGATAGTTAGTCATTCTTCGTTTCCCTTAACACGCTTCTCCGGTCGGGTTCTGACTACTGCACAGCCATTGCCCCTTATTCTTCATATGAAACACGCATCCCTGCCCATCCGGTAAAAGCACTGTATCCCGATAGCCCAGCCCCAACCAGAGCCCGCGCAGAACCCTGGAGGTAATCCCGTGCGTCACCAGAATTGTCGGGCCTTGCAGCCCGTCCAGCAAAGACTTGCAGCGGGCGCGCTGGCTCTCAAAACTCTCGCCATCCGGTGCATTAAAGAAATACCAGGACGGGCCAAGATCTTGCCAGAGATCATCTGGACAATTGGGCCGCAGATCGCTCAGCAGGCAATTTTGCCAACTGCCCAGATCGGTTTCGCTTAAACGCGCGTCAACGACCGGCACTCGGCCGATTTCCGACAGTGCGATACGAGCAGTTTCAAAAGCACGCCCCTTGGGGCTGCTCAGACAAGGGTCAGGGGCCGTTTCCTGTCCCAGTTTTCGCAGAATCTCCCCCTGCGTTTTTGCCTGTGCACGTCCTTTTTCTGTCAAGGGAGAATCCAGATTCCCCTGCATACGCCCCTCAACATTCCATTCGGTCTGGCCGTGGCGCAAAATATAGAGTTCAGGATAATTAGGCATGACTGCTCTTTCTACGAAAAAGGCCCACAGCGCAATCGCGCAGCGGGCCTTCTCTGAGCTTTGCTCTGAAGGTTAGTCTTTCAGGCGGGTCACATTCATCATTTTCAGGGTTGCACGCTCAAAATAGGGCTCGGACTGGCCTTTGCGAACCTTGCGCAAGAAATACTTTTCAAACGCGATCTTCGCCCAATGCACCCATTTACCCGAGGCCGACCAGTTCCGGTTGCGTGGCGGGTTTTGCGGTTGCGCCAGAAAAACCACACCGCTGTCGCCGAAATCGGCAAGACAGAAGGCATTCCATGTAGGTTCTTCAACCGGCTCGCCACCTCGGACAATGCTTGCGATGTTATGGGCCGTTGCGGTTACCATGCTTTCAATCATGTAACCTGTTTTTGGCACGCCCACCGCTACAGGTGTGGCCTCAAGGGGGGCAATCGCGATACACACACCGACACCCCAGACGTTATTGTATTTCGGGTTGCGCTGGTATTTGTCGACAATGATAAAGCCGCGCGGATTGACCAGCCCGTCAACACCACATACCGCCGGAATGCCACGGAAAGCAGGCAGCATCATAGAATAGGAGAAATCCAGCTCATGCTCTTTGACGACTTCGCCGCCTTCGGCAATTTCACTCACCGACATTTTGCCATCCTCAACGCCGTCGACACGGGCGTTGGTGATCCAACGAATGTGGCGCTCGCGCATCTCGGATTCCATCAAGCCCTTGGTATCGCCCACACCCCCTAGACCCAAATGGCCCACGTAAGGTTCTGCGGTTACAAACGTAATCGGCACTTTGTCGCGAATTTTACGCCGACGCAGGTCGGTATCCATGGTCATGGCAAATTCATAGGCCGGCCCATAACAGGATGCCCCTTGCACCGCGCCCACCACAATCGGGCCTGGGTTGGCACAGAATTTCTCCCATGCGTCCTGTGCGACGATGGAGTGGTCAATATTGCAAATCGATTGGGTGAAACCGTCCGGACCAAGGCCTTTAACTTCATCGAACGCCAGTTCCGGACCGGTTGCAATGATCAGGTGATCATAAGTAACGACAGCACCACTTTCCAACACAACCTGATTGTTCTCCGGATCTACTTTAGTAGCACCATCACAAATAAACTTGATGCCATTCTTTCGCATGATCGGTTCCAGATCAATTATCAGATCTTTCTTGGAACGCCACCCAACAGCGGCCCAGGGGTTGGAAGGGGTAAACTGAAAATACGGGTTATTTGAAATTACCGTTACCGTATCTTGTTTACGGGCAGTTTCTCTCATTTCATAGGCCATTGGCACGCCGCCAATGCCTGCACCCAAAATCACAATATCAGTCATTTATTCCTCCCACGGTTGGCATTAAATATTCTTCAACACATTCAAGAAATGATATTTACACATCAGGAGCACACAAGCAACGTGCAATTCAGCGCAGCAATTTCATGTTCGAATTCGCCACGCCTTCTTCCTAAAGGATCGTTGCCACCTGTTTCGCGATCCGATGTGCATCGTTTGGGGCCGTTGAGCTTTGCGTATCGCAAACTTGGCGCTAAGGTTGCAAAAAACCAATCCGGAGGAACCCCATGAAAATCACAATCGAAATTGATTGTACGCCCGCAGAGACCCGCGAAATGCTGGGCTTGCCGAACGTTCAAAAAATTCAGGAGAACTTTATGGATCAGGTCGAGAAAAAGATGGTGGAGGAGATCGAGAACCTCTCGCCTGAAAGTATTATGAAAAGCTGGATCTCTGGTGCTTCGGCCAACATGGATTGGTTGCCCAACCTGTTTTCTGCCAGTGCAACATCTGGCAAAAGCAAAAGCTAGGATCAACGGTTACTTATTTTTTTAGGAAAGCTTACCCCAACAGACAAGGGTTTCGCCCTTTGGGACAATACCTGCAACATGATCTGAAATGGAATGGTACGAGATCGGACCCATCTTTAAAGACAACCATTTGTTGAGCTGATCTAGTTCCGACTTCATCTGACAGGACTCCCAATTCAGCGGTCTGAACAGGGTAATGTTTCCAAAGCCTGCCAAGTCATGGGCATATCACGGGGCACGTTTGGGCACAATAATTCTGCGGTGGATGATAGTGGCGTGGAGGCGCTGTTCGAGCGCGACAGCCGCAAATCCAATCTGGCCAGGCAGGAGGAGCAGTGTACAGAAAGCACTAAGGACAATAGCTTCTTGGGCGTCGCCGAGACTCAGATAAGAGCGGACCAGACTTGCCGCACCTCGCTCACAAACGACAGGCAAAAGGCCGCCACCGCGCGGATCAGATCAAGGCTGATCAACATGATCCAACTCAGCCAGCGGTTGGCGAGAATGGAAATCTTGGTTGTTCCTTAAAGATACTTGGTGATCGCCTTGAACCCAGCCACGATCTGGGTGTCGGTGGCACCTCTCCCTGCAAGGGTTTCATCGATGAAATGATCCATGCGATTCTGGATAAGAGTACGTTTGGCCTACGAAATTGCCTTTTCGACTGCATGAAGCTGTTGGGCAATATTCGCACAGGCTGCTCGGCTTCGATCATGTTGATCACGCTCAACAGGTGGCTATTGGCGCGTTTCAGCGACTTGACGATCCGGGGGGGGTTGCATGATGTGTATGGTTTACCATATGACTAAATCTATCCCCTTAGGGGATAGCACAAGCGGTCTAAAACTCGCGGAAACGAGCAGAATGATACGACAGGCAACAGTCTTTCTAAGATATGCGCTGACCATCGCCTTGGCGTTGGGTGTGCTCCTGTCGTCCTATGCCCGCATAACCTCTCACGATGTTGCCAATCTAGCTCAGCTATCGACCGAGCATCACGCCGAGATCAAAGACCACGGCCGCGCTCACGGGGAAATTTCAGATGTGATGCAAGCCTATCATGGGCACGCCCATGATGTGGCAGATCATGATCACAGCATCGGTTTCCTTCCTTCAAGAAACGTGTCTGGTGTGCGGATGCCTACGCGCACAAACTGGGCGTTGGCGAACGATGTTTTGCCGGATCGCAAAAGTGTCGAACTGGATCGACCGCCGCGTGTATGAGGCCGCCCCCGTGGCGCTTCATCCAACAATTTAACAACGCGGAAATTCAAAATGATACACAACCGATCCTGTGGCTCGGGGATCTGGTCGCAGCCAATGCGCCAAGCCCTGATCCTTACCGTAATAATCGTGCTGGCGCTTCTCGCCTTCGCGTCATCAGCCTATGCACATGCCGTTACCCAAGGTGACAAGGGCTACATCATGGAGATCAGCGGGATAAAGCTTATCCCGTTCATGTATCTCGGGGCCAAGCACATGGTCACCGGGTACGACCATCTGCTGTTTCTGTTTGGTGTCGTCTTCTTCCTTTACAAGATGAAGCACGTCGCCATTTACGTCAGCCTCTTCGCCATCGGCCACTCGACGACGATGCTTGCAGGTGTCTATTTCGGCTGGAACGTCAGTTCCTACCTCATCGACGCCATAATCGGCCTTTCAGTAGTCTATAAGGCGCTTGATAATTTGGGGGCTTACCAGCGTTGGCTCGGGTTTCAGCCTAATACCAAGGCCGCGACGCTGATCTTCGGCTTCTTTCACGGGTTCGGGCTGGCGACCAAACTCCTAGAATATGACATAGCACCCAATGGGCTGATCCCGAACTTACTAGCGTTCAATGTCGGCGTCGAGATCGGCCAGTTGATCGCCCTCGCGATGATCCTGATCGGGATGGGATATTGGCGCAAAACAACAAAATTCTGGAAACACGCCTATACGGCAAACGTGGCGATGATGTCGGCCGGGTTCATTCTGATCGGATATCAGATGACCGGCTATTTCCTCGCCTGAACACTTTGGAGAATATAACAATGCACAATGGTAACAAACCAAACCTCGACGATCTGCCAAGCTCGGCGCAGCTCATCAAATCAACGATCCTCGCCGCCGTTGCGGCAGTGGTTATCCTTGTCACGGTGGTTCTGCCATCGGAATACGGAATTGATCCGACCGGAATTGGTAAAGCCACCGGACTGGCTGAAATGGGCGAAATCAAAACCCAACTCTATGCAGAGGCCGAAGCTGACCGCCTGACTTTACTTGAGAACAGCGGTGAGGCGGATGACCAATCCAACCTCGACGGCGGGTTGTTTGGGTTCTTTATCGGCGCGGCTCATGCCCAGACGGCAGAACCCGAATGGACCGACCAATTCAGCGTAACGTTGCCCCCCGGCGAAGGGACTGAGGTCAAGTTGGCCATGGAAGAAGGCGCTGAAGCCGAGTTCCTATGGGTGGCTGAAAACGGCGTCGTCAACTACGATCTGCATGGCGACGGCGGCAGTAAGTTCATCAGTTATGAAAAAGGCCGTGCCGCTCCCAAAGCCCAAGGCACTTTAACAGCGGCCTTTACAGGCACTCACGGTTGGTTCTGGCGCAACCGTGATGGTCAGGACGTGACTGTAACGCTCTATGTCCGTGGCGACTATAGCGAGATGAAGCTGCCCTAACAATTTCCTGATGGCCCCCTACCAAATTATTGGGGGCCATCATGGCTGCTTCTTGCGCAATCGTACATAAGAGCCTTTGGCGATCACCCTGAAAACTACCGGTGAATACACCGATATTGAACGTTACGAAGGTCAAGAAAGGGGCATAGATGTACCCCCATGGAGTGGGATTGCATTGGACAAACAAAATCCTTAATCCCCTTATATAAGGAAATCAAGGATGTCACTGAATGTAAGAAAACTTCTTTTTGGTTGAGGTCACACTCAAATTAAAGGTTCAAGCAGTTGATTTAAAAACAAGATTTGTATTTGATTTATAAACATACCCCCAATCATACCCCCAACTTGATCAAGTCATTTGCTTGACTTGCAATATAGCTGGTTACAATTTATCATGTTTCAACTATTTTTATCATGTTTCAACTATTTTTATCATGTTTCAACTATTTCGCCGGTGCATATGGAATTCCTGAGTTTACTTGCCAACATGCAATTCTGAACCCAGAGTCGTCAAATATCACAAAATGGAACGGATTTATTCATGCCAACCGAGATTAACGCCTTACCAGTTACATTTTGTCCAAGGCTATGGAACGAATTGTCAATTCGCCCGGACGGAACTTTTGCGCCATGCTGCGTGTTTCTGAAACGAATTCAGATTGACGACGAAAATGCTCTTATCGAAGATAGCGACCCCGACGCCTCGCTTGCAGAAATTCCAGACCTTCTGGACCTGCGATGCCGCTCGCTTGCAGGAGAGACGATTGATCGCTGCAAGATTTGTTATGACGCCGAAAAGAATGGCGGCAAGTCGCAAAGAAAATGGGCGGTTCAAGGGGCAATCAGTCGGTTCCCCGATGCTGGTGCCGACGAGATTCTGGGAAACTTCAAAAAAAATCCTGGTGAGCACACGTCCGTTCATATGATTTTCGGCAACTTATGCAACTTCCGTTGCCGGATGTGCCAGCCCTTGAACAGTTCAAAGATTGCTGCCGACAAGGTGCATTCCACTCTTCTGGAAAAGTTGACCGGTGGCTTGTGCACCAAGGAGGGGCTAAACCAGCGAGAAAAGGCGTGGCACAACAACCCCGAGACCTTTCGTCGCCAGATATTGCCACGGCTTAAGTCTGTCCGACGTCTAAACCTTTCAGCCGGGGAGCCGCTTATGGTTCCTATCTTGCGCAAATTGCTGGCAACCGACCTAAGTGATGATGTGGCGCGCAACTGCGACCTCCACATAACTACGAATGGTTCCTATTGTGACGATGCCATTCTCAATTCCTTGGCACGCTTCAAGAGTCACAATATCTCGGTAAGCATCGACGGCGTCGGAGCAACCTGTGAATACATAAGGAAAGGGGCAAAATGGGAAGAGATTCTTGCCAATTCCAGGCGCTTTGCCGCAAACGGTGCCAGCTTCCGATACAATCTCACCATTCAAACCTACAACATTCTTGAATTGCCAAAAATCGACAAATTCCTTCGAGAAGAGCCATATCAAATCGAATCCGCACATGCAGGATGGGTGGTGAGGCCCTATTTTCTTGATTCCTGCAAATTGCCGAAAGTTATCAAGGAACAATGCTGTGAAATTCTTCAGGGCTATTTGGACGAACTTGAGAACGAAGGGAAAACTTCAGCAATGGTCGCCTATGCAATCAACAGACTAAAGAACGGTCAAGGCGCGAGTGACGAGAATTCCGCGTTCAAGGCATTTTGCCATTACACCAGAGAACTCGATCTGGATCGGGGTGATCGTCTTTCTGTTGCCTCTCCCAAACTGTTTGAAATCCTTTCAACCCAACCCGACTTCAAGAAGCATTATGGGCCAATTGACCTACTTTAACGCTCCGTTGCCCGTCTTTCTGGTTTACTAGGTTTGCCTATTCTGGAGAGTTCAAGCTACAGTGTAGGGCAGCCAGATAGTTTTCTCCGAACATTCGGGCCGAAGCTTTAACCAGCATCGACGCCGGTTCTGAATTTGACACCGGAGCCTGCACCAAAAAAAATTCAACGTCGTATCGAAAGGAAGGAAGACAGCTTCCCACTCATGAGTAACAGCCGCTCCTTTCACAACATCACCACTCGCCATACTCTGACGAAGCGTTCTCATAAACGACATGTATTCCCGATCTGTGAAGCTGGCACGCGGCTTATTTTCAGTTCCGATCTTCGGCATAGGCGGCTGAACGTTAATAACTCCATCATCTAATGCGATACCAAGAACATTCCGAAGCATTATACATTGCTTCTTTTGAGTAGACGCTGCCAGCGGCTTATCGCGTCGCCCGTTCAAGAATGTTAGAAAGTCGTGCATATCGTTCCGCGTGATCTTTGAAATCTCATGTTTGCCGAAATAAGCTAACAGTCCGTCGGTTGGACGATTTATAATTTTCCGAACATCTTTCATCGCCCCTGCCTTGCCAGTTGATGCAATATTTTCAGAATATTTGTTGGCGTAATGCTCAAACGAGTTAAGCTTTTTCACCATTGGATTGAACCGTCCCCTGTTTGCCGGAGGCTCCAAAGTAAGTATGGATGGAGCCTATGGAAAAAAGTAACAGAGCAAACAGATATTCGACTGAAGTGCGCGCCCGCGCAGTTCGGATGGTTTTTGAGCATGAGCACGAATATGCCAATCAGTCTGCGGCAATTATGGCCATCGCGCCAAAAATTGGATGCGGCAGGGACACGCTGCGACGTTGGGTTAAACAATCTGATATCGATAGCGGTCGCAAAGACGGTCAGACTTCAGATGATCGTGCCAAGATCAAAGCGATGGAACGTGAGATCCGAGAGCTACGCCAAGCCAACGAGATTCTAAGAAAGGCATCAGCATATTTTGCGCAGGCGGAGCTCGCCCGCCCGTTCAAACGATGATCGCCTTCATAGAAGAGCATCGAGATGACTTGGGTGTCGAGCCGGTTTGCAAGGTTTTGCCAATCGCCCAGTCTACATTTTATGCGCATGCAGCCATCGCTAGGAACCCGGACTTGGCCTCGGATCGGGCCAAACGGGACGCCGTTCTTAGCCCTGAGATCAAACGTGTCTGGGAAGAGAACAATGAGGTCTATGGCATTAGGAAAATCTGGCATCAACTACAACGTGAGGAGTTCAGTATCGCACGTTGCACCGTGGCCAGGTTGATGAAACGCCTTGATATTCAGGGGGTTATTCGTGGAAAGGTAAAGAAAACGACCGTGCCGGATAAGAGCCAGCCATGCCCAAAAGACAAAGTGAACCGGAAGTTCCGAGCCCCCGCGCCAAACATGCTGTGGATCAGCGACTTCACCTATGTCTCAACTTGGCAGGGCTTCGTTTACGTGGCTTTTATCATCGATACCTTCGCGGACAAAATTGTTGGCTGGCGTGTCTCAAGCTCGCCCAAAACAGATTTTGTGCTGGATGCTTTGGAGCAGGCGCTGCATGATCGCCGCCCAGTTCACAAAGGTGGCCTCATTCATCATTCCGACCGTGGCGGGCAATATTTGTCAATTCGCTATACCGAGAGATTAGCCCTGGCTGGTATTGAACCTTCGGTTGGTAGCGTCGGTGACTCCTATGACAACGCCTTGGCCGAAACCATAAATGGCCTCTACAAAGCAGAAGTCATCCACCGGCTTGGGCCATGGAAAACCATGGCAGCGGTCGAATGGGAGACACTCAAATGGGTCGATTGGTTCAACAATCGCCGCCTGCTTGCCCCAATCGGATACATTCCACCAGCAGAAGCAGAAGAGAGGTACTATGCACGGTTCAACACATTAGATATGGTCGCATGACATGAAGTAGTCAGCCTCCGGCAAACAAGGGCCGGTTCAGATCAATTGTGCCTTTCGACTTCATATCAAAGTAGATTTCTTCTGCCACTTCACGCGCTGCAAGCTTGTTCGTAAGCGCGGCTTAGCCCCCACCTTCCAATCTTCGCTGTAATTTGCGAGTCCCTCGTTCATGGATTTGAGGGAGTTTCTCCATGGATG
>JAHRVG010000065.1 GCA_019090795.1 Paracoccaceae bacterium | reverse complement strand
GTGTATAAGAGACAGCACATGGCCTTTGCCAAACTCTCCACCGTCAGACGACAATTCGGTGATCCGGTCCATCATCAACATAGGCGGCGCAGGCAGTTGGGCATTGCCAATCCCGAACAGCTCTCCACGCGAGCATTTCAACAAATCTTCATAGCCATAGCTGGTGGGGCGGTCTGACATGGGTGCCTGTCTCCTGTTGGACGTGTCTTTATGGCAAATCTCTACCATTTGCGCCCGAGGGCTGGCAAGTCGGCGTTTTGCAATTGAAATCCATTCGCAAATGTCCCATATTGCTACCGAAAATGGTTTGTAAAGACCCGAGGATGTGATGGCAGCGACAGCAACTGAAATTGGCCGCAAATGGCTTCAAAGCGCGGATGTGCGCCCAACCAAGCAGCGGATTGCGCTGGCAGAATTGCTGGTCGGAGATGGACAAAACCGCCATGTCACGGCCGAGAGCCTGTATGCGGCGGCATCAAATCATGGAGATTCCGTATCACTTGCTACAGTTTACAACACCCTTCGCGCCTTTTGCGACTCTGGGTTGATGCAGGAAATCGCGGTTGAAGGGCATACCTCCTATTTCGACACCCGCATGGACGAGCACCCGCATTACTATTGGGAATCCAGTGGTGCCCTGACCGATGCGCCAAAATCAGCCATTGCATTCGCCAGAGAGCCAGACACCCCAGCAGGCACTAAGATTTCCCGAATTGATGTGGTAATTCGTCTAGACAAAGACTAAAACCACTGCCCCGGCTCCATCAGGCCCAAATCCATTAATTGCTGGGAATTCCAATGGAATTTCCGGGTTTTAGGCCAGTTGAAGCTTTCAATCTCGAAGGTTGAACCGGCGTTTGATTTTAAATACTTGGCGGTACGAAACGAACAGACCGCCACCGTGGTGCTGTTGTGCCACGGGCATTCATAGGTGTTGTATTCAGGATCATTGAGCAACAGATCGACCCCCATCTTCAGGCCTTTCTTGGCCTCGAACAGGCAAATGCGATCAATCCGGCGTTTTGGCTCGGAAAAATGCTCTTCAAAGCGCCATTTCAGCCCGCCATAAACGTTCAATTGCCGATCCAGAAAATCACCATTCGATCTACGCGGGGTGGCATAATAGCCGGAACTGTCGAGATGGGCAGCTTCGAGCGAATAGCCCAGCGGATTAACATTAAGATCATCACAATAGAGATCTACCACATAAGACAGGCAGGCGGCGCGGCGCTCCTCTTGAATAAAGGTGATCAGCTCTTGAATGTTGCGATCTTCGCAAAACGGGAAATGCAGGAATTCCGCGTTGTAACAATAGTATATCCAGCGCCCGGGGCTGGCATCTATCACCGAATTTACCGCTTGGTTCACGGGCAAATCACAATCAATGCGCCGACAAAGGGCCTGGCAATCCGCAGGCAGATCATACTCAGTCGCTTCCAACAGTAGGATATTCTTGAACCCGAGGCGCGCATGATGGCGGATACAAGCCCCGACCCCGATATCATCCTCGACAACAATCAGTGCGATTGGTCCTTGGGCCAAGTCGGTAAAATCCGATGACTTTAGAAAGCTTTCGAGACTGGGTGCTTGCGACAAACTGCGATCCTTTTTGTTGCAAATAAATACGGTCTGGGACGGTCTTGGCAAGACACAATAGAGATGATCCGCGAACATACCCATTTAGAAAAGGCAATGGGGTGCATTTTTCATTTCTGACAGCTTGCTAGCAGCTATTGCAAAATTTACGCAGGCTTTTTGTTCCCTAAATCAACACAGCGGTAGCGGCAGCAAGCGCCGCCACTTCCGCGATTTGCTGGCTGCCGCCAAGGATATCCCCCGTATAACCGCCAATTGTGCGCTGTGCGGCGAACCACAAGGGGATTGGTGACAGACATGCGCACAGAAAAATAACCATTCCCGAAACTCCTGTAAAACCAACACAAATAACGGCACTTAGGACAATAGCGAGCAAAATGGATAGCGCCGGCGGCCTGCCAACCCCCGCCGCCATACCATCGCGCCGCGCCAACGGCATGACCGACATTGCCAGAACCATCGGCAGACGGCTGACCGCCCCAATTGCGGCAAACACCCATGGCCATTGCGCCGGTAACAGTGCCTCGGTGCCCGACCAGCGTGCCAGCAGGAAAACCCCCAATGCCGCTGCGCCAAAAGCCCCGACCCGGCTGTCTTTCATGATTTCCAGTCGCCGCTGCAAGGTCATCCCGCCTGCCAGCCCATCCGCGCAATCGGCGATACCATCCTCATGCAGCGCCCCCGTCAGCAATGCCATAGTCGCAACTACAACCGCTGCACAAATTCCGCTTGCAACCCCCAGCAACAACAGCGCCCCGCCCAGTGTTCCGGAAATCAGGCCAACAACCGCCCCGACCAGCGGATAAGCCCAGACAGCTGCAGCCGCTCGCGTGCCTGCCCGTGTGTGATCCACCGGTACCGGCAAACGCGTCAGCAGACTGAAAGCGGCCGCAATATCATGCAGTTGCAGGCCCGACCCGCAATTTTCATTGTTCATAAGTGTATACCGTTCGCGAATCCGATTTTCGTTTCGGCAAATTAACGCTAAACACTGCCCCAGACCAACGCAAATCGGGACCACACGCATGTCAAACACGCCTTTTTCCACTCTTTCTGAATTCCAGACCCTGCTCACGGGAATGCCCGCCGCAAATCCAAAGGCTGCAGAGGCTGCAAATGACCACAATGGCCAGTTGACCAAACCGCCCGGCGCGCTTGGTCGGTTAGAGGATCTGGCGATCTGGTTTGCCAGTTGGCGCGGTGAAGCGACGCCAAGAATAAAGCGCCCACAGGTGGTGATATTTGCAGGCAACCACGGCGTTGCCGCACTTGGTGTTTCCGCATTTCCGCCCGAAGTGACCGAACAGATGGTGCTGAATTTCCAACACGGCGGTGCGGCGATCAACCAGCTGTGCAAAACCTTTGGCGCTGTGTTGGATGTGCACCCACTATCGCTCGATACTCCTACTGCTGATTTCACCCAAGGCCCCGCCATGAGTGAATCCGAGGTCGTTTCTGCCTTGCAAACAGGATGGCAAGCAGTTGATTCAACATCGGATTTACTTGTTGCCGGTGAAATGGGCATTGGCAACACCACTTCCGGTGCCGCCCTCGCCTACGCACAGCTTGGGGGCGATGCGCAAGATTGGGTCGGGCGCGGAACCGGCGTTGATGACGCGGGTCTTGCGTTGAAGGCGCGGGTTGTGCGCGATGGTCTGGCGGCCAATCCGGCAGCGGCCACAGATGGCTTGCAAGCCCTGCGTTGCCTCGGTGGGCGCGAATTGGCCGCAATGGCCGGTGCAATAGCCGCCGCACGGCACCATTCTATTCCGGTAATCCTGGATGGTTTCATCTGCTCTGCCGCCGCGCTGTGTTTGCATAAAACCGACAAAGCGACGCTCGACCACTGCGTTGCCGGGCATTTATCACAAGAGGGGGCGCACGCAAAAATACTGCAAGCTATTGGCAAGGAGCCGTTGTTGGATCTTGGCCTGCGCTTGGGCGAGGGTTCCGGCGGGGCGCTTGCAATCGGCATTCTGCAAGGCGCGGTCGCTTGCCATTCCGGCATGGCAACCTTTGCTCAAGCGGGGGTTTCTGACGGGGATTAGGCCGCTGCCCCTATTCCCCTTAAAGTAGAGGAATTGTTAAACTTCTTTGGCTACTCCTTGCGCTAACGCATCCCGTTGAAAGGAGCGAGCGTTGGCCACGGCCCCTGATACGGCACCGGAATTCCGGGAACTGGCAGAATTTGACCGCGCGAATTCATCGCGTGGTCTTTTGCTGCGCTATGCCCATGGCAGAATCAGAACTCTTCGATTCCGCGTACTCATAGTCCTATGTGGTGTTGTTCTGACGGCCTTTTACGCTAACTTGCTGACAGCCTTGATCGTCTTGATTGCACTGACAACGTTAGAGCTTGCAGAATATGTCGTAATGATGCGCCTTACGCAACAATCCTGGCAAGATATCGCAAAGCTTGGACCGGTTGTCACCCTTATAAGCACATTGCAAGCAATTGGCATTGGCACGAGCATTTTAGTAGTAGCGGTTCAAGGCGATTCTGCGCGCCTCGCCGCTTGGGTTTTCCTATTGGGGGTCAGCTTAAACACGCTGCTGGTGGCCCGGTATCATCCAGCCTCTCACCGGGCCCGTATTCTGGTCTATATGGCAACTGCTAGTGCAATCCTGTTGTATCAAGCGATTTATCAGAATGCCTCTGTTGTCACCTTTGCAGTAGATTTTGCTTCTTTTGCAATGCTGCTCTACATGCTCGCTAACCTGTTCAAACACCTTTCTAGGCGTGAAGAAAAAATTCTGCTGACAGAAAGGGAAGCAATAAAACACAGCCAGCAAGCCCAGATTACGAATGATTCTTTGATGCGTTCCAAACAAAAGCTTGCCAATCGTGAAAAAGAGGCGCGACGTCTGGCACTGGTGGCCGAACACGCCAGCGACAGCATAATTCTGACAAGTCGCCATTCCACCGTTATATGGGTCAACAAACGCTTCACCGAGATAACCGGCTATGAACTTGCGGAGGCGGTTGGCCGTCCAGTGGTCTCGTTGCTCAATGGG
Organism: Paracoccaceae bacterium; assembly: GCA_019090795.1. GTDB lineage: Bacteria > Pseudomonadota > Alphaproteobacteria > Rhodobacterales > Rhodobacteraceae > Amylibacter. The sequence continues at coordinate 2,371 of JAHRVG010000065.1, read as the reverse complement.
CCGCTAACAGACCCAGCCACAAACCAAAAGATAGTCTCTGCGCGTCAACAGAAAATCGCGTTTCAGGGAACCATTCTGAACCACCGCAAAGATGGCAGCACCGTCTGGATGGAAGTGCGGCAAGCCCCGGTTTTTGACGATCATGGCAATCTTAAAATGTTCATTTCCGTAGAACGCGACGCCACTGCAGCCATGAAAAAACAGGCTCAATTGCGCCGAGCGCTTGATGCGGCAAAACTCGCCGACAAGGAAAAAACCGATTTTCTAGCCCGTATGAGCCACGAATTGCGCACCCCCGCCAACGCCATTGTCGGCGGCGTAGAGCTAATGGCGGAAACCCCGCTTTCCCCCGATCAACAGGAAACTCTGACCATTCTGCAACAGGGTGCCAACCGGATGCAGGCTGTTGTAGAAGACATTCTGATTTTTTGCGAACTCTCAACCGAAGACACGGCTGCCAAGCGCGAACAAGTTAATCTCGGCTCTCTGATTGAGGACATTGCAAGCCTAAAACAAGCCGAAGCCATGGCCAAAAACCTGACCGGCCCAGTTGTTCACTTGCCAATGGGCGCGCCCTGTATTGTCTGGTCGGATCGCAGCCATCTCCAGCGTATTTTCACAGCCTTGATTGCAAATGCAGTAAAGTTCACGGCCTCAGGGCGAATAGATATCACGCTGCGCACCACGCCAAAACACAACAGGTTGGCGATCGAGGTGGAGGTGCTTGACACAGGAATCGGCATTGCCGCGCCAGATCAGAAGCGGATATTTGACCGGTTCACTCAGGTTGAAGGCGAGAGGACGCGGAAATTTGATGGCGCAGGACTGGGATTGGCCATTGCCCAATCCAGCGTTCACAAACTAGGCGGCGAAATTTCCCTATGTAAAAAGTCACTGAACGGCAGCCGTTTTACCGTATCACTGTGCTTGCAACCAGTTGAAATCACATCTGAACCTGCGTCAAATGAATTCTTAAACAACCCAGATATTACCCTACTTGTCGCCGAGGATAATCGCACCAACCGCATGCTGATCAGCAAGATGCTCAAGGGTTCCGAATTACAGCTTGAATTCGCCGAAGATGGTGCACAAGCGGTTGAAAAATATGCCAAACTCAGGCCTGACTTGGTGCTGATGGATGTTTCGATGCCCCACAAGGACGGCTTACAAGCTGCGCGCGAAATTCGGCTCTATGAAAACGCCGAGAAACTGCCGACATGCCCGATACTGGCCCTGACCGCCAATAGTTTCGACAGTGATCGAAAGAATTGCTTTGACGCGGGTATGAACGCCTTTTTACCCAAACCTGTTCGCAAACAGATGCTGATCGAAGCACTGGCAGCAGCCCTTGGCGAAAGTGTCACCCAATCAAACATAATAGGTCGATGATCCAGTTTCCCCGTAGCAATCTCGACCGGTGTAGCGATCCCCCTTGACGCCACGCACGCCACGCGGCATCTGGGGGTCATGCTGATTTACAAGATACTCACCAACGCCCAATGGCTTGCGATGCAAGCGGACGGGCGCACGCTCGGCGCGCCAATTGATCTGGCGGACGGCTTTATCCATTTCTCCTCTGCTATGCAGGCGGCCGAAACTGCCGACAAACATTTTGCCGGTCAAACCGATCTTTGGTTGCTCGGCGTTGAGGAAGACGACCTGACCGATGTGCGCTGGGAACCTTCGCGGGGCGGGCAGCTGTTCCCGCATCTCTATGATGAATTGCCACTGAACAAGGTTTCATGGGCGCTGCCACTGCCGCTGGGCGAAGAGGGCCATATCTTCCCCGAAGATCCGAGCTAGATCATGCAGTTATCGGAAAAACTGGCCTTTGCCGCGCTGCACCGGATTGATCCCGAAACCGGCCACGGCCTGTCAATCAAAGCGCTAAAGCTGGGGTTGACCCCGCGCCCCGGCGCGATAACATCACCGCGCCTGCGCAGCACCCTGGCGGGAATGGCGCTGCCAAACCCGATCGGTCTGGCAGCCGGATTTGATAAAAATGCCGAGGTAGTCGCCCCCCTGCTGCAAACCGGTTTTGGATTTATCGAGGTTGGTGCCGCCACCCCCTTGCCCCAACCGGGCAATCCCAAACCTCGTCTGTTTCGTCTGAGCGAAGATCAGGCTGCCATCAACCGTTTCGGCTTCAACAACGCGGGTGCGGATGTCCTTGCATCCCGATTGGCGCAGCGGCCCAAAAACGGCATCGTAGGGCTCAATCTCGGGGCCAATAAAACCAGTGCCGACCGGGCCGCAGATTTCGCCGCCGTACTGAAAATCTGCGGTGCCTATGTGGATTTCGCGACCGTGAATGTGTCCTCTCCCAACACCGAGAAACTGCGGGATCTACAGGGCAAGGAAGCTCTTTCTG
>JAHRVG010000064.1 GCA_019090795.1 Paracoccaceae bacterium | reverse complement strand
GTAGCGCATACGGCGCCGCCCGCGACACAATCAGCCCCCCCCTCACCGCGAGAGTTGCTGTTGCAGTTCTTTGAACCAGACGCGGACCGCGCTGCCTTGACGGCCGCACTTAAACCCAATGAGGCAGATATCAGGGCAGTATACGGCGCGCCTTTGGCGGGAAAATTGGTTGCGACTTATAATGCAATGTTCACCCCCGGCGTTGAAATCGGGCCAAAACCCGAGCATGTCGAATTGTATTCTGTTCTCACAACAACCGGAAAACTGAAATCACGCGCGGTCGCGCTCGACGCCTTTCCGGGCGGTTATAAAAAGGTGCTGCCCTATTTTCTCGGCAATCAGCCGATTGTGCGGTTCAAATTTGTTAAACTAGGTGAAACCACAGGCCTTGCTTTTGACGGGCTTATTTTTGTGAACGGGCGTTGGGTGTTAATGCCAAAGCCTTGGCGCGCCATCGAATAAAGGGAGACCCTTATGCGATTTACCAAAACCCTTTGTGCTGCGACAACCTTGGCGGTGCTCTGTGCTTCAGCCCAATCGGCAACGGCATTTTCATTCAGCTTTGGTTGGGAGGGATTGAAGCTTTGCAATTCCGGACGGCCAAATAAGGCGCAAAACCCGGCCTTTCACCTAAAGGAGGTTCCTGCAGGAACCAAGTACATCCGGTTCCGCCTGAAAGACAAAGATGCGCCGGGGTATAATCACGGTGGCGGTGTAGTGGTCTATAGCGGGCAAAAGGTGATTGCACCCGGAGCCTTCAAGTATAAAAGCCCCTGCCCGCCTTCAGGTAGTCATACATATGTCTGGACCGCGACGGCCCAGACAAAGGAAAGCGGCGGCGCACTAGCCACTGCCAAATCTGCGCGCAAATATCCCTAGCATCAGGCCAACAGTTCTTTCACTGCCCCGCCTGCTTTGCCAAAATCCATCTGCCCGGCATAGGCAGCCTTCAGCGCGCCCATAACGCGCCCCATGTCACGAATGGAGCCGGCACCGGTGTCGGTAATGGCTTTTTGCACCGCCGCACGGGTTTCATCTTCGGACAATTGCTTGGGCAAGAATTCCTCGATCACCTCGATCTCGCTGCGTTCCTGCTCTGCCAATTCCAACCGCCCGGCTTCTTCGTAGATCGTGGCGCTGTCGATGCGCTGCTTCACCATCTTGGCCAGCACTGCCAGTATATCGGCATCCGGAATACCATCTGTATTCCCCTCAGAGCGCACAGCGATGTCGCGATCCTTGATCGCGGCATTCACCAGTCGCAGGGTTGCCAACCGGCCCTTGGCCCGATCCAACATTGCTTGCTTTAGGGCGGCATTAATCCGTTCACGCATGATCCAACTCTCCCGATTTTAACGTGTAAGCCCGCAATTTACAAGTATTTCATTCCCGTTACAATGAAGTTTATAAGAATTAAGTCATTGTAATGGTTGAATTATTCATTTTACCTCTGGCCTTGACCAATCCACGCCACAGGCGTAGTTTCGCCAAAATTTGCCAGAGGTCTGCTATGAACGCCCCCGCCCCCACACCGGAAAACCCCGAAATTCCAACTGCTTGCATCGTGCTTGCCGATGGCACAACCTTTTATGGGCGCGGCTTTGGGGCAAGTGGGGTGATTCAGGCGGAACTGTGCTTTAACACGGCAATGACCGGCTATCAGGAGATTATGACAGATCCCTCTTATGCGGGTCAGGCGATTACCTTTACCTTTCCCCATATCGGCAACACTGGCATCACGACTGAGGACGATGAAACCGCCGATCCAGTGGCACGCGCCATGATCGTCAAATGGGATCCGACCGAACCGTCCAACTGGCGTTCAGAGCAAACCCTCTCGGCGTGGCTGGCCAAACGCGGGCGCATTGGTGTTGGCGGAATTGACACCCGTCGCCTAACCCGCGCCATTCGCCAGCAAGGCGCACCCCATGTAGCGATTGCCCACGCCAAGGACGGCGTGTTCGATATCCCTGCCCTGCTGCAACAAGCCCGCGATTTTGCAGGGCTGGAGGGGCAGGATTTAGCCATCGAGGTAACTTGCGCCCAGTCCTACACATGGGATGAACAGCGGTGGGCTTGGCCCGACGGCTTTTCCAAACGCACCGAGCCGGGCATGAAGGTTGTGGCGATTGATTTTGGTGCAAAGCGCAATATCCTGCGCTGTCTGGCATCGGCGGGTTGTGACGTAACCGTCCTACCGGCAACCGCTTCGGCGGCAGAAGTGTTGGCCCACAAACCACAGGGGGTTTTCCTCTCGAATGGCCCCGGTGATCCTGCGGCTACGGGGAAATATGCTGTGCCGATGATCCGCGAGATTATGGATACAACCGAGCTGCCTATTTTTGGTATTTGCCTTGGACATCAAATGCTTGCACTGGCTTTGGGTGGTAAGACGCTGAAAATGAACCACGGTCATCATGGCGCTAACCATCCGGTGAAAGATCAGGAAACCGGCAAGGTAGAAATCACCTCGATGAACCACGGTTTTGCGGTCGATGGCGACAGCCTGCCAGAGGGGGTGATGGAGACCCACGTGTCGCTGTTTGACGGCTCCAACTGCGGTATCCGCATGGTGGACCGTCCGGTATTTTCCGTGCAACACCACCCTGAGGCAAGCCCCGGACCGCAGGACAGCTTCTATCTTTTTGAACGCTTTGTCGCATCAATGTAGGGAAATCTGCGAAAAACTCCCCTATTAGCAACTAATTAACCATAGACGTACAATCTAGGGCTGTCCTAACTGGCCCAAATTATGTCTTTGAATACGCAATATATCGACAGGGAATACCCTGAAACCATCCCGACCCGGCGCAACAAGGCCCGAATTGGGGATATTTTGATGCAGGGTGGCCAGCTTGACGCCGGTGATTTACTCAAAGCACTGACATTGCAACAGCAAGAGGATCTGCGTCTCGGCGAAATGTTGCAAGGGCTGGGTTTTTCCACAGAAACCGCGGTTTTGGCGGCGCTCGGGGAACAATCAGCCCTGCCGGTAATTGATCTGAACACGGATCCTCCAGCACGGGTTTTGGGGAATCTCATTGAACCCTCTATCGGTATCCAGCATGGTTTTATCATTTGGAAACAATTGGATGAAACTTTGATCGTCGCCATTTCCGACCCTATGCAAGCCGACACAGTGCGCTTGCAACTGGGCCATATTTCGCCGCAAACCCAGTTTGTTCTCGCATCCAGAGAGGCGATATTAAGGTATTATCAATCCGAGTTTTCAGAATGTCTTTCTGAGGCTGCCAATCTTCGCTGCCCTGAACATCTCTCCACCCGAAGCTGGTCCGGACGCAAAACTAAGCTGATAGGGGCAGTTTTTCTAACAATATTTGTCTGCGCTGCCGTGATGATACCGGAGCTGTTTATCGCTGGATTACTGGGGTGGGTTTTTATTGCCCTGATTGGAAACAGCGGCTTCAAATTGTTAACCATGATCGCCTTTCTTAAATCAAAGAAAGACAGCCCGCCCCCTAAGCACGTGGATAGGTTGTATAAAATATCGATCCTAGTGCCCCTGCTGCACGAAAGCGACATTTTGGATCGTTTGATCCAGCGAATGACTGCGCTGATTTACCCAAAGGAACTGCTGGAAATCTGTCTGGTGTATGAAGCAAACGATGCACAGACCAAAAAACACTTGGCGTCCCGTCGTCTGCCCAATTGGATACGCACAATCGAGGTGCCGGAAAACCAGCTGCAAACCAAACCCCGGGCTATGAATTATGCTCTGGATTTTTGCCGGGGTGACATCATCGGCATCTATGATGCCGAGGACGCGCCAGAACCAGACCAATTGTACCGGGTTATCGAAAGCTTTGAAAATGCGGATGAAGATGTCGCTTGTGTGCAATGTCGGTTGGATTATTACAATTGCAAAACCAATTGGTTATCTCGCTGCTTTACCATAGAATACGCGATCCTGTTTCGCGTGATATTGCCAGGATTGGAAAGTTTGGGACTGCCAATTCCCTTGGGCGGGACGTCGGTATTTTTCCGCCGCGACAAACTAGAGAAACTGGGCCGTTGAGATGCCCATAACGTAACCGAAGACGCTGATCTTGGCATTCGCCTGCGCAGCCTCGGCTTGCGCTGCATCTGCGCCCCCGCCACCACATTTGAGGAAGCAAATTTCCGCATGGTGCCTTGGGTGCGTCAACGTTCGCGATGGCTCAAGGGTTTCCTGCTAACCTGGATCACTCACATGCGCGAACCAGTGAACCTGTTTCGAACCCTGGGCGCGCCGGGGTTCATCGTGTTCCACATTCTGTTTTTAGGTACTTTCACCTCTTTTGCTGCCGCCCCGCTGGTCTTGCCACTTTGGGCCCTGAGCGTGGGAATGGAACTGCAAATCTATCAGAACGTTTCCCCCCTGTTCCTGAATGCATTGATGTCGGCCTTTATTGCCACAGAAATCCTGTTGCTTGTTTTGGGTGCCATCGCGCTGCAACACCGGGAAAAGTCAGGCCTTTTGATGTACTTACCCTTAATGCTGATCTATTGGCCACTGGGATCTTTCGCCGCTTACAAAGCCCTGTACGAGCTGTTTGCAAAACCGATGTACTGGGATAAAACCCAGCATGGTATTAACGACCACGAATATCAGGGCGAAATTGATCGTCTGACCACTGCGCAAGATTAGCATCAAGCACTTGCGTCTATTCTCAGGCGTGTTTCAAAGGCAAGTGACAAGTGATGGCGCACAGCCGCATCCGCTTCTTCGGGCTGCCGTTTGGAAATCGCCTCGACAATCGCCTGGTGTTCATCCAGAGACTGCATGCCCCTGCCCGCCGCCGCCAGTGATGTTTCAGTCAACAACGCCATTGAGCGATGCACCATTTCCAGTTGCCGCACCAGATAGCGATTGCGACTGGCCAAATGTATCTGCGTATGAAAGCGTCGGTTGGCGCGTGACAACAGTCGTGGCTCATTGACAATCTTTCGGTCGGCCTCGATCATTCCGAACAACACTCGGATTTCTTCATCCGAAGCATGTTTCGCCGCCAATGCAGCCGCCAATCCTTCGAGTTGCGAACGCACCTCGTAAAACTCGGCAATCTGGTTGTGTTCCAGCGACGCCACAATCAGCGAGCGCCCGTCCCGGCTCAGCATAGCCTCGGTTTCTAATCGTTGCAGGGCCTCTCGAACCGGGGTGCGTGAAACCCCGAAACGATCGGCCAAATCGGATTCAACCAGTCGGTCTCCGGGGCCGTAAACCCCCTCGTCAATCGCGTTCAGGATCAAGCCATAGGCATCTTTTGGATCATTTTTCAAAGTCATCAGACTATCCTTGTCAACTCAGCGCCGTTTGCGGAACAAATCATCCACACCGGAAAATTCAATCAGATCATAACCGTGATCTCGCATTAATTCAGGAATCTCAGAGGTTTGAGAGTTATTCTCAATGCTCCAAAGATCAATGTCAAAGGCATCAAAGGGGAAGTTTTGCAATATATCCATCTCACCTCCCTCTACATCCAATGACAAATAGTCGATTTCTGAAATTTCCTGTTCGTGCAAAATCTCAGTCAGAGTTTTGGTTTCCAGTCTATGAATTACTTCCTGATGGCGCAGGTCTCCGCGCACACGGGCCAATAAATCCCGAGCATAACTGTCGAGAAAACCACTCATCTGGGTATAACCGGCTGTCACTTCCATGAACTCAGCTTCACCCGCCTTTCCGGCAACCGCAAAACCCAGACAGGGGCAACGCCGCACAGCCTGAGCCAGCCGTAACTGGGTCGGGGATGGCTCTACCAGAATTCCTGTCCAACCGCGAAAAACTTCAAAAAACAGAGAGTTGGAGCCGGTCACCCCATCATATCCGCCCACATCGACAAACACGCCCGCGGTTTTCTTACTGAGCAACTGGTCGATCACCCGATCCTGTCCCGCTTGGGAGAAATAGGGGTCGCCCTCGCCCAGCATATGCGAAAGTACATGCAATTCCCGCACAATGTGCCCCCGTTTGCGGCTGCGTTCATTTTGCAGCATCGCGGCCAGCTCATTGCGTGCCTCAACCAACAGTTTACGCGCGTCGCTAATCTTTTGCAGTGCCGTCATTTCCCACCCCTTTGTATACGTATGTTTTCTACTGTACTTCACATGCCTAATTCAACCAAAGCCAACATTATTGGCGCATTTGCCGCAAAGGAAGCGGTTTTTACTGGTACAGCTGCGGCGGTATCCCTATTCTAGAACTATGAAAAACAACTTCTCCCACGTTGCTCATTGGGTCTTTGATCTCGACAATACGCTCTATCCGCCAGAGGCAGCGTTGTTTGACCAGATCGAGGTGAAAATGACCAGTTATGTGATGCGAGAACTCAAGGTGGACCACGCCCGCGCCAATTTTCTGCGCGATCACTATTGGCAAAAATATGGTACCACTCTGTCGGGTATGATGGCAGAGCATGACGTTGACCCCTTGCCCTATCTTACTGAGGTTCATGATATTTCTCTGGATCATATGCAGCAGGATCTGATCCTGCGCGGCCATATCCAGAACCTGCCAGGGCGCAAAATCGTGTACACCAATGGTTCAGAATTCCACGCGAACCGCGTGTTGGAAAGCCGGGGTTTGGGCGGTGTATTTGATGCTATTTATGGTATCGAGCACAGCGATTTTAAACCAAAGCCGGGCCGCGATGCCTATGATGTGATTGTGGCGCGCGACAATATTGAAACCACTCAGGCAGCAATGTTTGAGGATGATCCGAGAAATTTGGAAATTCCCCATGATATGGGCATGCGCACGGTTCTGGTTGGTCCGCCCAACGCGCGGCCCTATATTCACCACCAGACCGAAGACCTCACTGATTTTTTGTCACAATTGGTAGGCTAGGTGTTTTGGGCGCGCAGCAACGCGCCCAATCCGTCACATCGCATCAAGTGCGGTCTCTAATGTTTCAATCGTGCGGTCAACATTCATCAATTTATCAAGGCCAAACAACCCGAGGCGAAAACTGGAATAATCCGCAGGTTCGTCGCATTGTAACGGCACACCCGCCGCGATTTGCACACCATGAGCTGCAAATTTGGCGCCGGATTTAATGTCAGGGTCATTGGTATACGACACCACAACACCGGGTGCCTCGAAACCTTTCGCCGCCACTGAAGCAATGCCGCGCGCCGCCAACATCTCACGCACACGACGGCCCAGTTCGATCTGGCGCGCCTTTAAATCGGCAAATCCGATCGCCTTGGTTTCCAGCATAACATCACGGAATACCCGCAGTGCGTCCGTGGGCATGGTTGCGTGATAGGCGTGGCCACCGTTTTCATAGGCCTCCATGATCGAGGACCATTTTTTCAGATCAATCGCAAAACTGGTGGAATTATTTGCATCACAGCGGGCTTTGGCAGTGTCGTTCATCATCACCAAACCAGCACTTGGAGAGGCCGACCAGCCTTTCTGCGGCGCGGAAATCAGCACATCAACGCCGCATTCCACCATATCGACCCAGACACACCCCGAAGCGATACAATCCAGCACTAACAAGCCACCATGCGCATGTTGCGCATCGGCAATCGCGCGGATGTATTCATCTGGCAGCATCATACCGGACGCTGTTTCCACATGGGCAGCAAACAGAACATCAGGTTTTTCCGCCTTGATCCGGGCTGTTACTTCACCAATGGGGG